>CAZWZG010000013.1:0-33644 GCA_964638245.1 uncultured Rhodobacterales bacterium
CCAGCGGCGAGGGCCTTGGCGAAATCGCCTGAAAACTTGATACCGCCGTCGGCGATGACGGGCACGTCTTCGGCGGCCGAGGCGCTGTCCATGATGGCGGTCAGTTGGGGCACGCCAACGCCTGCCACCATGCGCGTCGTGCAGATCGAGCCCGGGCCGATCCCGACCTTGACCGCGTCAGCGCCTGCATCGATCAACGCCTTGGTGCCCTCCGCCGTGGCGACGTTGCCTGCGATGATCTGAACCTCGTTCGACAGGGCCTTGGCGCGACGCACAGCGTCGGCGACCCCTTCGGAATGGCCATGGGCGGTGTCGATCACGATGATGTCGACACCGGCATCGACGAGTTGTTCAGAGCGTTCAAACCCGCTGTCGCCTACGGTCGTCGCAGCGGCCACGCGCAGCCGCCCGAGATCGTCCTTGCAGGCCTGCGGGTTCAGAACGGCCTGTTCGGTGTCCTTGAGCGTCAAAAGCCCGGTCAGCTTGCCGGACTTGTCCGTCACCAGCAGCTTTTCAATCCGGCGCGCTTTCATGAGGCTTTTGGCTTCATCAAGGTCGGCAGGCTCGGTCAGCATGGCCAAGTCATCGGAGGTCATCATGACGCTGACGGGCGTTGCGTCGTCCTCGGCAAAGCGCATGTCACGGTTGGTGACGATCCCCACGACAAAGCCGCTGTCGTCAACGACCGGAAACCCGGTGATCCGGTAGCGTTCGCCCAAGGCCATCGCGTCGGCCTTGGTTTGATCGGGGCGCAGGGTGATCGGGTTGTAAACGATGCCGGATTCAAAGCGTTTCACGCGGCGCACCTGGCGGGCCTGTTCTTGGATATCAAGATTGCGGTGGATGACGCCGAGCCCCCCTGCCTGCGCCATCGCAATGGCCATCTTTGCTTCGGTCACGGTGTCCATGGCCGAGGACAAAAGCGGGATGTTCATGGCGATCTGACGCGTCACGCGCGTACGCGTATCCGCTGTTGACGGCAGTACCGTGGATGCCGCTGGCACCAGTAGAACGTCATCGAATGTGAGTGCCTCGCGAATCTCCATGCCCGCCTCCTTTGGAGTGTTCATTTGGCGCGTCTCTATTGCATGGAAGGTGGCAAGGGGAAAGCCCTGTTGAGACCATGGGGGCTCTGCCCCCATACCCCCGAGATATTTTTGGCCAGATGAAGGAAAAGCCGCTCCCTTCATCTGGCCACAAGTATCCCGGGGGAGGCGCGTCAGCGCCCGGGGGCAGAGCCCCCGTCCCTCAATGCGCCTTCGTGGCGATCTGTTTGATTTCGCGGTCGCGGTAGAGGAGCGATTGCGTGTTCATGAAGACATGCACCTTGGCGGGATCCGCCGTCAGCGTGACGGTGCTGCCACGACGGTCCTTGTGAATGCCCGCCAGCTTGCCGATGACCGGATCGGCGTCGCCCTTGGGTTCGAAATAAAGAAGCGTGACTTCGCCCAAGGCTTCTGTGATGGCCACATCACCCTTGTAGATATGGTTGCCTTCTTCTGCCGGAACGAAATCTTCGGGCCGCACACCGATATTGACGTCCTTGCCCATGTCTTCGGCAAGGCTTGGGATGTTGGACAACGCACGACCCCCATCGGCGAGTTCGATCGTCGTTTGCTCCCCGGTCCCGGTGATCTTGCCCGGAAGAAGGTTCATGGAGGGCGAGCCGATGAACTGCGCCACGAATTCGTTCTCGGGGCGTTCGTAGAGTTCCAGAGGCGAGCCGACCTGGGCGATACCGCCCCCGGCAAGCACCACGATGCGGCTTGCCAGCGTCATGGCTTCAACCTGGTCATGCGTGACGTAGATCATGGTGGAGTCGGGCATCGACTCTTTGAGTTGTGCGATCTCGATCCGGGTTGCGACACGAAGGGCGGCGTCCAGATTCGAAAGCGGTTCGTCAAAGAGGTAGACTTTGGGGTCCCGCACGATCGATCGGCCAATGGCGACCCGCTGACGCTGTCCACCCGAAAGGGCCTTGGGCAGACGATCCAGAAGGTTGTGCAGTTGCAGGATCTTGGCCGCACGGTCCACGCGTTCGTCGATTTCCGCCTGGCTCATCTTGGCGATGCGTAGAGCAAAGCTCATGTTTTCGCGCACGGTCATGTGCGGATAAAGAGCATAAGACTGGAACACCATGGCGATGCCGCGCTCGGAGGGCGGGACGTCGTTGACGACCATGTTGTCGATCTCAAGCTCGCCGCCCGTGATCTTTTCCAAGCCGGCGATCATGCGCAACAGCGTGGACTTGCCGCAGCCCGAGGGGCCGACAAAGACAATCAGCTCGCCTTTTTCGATGTCCAGATCGATATTCTTCAGGACGTCAACGGTGCCGTAGGACTTTGCAACGTCGGTCAGTTTCAGATTGGCCATGCCGGGCCTCCTCCCCTTGATCTTGTTCTAGTTCGCCACGGCGAATACGGCCTGCCAAGGCGGCAGGGTTGTCGTCTCACCCTCTTCGATGATGCCAAAGGGCGCGGCGCGGTCGATGCGCCATTCGCCCTCGGGCCATTTCACCTCGCGGTCCTCCTCCGAGAGGTTGAACGCGCAGAAAACGCGTTCGCCGTCCGCTTCGCGAATGAAGCTGAGATAGTCTTGCTCGACTTCGACGGTCTTGAAGTCGCCTTTGAGCATCGCGCGATGTGCCGAGCGGAAGCCCAGCATGTTGCGATAGAAGTTCAGCGTCGAGTTTTCGTCCGCTTCCTGAAGGTCCACGGCGCGTTCGACGTGTTCGACTGCAACCGGCAGCCAAGGCTTGCCACCGGTGAAGCCGCCATTTGTCTTGTCGTGGTTCCAGGGCATGGGTGTCCGGCACCCGTCGCGCCCCCGGAAACGCGGCCAGAAGCGTTTGCCGTAAGGATCCTGCAGGTCTTCGAAGGCCACATAGGCTTCGGTCAGGCCCAGTTCTTCGCCCTGATAAAGGCAGACCGTGCCGCGGATCGACATCAAGAGCGCGGCGTAAGCCTTTCGCGCATCTTCGGAAAGATCCCAACGGCTCGCATGACGGGCCACGTCGTGGTTCGAATAAGCCCAGCAGGCCCAACCGCCACCACCGGCAGCCTCGCCTGCGCGCTCGAAAGTTGTCAGCACGTCGACGATGCGGCTGCCCGAGGGCAACGTGTTGGAAAGAAGCGCGAAGTCATAGCACATATGCAGACGATCATCGCCAGCCGTGTATTCGGCCTGTGTCTCGGCCCCGCGTTGGCCTTCGCCGACCTCACCAACCGATGTGATCGCGTCGAATTCATCGCAGACGGCGCGGAACTTTTTCAGGAATTCAAGATTTTCCGGTCGGGTCTTGTCATAAAGATGGTTCTGGAAGTTGTAGGGGTTCACGGCGGGCGCGGTAGAATCGTTGATTTCGTTTGCCGCCAGAGCCGGGTTGTCCCGAAGCTCTTTGTCGTGGACGTAGAAGTTCACCGTGTCCAGACGGAAGCCATCGACGCCCCGCTCCAACCAGTAGCGCACCACGCCCAGAAGCGCGTCCTGCACATCCGGATTGTGGAAGTTCAGGTCAGGCTGTTCGCGCAGGAAGTTGTGCAGGTAGTACTGCATGCGCTGGCCGTCCCACTCCCACGCGGACCCGCCAAAGATCGAAAGCCAGTTGTTGGGCGGCGTGCCGTCAGGTTTGGGGTCGGCCCAGACGTACCAATCGGCCCGTGCGTTGTCTCGGCTGGCGCGGCTTTCCTTGAACCAGGGGTGCTGGTCCGAGGTGTGGCTGAGCACGAGGTCGATCATCACGCGGATGCCAAGCTCGTGCGCGCGATCCACCAGCGCGTCGAAGTCGCCGAGTGTGCCGAACATCGGATCGACGTCGCGATAGTCCGAGACGTCATAGCCGAAGTCCAGCATCGGGGACGTGAAGAAGGGCGAGATCCAGATGGCATCCACACCGAGCGAGGCGATGTGATCCAGCCGGTGGATGATCCCGGCCAGATCTCCGATCCCGTCGTTATTGGAGTCCTGATAGGAGCGCGGATAGATTTGATAGATCACCGCCCCGCGCCACCAGTCCTTGTCAACGGCAAGCACCTCTTGGGGTGGAATTTGTGCTTCGACGAAACTCATGTCCGAGTGTCCTTATTTCACCGAACCGGCCAGCAAGCCGCGTACAAGATAGCGTTGAAGAAGAAAGAAGACCGTCAACGGAACTGCGATCGATATAAATGCAGCGGTCGCAAGAATCTCCCAGTTGCCTCCTCGGGTGCCGAGCATTTCGACGATCTGTTTGGTCATGACGGTTGTTTCCCCGGTGGCGTCGATCAGGAACACCAGAGCAACCAGCAGATCGTTCCACGTCCACAGGAACTGGAAGATCGCAAAGCTAGCCAAAGCTGGGAAAGACAACGGCAGAATGATCTTCACAAAGATCTGGAAATCCGTCGCCCCATCAACGCGCGCATTCTCGATGATGTCCTTGGGCAGACCCACCATGTAGTTTCGCAATAGATATATCGCGAGCGGCAGACCAAACCCCGTATGCGCCAACCAGACGCCCAGATAGCCTTTACCTATCCCTACATTGAGGTGGAGTTTCAGAAGCGGGATCAGTGCCAGTTGTAGGGGGACCACAAGCAGTCCTACGACGGCTGCAATCAGAAGCGCTCGCCCGGGAAAATCCATCCACGCCAGAGCGTAGGCCGCAAAAGCAGCGATCAGGATCGGGATGATTGTGGCCGGGATCGTGACGGTCAGCGTGTTGAAAAACGCCTTGGCCATGCCCCCGCCTGATCCTTCCGTGAACAGTACGTTGGAATAGTTCTCTAGCGTGAATTCAGGCGGCGACTCGGCGGTGGCAAACATCCGCTGCCCGCGACCGGAAATTTGATCGTCATTGCCGCGCCATTCGTAGTCGCCATTGGCTTGAAGTGTGAGCGTCTCGCCGTCGCCTAGGTCCGCGGTTTCGCCCGCCGCATAGGCGTCAATCGCGCGCGAAGACGTGCCCCACACTGAAATCACGGACGAGCTTTCACCGCCATAAACATTCCCACGCACCACAAACATGTCACCATCAGCCACGCGGAAGTCATCGGGATCATCGGCCCGATAGACTTCGTTGATCTCGGCAGGGAACAACGCCGCCCACCAACCCGACGTCGAAATCTGGTCGGCAGTCCGGAAGGACGATACGAACAGACCGAGCGTCGGAAAGAGCCAGAGCGCCACCAGAAACGCGACCGAGACGTGAACAGCCCAGGTCAAGCCGGACTTGGATCCTGCGATATTATCCATCAGCGCATCTCCTTGCGGGCGTTGTAGACATTCCAAACGAGGATGGGGCTCACCAGAAGCATGATGACAATTGCCGAGGCCGAGCCGACGCCCCAGTCACTGGCGCGGAACAGCTTGTCGTACATGTAATTGGCGAGAACCTGCGTCTCCCATTGGCCGTTTGTCATGGTGAACACGATGTCAAAGACCTTGAGCACGGTCAGCGTGATCGTCGTCCACACGACCACGATTGTGGGCATGATCTGTGGCATCTTGATCTTGAAGAAAATCTGGAACGGGCCTGCTCCGTCAATGATCGCGGCCTCGATCGTTTCCTCGGGGATCCCGCGCAGAGCAGCCGACAGGATGACCATGGCAAAGCCGGTCTGGATCCAGATCAGCACGATCATCAAGAAAATATTGTTCCAGAACGGAATGGTCAGCCATGTCTGAGGATCACCGCCGAGCTGGACGAGGATCGCGTTGATGACACCGATCTGGGCGACGTCATCAGGACGGGTTTCGTAGACAAGTTTCCAGATCACGCCTGCCCCAACAAACGAGATCGCCATGGGCATGAAGATAAGCGATTTTGCGATATTGCCCCAGCCGATCCTGTCGGTCAGCTGTGCCACAAGCAGGCCGAACGCCGTCGACATGGCCGGCACGATGATCAACCAGAGCATGTTGTTGCGCATGGCTTCCCAGAACTTCGGCTCGCTGACCATCTGGGCGTAATTGTCGAACCCAACAAACGCATTGCCTGCGTCGCGATCCAGGAAAGACAGCCGAAGCGTCTCTACAACCGGATAGGCCAGATACAGGCCCAGGGCGAACAAAGCAGGAAACATAAAGATCCAAGGGCGGATCTGGTTGGCGCGATTGATGTTGCGCCCAGCATTCGGCCCTTTGGCCGGATAGAGAACTTTATCAAGGAATTGGTTGGCGAAGTAAAAGTATCCAACGCACGCACCGACACCAATCACAATGGTCAAAAGACCCTGAATTGCAGGATGCATCGTCCCCTCCCCGTAAATGTCAGTTAGAATGCGCGGCCCGGATACATGCCCGGGCCGCTTGTCGTTTGAACCGGCTTAGTTTGGCCAGCTTGCGTCGATTTCCGCAGCGACATCAGCAGCAGACTTGCCGCCGGTGTAGTCGACCATTCCCGACCAGAACGTACCCTGGCCAACCGCAGCTGGCATCAGGTCCGATCCGTCGAAGCGGAATGTCGTTGCGCCCAGCATGATCTCACCCTGCTTACGCAGCGTATCATCTTTGTAGGCGTCGAGGTTTACGGTCTTGAGCGGTGTCAAGAAGCCCGTCTGCGCCATGAGCACTTCGTGGCTGAACGGCGTCTGGAAGAATTCCATAAGCGCGCTTGCGCCATCCGACGGATTGGTGATCGCCATCAGCGTCCCGCCACCCAGGACCGGGCTGCCGAGATCTTTGTCAGCAAAACCAGGCAGGTAGAAGAAGTCTGCGTCTTCACCTACAACAACGTCTTCCGGGAAGAAGGCCGAAGCAAACGAGGCCTGGCGGTGCATGTAGCACTGCGGAGGCGACGCAAACATACCCTTCGGGCTGTCACGGAAGTCGGTCGTTGCAACTGCAGCCGAACCGCCGGAGACTTTGTCGTCGTCCAGTGCAAACCAGCCAAACTCTTCGATGGCAGCCAGAACGCGTGGATCAGAGAATTTGATCTCGTTGGTGACCCAGCCGTCATAGACTTCTGGTGGCTGCGTGCGCAGCATCAGATCTTCGACCCAGTCCGTTGCCGGCCAACCGGTCGCACCGCCCGAACCCAGACCGATGCACCAAGGCGTTTCGCCGTCGGCAACGATCTGTTCGGTCAGAGCTTTAAGGTCTTCGAACGTTTCTGGCACTTCGTAGCCTGCATCCTCGAAGTTCTCTGGCGAGTACCAGACAATCGACTTCAGGTTGACGTTATAGAAGAGGCCGTACAGCTCGGTGTTGCCTTCAGCATTCGCATAGGATCCCAGATCGACCCAGGATTGGCCCGCTGCGTAGTTTTCCCGAATCCAATCGCCCATCCCGTCGGGCTGTGGATAGAGCTGCCCGCGCGACGCCATAACGGCGGCAAGGCCAGGCTGAGGGAAGACGGCGACGTTTGGAGCCGAGCCGGCTTCCGCGTCGATCAGGATTTGCTGTTCAAAACCATCAGAGCCGACATAGCTGACTTCTGCGCCAGTGGCTTCCGAGAAATAGGCCAGAACGCTGCGAAAGATGTCATCTTCCGGCGTCAGCCAAGGGCCGGAAATCGTGATCTGCTGGCCCGAAAGGTCCGGTGCGTTTGCAGCCCACGCATTGTAGCTGTCCCAGTTGAAGGCGCCTTCGCCTTCCGCGAATGGCAAGTGACCGCCCGCATGCGCCGAACCGGCAACAAGAGCAAGCGCTGCTGTACCTGCGTACAGTGTTCTTTTCATGGATTTCCTCCCAAAATTCCCTGCGCGTCTGGTGCGTCGCTTGTCCGCGCCACATTTTCCCAAAGCGCTTTGAGTGCGCGGACCGTCTTACATGCGCCTGTCCGTGTCAATGATGAAATACGCTAACACCCCTTATTTTACGCGCGGAAATTTCTGCGCTGCAGCAAAGAAATGCCTTTGACGATACGGTTTCGCCTGCATAGGCTCTGCAAGGATTCAAAGCGGTTTGGAAGAATTCGATGAACCTCAAAGAGCTTGCGGAGGCGCTGTCATTGTCACCGACAACCGTTAGCCGCGCGCTCAACGGGTATCCGGAGGTTTCCGAATCCACGCGCCAGCGCGTTGTGGCTGCGGCAGAGGCGATGAACTATCGCCCTTCGGCACGCGCGCGCTCGCTGGCCCTTGGTCGGGCGATGGCGATTGCTCATGTCCTGCCGCGCTCCCAGCACCACGAAATGGTCAATCCCGTCTTTACGGATTTCATCGCAGGCGCGGCAGAGGTCTATCACGAGGCGGGTTATTCGATGGTGCTGAGCCTTGCCAGCACAACGGACGAAGAAGCCATCTATCGTGATCTTGCAGCCCAGCGCTCGGTCGATGGAATTATCGTGCATGCCCCCAGCATTTCGGATTCGCGGATAGCGTTGCTTCAGGACATCGGTCTGCCCTTTGTCGTGCATGGCCGGCATAGCGAGGGGCCGCAGGACTATTCCTGGGTCGATGTGAATAATCGACGGGCGTTCGGACGCGCGACCGAACATCTGATCGATCTTGGCCACGTGCGGATTTCCCTGATCAACGGGCTGGAAGACATGGACTTCGCTTCGCGCAGGCGGTCGGGGTATGAACGCGCGCTGACCCAGCGCGGCATCAAAATCGATCCCTCGATCATGGCCTCCGATGAGATGACCGAGACCTATGGGTACGAGCAGGCCAAGCGTATGCTGGCGCTCCCCTGCCCGCCAACGGCGTTTGTCGTGTCCTCGATCATTTCCGCCTTCGGCATCCGCCGCGCCGTCGAAGAGGCCGGGTTGAAGCTGGGACGAGATGTATCGGTCATCACCCATGACGACGACCTAAGCTACTTCCGCAACGATCAGGGTGTTCCGGTGTTCACCGCCGTGCGCTCTTCGGTGCGCGAGGCTGGACGACGCGCCGCCGATATCCTGACGCGCCTCATCGACAACGACATCAGCCAACCTGCACGCCACCTTCTGGAGGTGGATTTCGTGCTTGGCCAATCGACCGGCCCCGTGCCGGCCCTTGAAAGAACACATATATGATCACCCACACCCGCGCTGATTTCCCGGAGGGGTTCCTCTTCGGGACAGCAACGTCGAGCTATCAGATTGAAGGCCACCAGTTTGGTGGCGCAGGCAAGACCCACTGGGACAGCTTTGCTGAGACGCCCGGAAATGTGGTGCGCGCCGAGAACGGCGATCTGGCGTGCGACCACTACAACCGGTGGGACGAAGACCTCGACCTAGTGGCGGGGGCCAATTTCGACGTTTACCGGTTCTCGACCAGCTGGGCGCGGGTGATGCCCGATGGGCGGACGGTCAATCCCGAAGGTCTGGATTTTTATGACCGACTGGTGGACGGGATGCTGGCGCGGGGCCTTAAACCCGCGGCGACCTTGTATCACTGGGAACTGCCCCAGCCGCTGGCCGACCTTGGCGGGTGGCGCAATCGGGATATCGCGGGATGGCTGGCCGACTTCACTGAAAGCATCATGGAGCGGATCGGGGATCGTGTGTGGTCCGCAGCGCCAATCAACGAGCCGTGGTGCGTCGGCTTTCTGAGCCATTTCATGGGCCATCATGCGCCGGGCTTGCGCGATATCCGCGCTACTGCTCGGGCGATGCACCACGTGCTTCTGGCCCATGGACGCGCGATTGAGGTGATGAGGGGCCTTGGGATGGGCAACCTCGGGGCAGTCTGCAATTTCGAATACGCCCACCCCATCGACGACAGCGCCGAGGCCAAATCGGCCGTCGCGCGCTATGACGCTTTTTACAACCAGTTCTTTTTGTCCGGCCTCTTCAAAGGCACCTACCCTGCCCTTGTAATGGACGCCTTCGGTCCGCACATGCCCGACAAATGGCAGGACGATTTTGCGACCATTCAGGCACCGCTCGATTGGATCGGACTGAACTACTATACCCGCAAAGTGATCGCGCCCAATTCAGGGCCGTGGCCGTCCTTGGTTGAGGTCGATGGTCCCCTGCCCAAGACGCAGATGGGATGGGAGATCTATCCCGAAGGTCTTGAGCACTTCCTGAAGATGGTGGCGCGCGACTATACCCGCGACTTGCCGCTTTATGTGACCGAGAACGGTATGGCTTGGGACGGCGAAGGGCCGGATGCGCCGCGTATCGACTATATCAACCAGCATCTTGATGCCACGCGCCGCGCAATCGCTGCCGGCGTCCCGCTCAAAGGCTACATCAACTGGTCGCTCATGGATAACTACGAATGGGCGCTTGGATATGAGAAACGCTTCGGACTTGTCCACGTCGACTTCGACACCTTGGCAAGAACCCCGAAAGCATCCTATGAGGCGTTCCGAACCGCCCTGGCGAGAGCGACCCCATGACCAGCATTCCTGACGATACCGTTTCACTCGTGGCCGACATTGGCGGCACGAACACGCGTGTTGCCCTGTCCGAAGACGGACGCTTGCGCAAAGACACCGTGCGGCGCTATCGAAATGCTGAGAACACCAGCCTTGAGGCGGTTCTGAAACGCTTTCTCGGTGAAATGGGCGATCCCGACTGCAAATCGGCCAGCGTTGCTGTGGCGGGACCTGTGCGAAATGGCGTGGGCAAGTTGACCAATCTTGACTGGTCGATTGATGACGACACCCTTGCCAAGGCGACGAAAGCCGAGACGGTCTGGGTCCTCAATGACCTAGAGGCACAAGGCTATGCCCTGGGATCAATTGATCCGGGGAATGTCAAAACGCTGGTGCAGGGTCAGATCGGTCGACCCGGCTCGGCAGAGCTGGTCGTTGGCGTGGGCACCGGGTTCAACGCAGCACCTGTCGTGCACTCCAGCAACGGGCGCACGGTTGCGGCGTCTGAGTCCGGGCATATCACGTTGCCCATCCGGACTGACGAAGATTACAGCCTTGCGCGTTTTATCGAAAACCTGACGGGTTTTGCGGCGGTCGAGGATGTCTTGTCCGGGCGCGGCGTTGCGCGGGTCTATGCATGGGCGGCGGGCAAAAGTGGTCCAGACGGAACTGAAGACACAGCAGCCATCATGCAAGCTTGTGCGGACGGGAGCGATCCCATCGCCGAAAAGACCGTTGCCACCATGGTGCGCATGTTAGGCACAGTCACCGGCAATCTTGCGCTTGTCTGCCTGCCGTTTTGTGGCGTCTTTTATATCGGCGGCGTCGCGCGCGCGCTTTCTCCCTATTTTGAACGTTTCGGCTATTCAGAAGCGTTTTGTGACAAGGGGCGTTTCGGGCCGTTCATGTCCGAGTTTTCGGTCTATGTGATCGAAGACGATTACGCGGCTCTTGAGGGGCTTGCGGCGCATATCGACCAGCGGGCCTGATTGGCCTCTTTTTGACCAAACTTCCGTAACTCGAATTTAACCGCTTGGCGCGTAGACCGCTTCTGGTTGAAGCCAGTTTGCGGGAGAGTTTTTCATGTTCGGCACAATCTGCCCGGGTCAGGTTTTGACCCGATGACGGAGACGTTGAAACTTCCGCGCAAGGTCAATGCATCCGCCATCGACGCTTTGCTGAACGACGTGAAAGCACGTCCGCTTGGCGACATCGTTCTGGATGGATCGGATGTCGAACAGCTCGGCGGGCTGGGGTTGCAGGCGTTACTGGTCATGGCCGCGGAATGTGACAGTGAGGGCTTTCGCCTGACGGTCGAGAACATGTCACCAACCGCCCGCGAAACCTTCACTTTGCTCGGGGTCGACCCCGAAACGATTGCCAAAGGAGATGTCCAATGAGCATGTCGGTGCTTGCAGTGGATGACAGCCGGACCATGCGCGACATGCTCCGCCTTACCCTTGCCGACGCAGGGATTGAGCCGCACCTGGCCGAAGACGGTCAACATGGGCTTGAAGTGTTGGACGGGTTGGAACCCGACGCGATTATCACGGATATCAACATGCCGCGCATGGATGGATTCGAGTTCATCGACGCCGTGCGCGCAAAAAGCGAATACAATCAGATCCCCATTCTGGTGCTCACCACGGAAAGCGGTGATCAGCTCAAAATGCGCGCCCGCAAATCCGGCGCGACGGGTTGGATCGTCAAGCCGTTCGATCCAAAGAAACTGGTGTCCGCGCTCCACCGCGTGGTTGGCTAAGGAGTACGGCAATGTCCGATCCTATGGCCGAGATCCGCGCCAGCTTCTTCGTGGAATGCGAAGAACTGCTGGAAGCCTTGCAGGATGGTCTGCAAGCGATGGAAGGCGGCGAAAGCGACCCTGAAACCGTCAACATCGTGTTCCGTGCCGTGCACTCGATCAAGGGTGGAGCGGGCGCGTTTGGTCTTGATCGCCTTGTCGCCTTCGCCCACGTGTTTGAAACCGCACTCGATGAAGTGCGCGCAGGCCGCCTGGAAGCCGACGCGGCCAACCTTTCGGTCTTCTTCCGTGGCGGAGACATCCTGTCGGATCTCGTGCGCACAAGCCGAGATAGCACGAACCTTCCCGAAAGCGAAACCGACCCGGTCCTGAAAGAACTCGAAGCTCTTGTTGGCGATGTGGGCGGAGAGGCCGACGTCGAAGAAGTAGCCGATTTCGAACCGATGGCGCTCGACTTTTCCTTCGATGATGATGACGCAGCGGGCGACGCCGACCCCGGGCTTCCCTCCCTTCCCCCACTCGACGGATTGGACGAAACGGAAGAGAACGAAGGCACTGGCGGTACTGTCACGGTGCATTTCCGCCCGCACATGGGGCTCTATGAAAGCGGCAATGACCCGGTTCCGCTTTTTCGCAGTCTTTCAGAGCTTGGGACTTTGTCTGCCGAATGCCGTTGGGAAAGCTTGCCCACCTTGTCCGAGTACGAGGGAAAAGTTGCGTTTTTGTCCTGGACTTTGCACTTGGAAACCGATGCCGATGACGAAGCTATCCGGGAAGTGTTCGAATTTGCGGAAGGTCGCTGCGATTTCGAAATCAGCCGCGGTGAAGTTAATCCAAGCACGACTGCGTTGGATCTTCCTCCGCTTGAGGCATCTGCCCCTTCTGAGCCCGCCTCCGGTGCCGACCTGACGGACGTCGCCCCGGAGGGTATGCTCTCTGCTGCCCCCGATATTGCTCCCCCGACGATCGAGCCGGCTTCAGCACCCAACGCGCCAGCCGTTGAAGAAGCCGATGCGGCAAAGCCAGCCGCCCCACCTTCCCCGGCAGCAAAAAGCGCGCCGCCGGCGGCGACCGCGTCTGCAACGGTGCGCGTCGATCTCGAACGCATAGACCGCCTCGTCAATCTCGTTGGCGAGCTGGTGATCAATCAGGCCATGCTGTCGCAATCGGTTGGCCAGTCCGAGTTGCCTTCGAATTCGCCGGTGCACACGGGCCTGGACGAATTCATGCAACTGACCCGCGATATCCAGGAAAGCGTGATGATGATCCGCGCGCAGCCGGTCAAATCGCTGTTCCAGCGGATGAGCCGGATTGTGCGCGAAGGATCAGCGGCCGTCGGCAAAGAGGTCCGGCTGGTGACCACGGGCGAAGCGACTGAGATCGACAAAACAGTCATTGAACGCCTCGCGGACCCGCTAACGCACATGGTGCGCAACGCTGTGGATCACGGGCTTGAGTCAAATGATGACCGCGAAGCGGCTGGAAAGCCGCGCGAGGGCCGGATCAATTTGAGCGCTGCACATCGCTCTGGTCGCGTCGTGATTGATGTGTCCGACGATGGTGGCGGCATCAATCGCGAGAAAGTGCTGGCGAAAGCAATCGAGAAAGGTCTGGTCCCCGCCGATCAAGACCTCAGCGATGGCGAAATCGACAACCTGCTTTTCATGCCAGGTTTTTCGACCGCGGACGAAATCTCAAATCTCTCTGGCCGCGGCGTTGGCATGGATGTTGTGCGCAACGCGATCACTGCGCTTGGCGGCCGCATATCGATTCAATCGGCACCCGGAGCCGGCACGACCTTTTCGATATCGCTGCCGCTTACTTTGGCAGTCTTGGATGGAATGGTCGTCCAAAGCGCCGGAGAAACACTGGTGGTGCCTTTGAGTGCAATTGCCGAAACGTTGACGCTTACCGAGAATGACATTCGCGCACTAGGCCCTCAAACTACTGTCGTACAAGTACGTGACAACTTTGTTCCACTGATCGATTTGGCGACAGAGCTGGGTTACAGCGATCCCCGTGAGAGCTACGTCGGCGCGATCGTCCTTCTCATCGCGTTTGAGGACGGATCTCGATCTGCGCTCGCCATCGACGCAATCGAAGATCAACGCCAGGTCGTGATCAAGGGGCTTGAGGAAAGCTATGGCCATATTCCTGGTGTCGCAGCAGCAACGATCTTGGGCGATGGACAAATCGCGCTGATCCTCGACCCAGCTGATCTGATCTTAAATGCAAGCGGGCGCAGCCGGCGCTTGCCCAACTTACAAGCCGCGGGATAGTTCAATGGTTGAAACGCTCGAGAAAAATGCGGAAGTCTCATCTGATCAGAACGATCTGGAGCTTTTGACGTTCCGAACCGGAAATCACGAATACTCGGTCGACATCATGTCCGTACGCGAGATACGCGGCTGGACGCGCGCAACGTCCCTGCCTCACGCGCCAAACTATGTACGAGGTGTGATCAATCTTCGCGGTACCGTGCTGCCGGTCGTTGATTTGTCCATGCGCCTTGGCCTCGAAACCGACGAGCCCAGTGACAGGAATGTCATAATTGTTGTCGACATTTTGGGCCGGACGGTTGGAATGCGGGTGGACGCGGTCTCTGATATCCTTTCCGTGCCCCGTTCAAGCCTTCAGGCGCCGCCGGGCATGTCAGCGGACGAGGATCAATCATTCGTCAGCGCGCTTACAATTATCGAAGGCCGCATGGTCCGCGTTTTGGATCTTGTCTCAGTATTGCCTCCCGGAACCGAGGCTGCTGCCTGATGATGCTGCTCAACGACACAAAAAGAGAGAACGACACATTGCCGGCCGACGAGTATCGACGTATCGCGAAAGTCGCCCGCTCGGCAGCGGGACTTATGATACCGGAATCGAAATCCGCTATGGTCCGCTCTCGGCTTGCAAAGAGAATGCGCGTTCTTGGTATCGAACGAGTCAGTGCATATCTTGACCGCGTCGAAGGCGGGGACACTGACGAACTCCGAGAGATGGTCGCGGTACTTACAACCAATGTAACGAGTTTCTTTCGTGAAGATCATCACTTCAAATTACTCGCTTCTGACATCGCTGATGGCCTACTGGCTAAAGCTAGGGCTGGAGGAAAAGTCAGGATCTGGTCGGCCGGATGCTCCCTTGGAGCGGAGCCTGTTTCAATCGCCATCACGCTGCTCGAACATAGTACCGCCTTCCTCACAACAGACACACGCATCCTCGCGACAGACATCGACCAGCACGTTCTGGCATCGGCCAAATCCGGAACCTACGCGCAAGACATGGTTCGCGGCATCTCGCCGGAATACATGAAGCGCTATTTTCGCCCATTCGACGGCCAAATGGTCGCCGTATCAAACGACGTCAGAAAAATGATTTCATTTCGGGAACTGAACCTGATTGGAGCGTGGCCCATGCGCGGTCGTTTCGATCTGATTTTCTGCCGGAATGTGGCGATCTACTTCGATGAAGAAACGCAATCTGCGATCTGGTCGCGTTTCGCAGAGTGCTTGGTGCCAGGTGGTTGGCTGTTCGTAGGCCACTCCGAGCGCGTGCCTGATATGATCGGACTTAAGACTGCTGGAAATACCGCATACCGGAAAGCGGCAGATCCTAGGTCTGCCCCTGAACCCACGAGGGATGCCAATGTCCATTAGAGATCAACTTCGCGTCATGGTGGTTGACGATATGTCGACAAGCCGAGGCCTTATCACACAAGCACTCGATGCGATTGGGATTCGTTACGTTGCGACGTCCGACAATGGTGCAAGTGCTTTGCGTGCCTTGGAAAAGTCGCCGGTACATCTGGTCATATCGGACTACAATATGCCTGAGATGGACGGTCTTCACCTTTTGCACGCACTCCGTTCAGCTCCCAAGACGCAAAAGATCGGTTTTCTTTTGATAACCGGGCGAGCGGACAAGCAGATCATCGATCACGGGCGCAAGCTAGGCATGAACAATTTCATCAAAAAACCCTTCCAACCTGCTGAAATGAAGGCGGCCATAGAGGCCATCGTTGGACGTCTTTGATCGTGGATCGAACACAGCACGCAGATAACGAGAGCGCTCCAATTGCGGTAGGCGACGTTATTCGACAAATTGCGATCGAACTCGATGAGTTGTCAAAAATCAGTTCAGAAGTCGAAAGCGACATCGGCACGTGGCTCGGATTGGTAGTCGGCGACATGGACACTGCAACGCGCGCCAATGCCATTCGTCGCCTTCAACGCCTTGATGCACTCACACAGACACTTTCAGATCTGGCGAAGCTCGCAGAAGCACTTGCCCCTGACGCAAACGGGGAAGCCGATCCCTTTTCCCTAGCCGCGTCCGCTCGTCTGGAACGGGTTGCTCGATTGGCTATGGCAAAAAAATCGACTGATCGTGCTCGTCAGCATGGCGTTTCCGGCGACCTTATGCTTTTTTGACCCACGGCCCGAACAAGCTAAAACAGCTCGACGTCATTGACATGCTGGATCGCTGCCTGTGGCGGAAGTTCGACGGGCTTGTTGGCAACAGAACGCATTTGAACGCGACCCAAGGCAGGCCAAAAGCGCACTTGCCGTGCCTCTTTTCCGCCAACACTTTCTGCCAACAGTGGGATGGCTTCTCGTTTAAGGTAATCACGTGCAAATGCCGCGTTTCGTTCGCCTATGGTCGACAGCCCCTCGACCATGGAGGCTCCGCCAAACATCTTGGCCTTCAAGTTCTCACGGGTTCCACCGCCGCGCAGCAGGGCATTGATCAGCAGCTCCATCGCAGACGCACCGATGCTTGATGACCGAATCTCGACACCCGTTCCCTCTGGAAGGACCATATGGTTCATTCCGCCAATCCCAGCATTTTCATCCCAAAGACAAACCGAAACGCAGGATCCAAGCAATGTGGAAATGCGGTGTTCGGGATCGCTTGTCGTGGCAAACTCTCCTTGGATGATATGGGTAGTGTTTCCTCTGACCTCAGGCATTTTGCATCCGTCGGTCAGGCGTCGAACACGCAGCCAAGATCGCCGAACCCATGTCCTGCAGATCGACATCCTGAGTCCCCGCACCAAGAGAACGTGCCGCTCCGGGCATACCATCGACCACACATGTTCTTGCCGACTGAATAAGTGTTTCCGCCCCTGCTTCTCGTAGTGCCAACATTGCCTCAGCCCCATCGCGCCCCATCCCAGTGAGCATAACGGCAACGATATTTCTCCCAAATGGAATGGCCGACGCGAAGAGTTGGTTAACTGCAGGGACATGACGTTCCGTTCCGGCGTCCTCGAGCAGATGTACGCTTTTGCTCGCAGGCGAACCAAGGACCAGATGCGCGCCGCCTCCTGGTGCAATCAACACCTTGCCGGGTTCAATTTTTGCACCTTCCGAAGCAATTTCGACCTTTGGCTTGAAATGCGCATTGAGCCGGCTGGCAAAGCTTTCGAGGAAAGCCGCTGGCATGTGTTGTGTGACAAGCGTTGGCGGGCAATCCTCCGGAAAGCTTGCAAAAACGGTTTCAAGGGCATCCACGCCACCAGTGGAAGACCCGATAACGACGATGCGCCCGTTCCAGACGTGACGTCGCTCTTTGCTTTGGTTCTGTGCGACGGTTGTGGCGCGCGGAGATCGAACACTGGCGCGCGCAGCCACTTTGACCACCATGCTGACGCGTTCCTGCGCCATCGGATCATCGTGCAACCGGGTAACATCGATGCAGTCGACGGCACCAAGCGATAGCGCCGTGATCGCCGCCTCGCTTTTTTCGGTTGTTCGGCTTGAGACCATGACGACGGGCATTGGTCGCAGCCGCATGATCTTTTCAAGGAACTGCAAGCCGTTCATACGCGGCATCTCGACATCAAGTGTGATCACGTCGGGATCGGTCGCTTTGATCACGTCGCGCGCCTCGTAGGGGTCGGATGCCTCGCCTACGACGCGTACCTCACCGCTGCGCTCCAGAACGGCGCGCAGCAAGGCACGGATCGTGCGGTTGTCGTCCACGATCACAACCTTGATCTCGGAAGGATTTGACACGTGCGAACTCCCTCAGACGCCCTTGTATCTGAGGTCGCATGAATTCCATAAGAATGGGCTAACGAAGGCCTATTCCGGGTTCACCGAAATCCATAGCTTTTCGCACAACACATCCGCATCCACGCCAAGATGAAAACGGGTGTAGCTGATGGCTGTTTCTGCTTTGCGCAGGATGTTGGGACGCCCCAGCAAGTCGCGCGCGCGCACCGACTTGCGGATCAGGCCGACTTCATTTGGCGAGACTGTCTGACCCGGTGCCAAAAGGACGTCTTCGGCGGGAACTCCACGGCCAAGCGCACCGGCGCGGATCAAAACCGGCTGGGCATCGGGGTTGCGCGCCATGAAGTCTTCATCGAGCGAGACGCGGTCGAGCCACTCAATCCGCTCAAAGCTTCCGGCGCGCGTGCGCACCATGTCACCTTCGCGGAGCGCTTGCGCATAAACGGCCCCAAACGATGTCATGATCCGCGTCATTGGCGCAAATCCAGGCGCATTCCAGCGAATGCCCGGAACGTCGTCGGCCTTTTCGGGCATAACGGGCTCGGTCAGTGCGCGCGAACCCGTGTTGAGCTTCACGACGTTTGAGGTCTGCTTTTTGCGGTGGAACGGCCGGCGCTTGGGCTCTTCTACCTGAGCCTGCGCCAGCCCTTTTTTATGCAGGCCACTTCGCGACAGAATGCGACCAATATCCAAACTCGTCTCTTTCACACCAACTTCCTCGTAACTGACCCGCGTACACACCATCGTGCGGGCTTTATTCTTTAAAAGCGTGCCGGGCCAAAAACACAACCCGGCACGCCCGATACTCCAAAAGGCCGAAGCCCTTACTCGCTACTCGGCTGGTTGGGATGGCTCCCGATGCCAACCGCCACGAAACCCTTTTTACCGGGGCCCAAGGCGAGACTTGGGCGGCATTTGAAGGAACTGTGACAAGAAGCGGTAAAACTGGGGCAACAGGGAAACCGCGCATCGCTCGAGGCTTTCCAAATCGCGAACAATGGGCGTCCGCCTGACGACTTCGCTCATATTTTAAAGGATTTTGCGCCGTCTTTGTCGCGATTGCGGCGACGAATGCGGACAATTTACCCTTTAACAAATTTGTCGAAGCTGCCCTTTTTGGATTGGTTCGATGCGCGCAACAGTCCGTTTTATTCCAATTTATCTTCGAATTTTTCGAAATTCCCACACACAACCATAGGGCGAAACTCACTTTCGGGCATTGACGATTCGGCTTGATGGCGGGCATGTGCGCCGACGGGTCAGTGTTGAAGGGGCTCTGGTGGGACGCTTTTTGATCATCCAGTTGCGGCCCGAAGCAGAAGCTTCGGATGATGAGTATCGCTCGATCCTTGAAAAAGGTGGGCTTGAGGCGTCCGAGACGCTGCGTGTCTCGCTGGACCGCGAAGACCTTCCAGCCGATCTTGATCTTGAAGCTTTTGATGGGACTATCGTCGGAGGTGGCCCCGGTTGCGTCTCGGATGCGCCTGAGGACAAGACACCAACCGAAGCCCGGATCGAGGCAGCTGTGCTCAGCCTCATGCCTGAGATCACACAAAAAGACCTTCCCTTCATGGGCTGCTGCTATGGGATCGGGATCCTTGGCCACCACCTTGGCGCGCCGGTCGGCAAGACGCGGTATGGCGAGGCCGTGGGAGGCAGCGCGTGCAGCCTGACAAACGAGGGACGCAGCGATCCTGTGCTGGAGGGGCTACCGGACGCGTTCACCGCTCTGGTCGGTCATAAAGAAGCCGTGGAGGACCTGCCGACGGGGTGCACGCATCTGGTCCAATCCCCTGCCTGCCCGTTTCAAATGATCCGACACGGCCAAAACGTCTATGCCACGCAGTTCCATCCCGAAGCAGACCCATCGAATTTTGAACTGCGGATCCGACTTTATAAAGACAAGGGCTACTTCGACCCCGACGAGGCCGATGACCTGATCCTAAAGGTGCACGCATTGGACGCCGCCGCACCGGCCCGCATCCTTCGCAATTTCGTGGATCGCTATCGCCGCTGATCTGGCGCTATGCCATGGCGGACTCTGGCCCTATCGTGGCGCCACAATTCATGCACTCTCGATCAAACTTCGCATTTCGGAGAGCACCCATGAACGATCTCAGCCCCAATGACCTGACCTCCGTTGTCGAGGCAGACCGCGCCAATGTCTGGCATCATATGATCCAGCACAAACCCTTTGAAACGCAGGCCCCACGCATCATTGTCGAGGGCAAGGGGATGAAGGTCTGGGACCAGAACGGGAAAGAACATCTGGACGGTGTCTCTGGCGGGGTCTGGACGGTGAATGTTGGCTATGGACGTGAGCGGATTGCGAATGCGGTGCGCGATCAGCTGATCAAGTTGAACTACTTTGCCGGATCCGCCGGGTCGATCCCGGGTGCGATGTTCGCTGAACGGCTTTTGTCCAAGATGCCGGGCCTCAGCCGCGTATATTTCTCGAACTCGGGGTCAGAGGCCAACGAGAAAGCCTTCAAGATGATCCGTCAGATTTCGCACCGCCACCATGGCGGCAAGAAGTCCAAGATTCTGTACCGCGAGCGCGATTATCACGGAACCACGATCACGTGCCTGTCGGCTGGTGGTCAGGAAGAGCGTAACGCGCAGTATGGCCCCTACACGCCCGGCTTCGTCTCGGTCCCGCATTGCCTTGAGTACCGCAAGCAGTGGGATGTCGAGAATTATGGAGAGCGCGCAGCGGATGCCATCGAAGAGGTGATTCTACGCGAGGGACCCGATGAGATCGGCGGTCTCTGCCTTGAGCCTGTCACGGCGGGCGGCGGCGTTATCCCGGCCCCTGACGGCTACTGGCCGCGCGTTCAGGAGATTTGCGAGAAGTACGACATCCTTCTTCATATCGATGAAGTTGTTTGCGGCATGGGGCGCACCGGTGTCTGGTTTGGCTATCAGAACTATGGCGTGAAGCCGGATTTCGTGACGATGGCGAAGGGTGTCGCCTCGGGATATGCCGCGATTTCTTGCACGGCCACGTCTGAGCGCGTGTTTGACATGTTCAAGGACGACGCCAACGATCCGATGTCCTACTTCCGGGACATCTCGACATTCGGCGGCTGTGCCGGGGGACCTGCAGCGGCGCTTGAAAACATGGCGATCCTCGAAGAAGAAAACCTGCTCGACAACACGCTGGCCATGGGTGAACGGATGCTCAATAACCTGCGCGCTTTGCAGGAAAAGCACGCCGTTATCGGCGACGTACGCGGTAAGGGCTTGTTTTGCGGCGCGGAATTGGTCGCGGACCGCGACACCAAAGAGCCTGCGCACGAAAAAATTGTGCAAGCCGTCGTCGGCGATTGCATGGCGCAAGGCGTTATCATCGGGGCGACGAACCGATCTCTGCCCGGCTTCAACAACACGCTGTGCTTCTCGCCCGCGTTGATCTCGACAGCCGATGACATCGACCACATCACCGATGCCGTGGATCAAGCGCTCAGCCGCGTTTTCGCATGACATGGCCCGCCCCTGTTACCCTGACAGGGGCGATTGGCACCGTTCGACCGCTTGAAGAGGCCGACGCAGCCGCGCTCGCCGAAGCGTCTGCGGACGGGGACCTGTCGACGCTCTGGTACACCTCGGTACCAGATCCAGACAACATCGCCGCAGAGATTACGCGTCGCCTGACCCTTCAGGCAAAAGGTGAGATGACTGCATTCACCATTCTCGACGCCAAAGGCCTGCCGGTGGGAATGACCACCTATATGCACCCCGACGCTCAAAACAGGCGGGTCGAAATCGGGTCGACCTGGATGCGAAAATCCGTTCAGCGCACCGGGCTGAATACCGAAATCAAGCTTCTTATGCTGGCTCACGCGTTCGAAGAACTGGACTGCATCTGTGTAGAGTTCCGCACGCACATCCTGAATGCACAAAGCCGCCGTGCTATCGAGCGTCTCGGCGCGCGGCTGGACGGGATTTTGCGCGCTCATGTCATCATGGCCAACGGCACGATCCGTGATACCGCCGCCTATTCGATCACGGCGCCAGAGTGGCCCACAGTCAAAGCCCATCTGATGGCGCTCTTGAACCGGTAAAAAAGTCGTAAGGCCAGATTGCGCTTGCCATAGGTCCAGACTAGGGTGCGCCTCATGGCTGTGCATGTGGAAAGCTTTCTTCTCAACCCCGCGTCGACGGATACGCTGCAAGAGCAGATCCAGCGGCTGGTGATCGATGGCATTCTGCAAGGGAGATATCAGGTCGGGGACCGCCTGCCCTCGTCTCGCGGACTGGCCGAACATCTTGGTGTCAGCCGGATCACCGTCACACTTGCCTATACCGAATTGGTTGCAAACGATTATCTCGTTTCGCGCGGACGTTCGGGCTATTTCGTATCACCCCGTGCGCCGGAGCGGCGTGTCGTTGACGTCCCGGTCTGCGAAGACCGCAACGAGGTTGCCTGGGACACAATCCTCAAAAAGCCGCACGGCATCGAAATGGGCCCTGCGCGCCCGTCCGATTGGCGCGGCTATCGCTACAACTTCATTTACGGGCAGACCGACGCGAAGCTTTTTGATCATCGGCACTGGCGGCTCTGCGCGCTCAAGGCCCTTGGGCAGCGGGATTTTGCTGACCTTGCGGGTGACAGTTATGAACAGGACGATCCGCGTCTGATTGAGCGCATTTGCGCCGATATCCTGCCGCGTCGGGGCATTCAGGCGCGACCTGATCAGGTCCTGATTACGCTTGGGGCGCAACACGCCCTTTGGCTGTCGGCACGCCTTTTGGCGACCCCTGAAAAGCGTGTCGCGCTTGAGGCCCCGGGGTATCCGCCCTTGCGCGCGATCCTTGACGAAATAGGCTGTTCTTACGCCCCGGTCCCCGTCGACGCAGACGGACTTGCCCCCGAAACACTTCCCGAAGGCACCGATCTGGCCTTCACCACGGTCAGCCACCACTGCCCGACCAACGCAACCATGCCGATGGAGCGGCGCCGCGCCCTGCTTAAGGCCGCCTCCGAGCGGGATTTCATCATCGTGGAAGACGACTACGAGTTTGAAATCACAGCCGGGCGCGCGCCGCTTCCTGCCCTCAAGGCGCTCGATCCGGGCGGGCGTGTGATCCACGTCGGCTCGTTTTCGAAATCTCTTTTCCCGAGCCTTCGCCTCGGCTTCATTGTCGGCCCCACCCCGTTCATGGAAGCTGCCCGGGCGTTGCGAGCCCTCGAATTACGACACCCGCCCGGGCACATCCAACGCACGGCCGCCTATTTCATGGAGCTTGGCCACTATGACGCCCAGCTTTCGCGGATGTCGCGCGCCTATGGACAGCGGCGGGCCGCGATGGCGCAAGCCATTGCCGAAAACGGCCTTGAACTGGCCCAGAGCGACGCCTCAGGGGGATCAAGCTTCTGGATGCGTGCGCCAGAGGGTGTCGATACACGGCAATTGGCGCAAGCCTTGCGGGAACGGGGTGTCCTGATCGAACCGGGTTCGGTTTTCTTTGGGCAGAAAGCAAACGAAAACCAGCACTATCGCCTAGGATATTCTTCGATAGCTGCTGCCGATATCCCCGAAGGCGTCGCCCAGATTGCGCGCGAAATCGGCAAACGCGCTGCGTAGAGTGGGGTCGTCGCTATTCTTCGCGTGCTTTGAGGGCCGTCCGAAAGGCGCGGATCGCGGTGATTTCGGCACCATCCTCAAGGCACAACAATAGGCGTTCTTGCCCATCTGCAGCCATCAGAACGGGAAAATCCCGTCGTGGTGCCGGGGGAAGGAACACGCATTCCGGTCCCTCCAGAGGTGCAAGCCCCAAGTCGCCCTGCTGCATTCCGATCGGCGCTTGTCGCGAAACGAAACGCCGCAACGCATCGACGTTTGCCTTTGGCCCATCGGATGCGATCTCTTCCGTGTCCTGTACCCGCATCCATGCGATGACGTCTTTGGACACCTCGCCCAGCAACCGTGCCAAAACGGGGCTCAGGGGTTCGGACATCGAAAGCTCGGTCTCAAGCCCCCATGCCTCGGCCAAGGCGGTCGCCGCAATGCCAAGGATGCCGGTTTCGCGCGCCGCCGCGCTCGGGCTGGTGGTCACGGTCAGTTCGGTCTGTCCCTCGGCGAAGGACAGAAGACCTGCGCGCAGCGCTTCGGCCTGTGCGGGGTCTTCCTTGTCCGAAAGATCAATGTCCACCGGCGCCACCGCGTAAAGCACCCGCCGGTTTGCCGCATCAAGAACAAAGCGTCGGCTGCCAGCACTGAAACTCAGGCGGCGCCCAAGGACGGTCTCATCAACTTCGGTCAGCATCGCAAGGACGAGCGCTTCGGTCGTCTCTCCAGTCAGGCGGCGCGCCTTTCCGTCAAGGCTCGACTCATTGGCGAGCTTAGACAGGGCGTTCTTTAGACGCTCGCGATCGCTCACAAGAACGGTCCCATCAAGTCGCCTCTCCGATCGCGGAGAGGACACGGGTCGCTTCCATCGTAAAGCTACCAAGGTCGATCTCCGGGTCGCAAAGACAAAGAAGCACGTCTGCAGGATCGGATTTCGAGCGCAGGAACACACGCAAGTCGCGGGTCGTGGCGACGATCGCGCGATCCACACCAGTGACCGAGCGGTCCCGATCCGGCCCCTCTAGGCAATCCACTGCCGTCGAGCAAAGCCAGTCCATCTCTTCCTGTTTGTAGGACTTGTAGCCGCTGACCGTCAAAACCGTGCCAGTGTCGACGTCCGCAAAGGCGACGACCTCGCAGAGCGGGTGTGCTTCGCGCAGCGCATCGAGTTGGGCTTTGACCGACATTTGGCCTCCGGTGGACGTCCACCGGGTTTAGCCGCATGGGCGCGGCAATCACAAGAGGCCACATGAGTTGACCTAGGCCGTCGGTCGTGGGGCGCGCGCTTTGCGCACCACCCGCCGCGGCATGATCTTTGGTGCAGCGTCTTCGGCGGCCTCTTCGCCATCGATAACTGTCAGCGGCGGGGGTCCGACCCGTTGGCTCGTAGGGCGATTGGGTTTCGAACCGCCGTCAATCTCGTGAATGGTCTCGATCAGCGCCTGAGTAAACGCATCCGCGCCGCTGGCTTCCCATTTCTCGCGGTCGTCCTGCGCCTCGATCGCTTCGAGAAGCGAGATGGGATAGATCCCGGCGAACTGCCCTTGCGTTTCTTTTTCCACCCGCTTGACGACGCGTCTTTTGTCGCGCTCGTTCACGAGTTTGTCGAACCGCGTCAGAAGCAGAAGGCTACGCTTATAGAGCTCTGCTGGCATGGACATCCAAACGGCTGCCTCGGACTGGCGCCAGGCTTGGGTTGCATGGGTACACCATAGCACCGCGTCGGCCTTGCCGATCACGCGCTGCCATACTTCGGGTGACATGTTGGGGTCCGAAATCCCCGGCATATCAATGATGTCGCAGATTTCGAGAATGTCCGATTTGCCAAAGACGCGCACATAAAGTGTGTCTTCGAGAGAGATTGGCGCGTTGAGATCAACCGGTTCTTCCGCGCCATCCTTGGTCACGCGAAACGGATCGCCACTGCCCTGACTGATCCAGACCGGCGGCATTTGTGTCGCTGTGACCTGAACGCGGAGCGCTTCTTCACCAATCAGAAGGTTCGAAAGCGTCGACTTGCCTGCGCTAAACTCGCCCATCAGCGCGATGACGGGTTTCTTGGTTCCGGCGCTGGCGAATTCTTCCGTGGAGGTGCTCATGTCATTCATCGGGTCACTCACGCTGCAAATTCAGTAAGTTTGGCCTTGGCATCGTCCAGTTCAGCCCGACGCGATGGCGGCGGGGCTTCGCCGGAGGCTTCTTCGGCTTCGGCTTGGGTTGCGACGTTAAAGAAGATCGTGCGCTGATCTTTCACAAACTCGCGGAACTGCTTGATGGCGTTTTCCTTGGCGGTTTCGGACGCGCTTTGGCGCAGGCCGGTGATGATCGGCTGCACTTCATCCGTGATCATCTGGCCAAACTCGGCGGCATAGGCGTTATAGCCACGACGGCGATACCACCAGCGGTTCCACCAGCCGCCTTTGAGGTCCAGCGCGATGGTCTGCCCCAGCATTACCGGAGGTTCGATCCTTGGTGGCGCAGGCATTTCAAGCGAGAACGCGTCATCTTCGATCTCGAAGGCCTCAAGATAGACCGTTCCGATCCGATCGGCCGCCGCTTTTAACGCGTTTTTCGAGGCCGTGCCTGCATGGCGGGTAAAGACCTGATAGGCCGAGCGCAAAAGCACCCGCAGCCCGGTTGGGTCGTATTGCCAGACCTCATCACCGCCGTAAGCTTCCAGATGGCGGATGAGTGAGGCCGTGGCCCGCTCGATAAAACTTCCATTGGCGCGCTCAAGGCGTTTGGCGAAGTCGGCTTCGACCTCGGCAAAGCGCTGCTCCAGAGCGATGACGCCTTCTTTCTCGATCGCGTCGAACTCCGCTTCGAGGGCGTCCGTGTCCAGTTCATATTCGCTTTCGACACCAGCGCGACGCTGGGCGAAATCCGTGCCCGCGCTGATCCCGTTGGCAAGGTTCATCGCGTGCTTGGCGACGCGCGTGATGGCTTCATTGCCGATGCCTTCAACGATGCGTTCGGCCACGGCTTCGTAA
The DNA here is from genome assembly GCA_964638245.1 of uncultured Rhodobacterales bacterium. GTDB lineage: Bacteria > Pseudomonadota > Alphaproteobacteria > Rhodobacterales > Rhodobacteraceae > CAZWZG01. The sequence continues at coordinate 26,570 of CAZWZG010000013.1, forward strand.
AGCGCGGGAAGGCCCGAAAGCTCCCAAACCATGTCTTGCGCGTTGAAATGCGCGGTTTTCATTTTCAGCTCGGTCTCGGCCCAGTTCATGAGCGATTCAGCGGAAGCAGCCGGGAGTTCTGACAGACCGTTCTGAAGCGCCTGACACGCCCAATGGGCGGACCCGAAGATGATTTGCGCGTCCTGGGGTCCGTGATGCTCCTTGAGCGTCTGACGGATCGAAGCACGGATTTCCGGCACCTGGCGGGCCGGATCGCTGAGTTCGTCGATGCGGTTGACGAAGATCAGAACCTCACGCGACGACACGTTCGCGATGAGACGGATCAAGGCCATGTCGACACTGGAAAGCGCCTGATGCGCCGACAGAACCAGCACGCAAATCCGGCTTTCGCGGATCGCGCGGATCGTGATCTGTTCGCGCATCATGAAGGTGTCGTTCACGCCCGGCGTGTCGCGCACACACAGCGCGACCGGAAGGTCCGCCCGTTCCATGAAGAGGTCTGCAGACTTCGTGATGTCAGCAAAGCGACCCTGATTGACCGTATCTTCTTCAAGGTCCTCAAGATCATCGCCAAGACAGACATAGCGCTCGATCAGCTCGTGATCGAAATAGCCGTAGTCGTGCTGTTGACCCAGAAGCAGTTCAAATTTCTTGCCAAGGCGCGACTTGGATTTCTCGCGCATCATGGCAACCTGCTCGCGCAACTCGCCCAGTTCGTCTTCCGCACCGGTCCGCTTTGCCAGTTCGCCAATCCGCCCGCCCCTCTCAAGGAGACGGTTCCAGTCGTTCTCATCAAAGAACCGGAAGCTGGCGCCGTTGCCTTCGGGGCCAACGTCGGGACGCATGTGGACGGAGGTCACAACAGACGTCCATGGGTTCACATCCGCGGGCAAAAGATCAGGGTGGCCAACCAACGCGTTGACCAGCGTGGTCTTGCCTGCCTTGACCTGACCGATCATCGTGATCGACGGCTCGATATTCAAAAGCTGATGTTGAAGGCGCTTGGCTGTCTTCTTTGTCGCCTTGTCGCCGATGTCGCCAAGTTTTTCGAGGGTAGCGGTCAGCTTTGCGATGCGCGCCGTGAAAGGCTGAAACGCCTTTTGCCCGAACTTCAACGGCTCACGGAAGTCATCATCCGGAAGCACACGGCTCGTTGGTCTCGTCTGTACGTTCATCGTCACCCCTGCCACCACGGCACAAAGTCCGCCGTTTCAGCTCAAAAAATCAGGTGGCCCCACGCCACTCGCTCGATGATCAATGTCATCACGCGATCAAGCAAATTCGGGGCCGAATTGTGGCTGAAAAAGGGAGATTGTTTCAGATACGCGCGAATTCGCGCGTGATCTTGCCGAAAGGTTCGCAATGGGTCGAAAACGGAACCAAATGCCGTCAAGCGGCCTTTGCGTCAAGGCTTCTGCGCAACTGCAGAAGAAGCGTCACAGCATCGGCCGCCGGTTCGGTGCCGCGTTCCAGCTGCATAAGCACGATCATATCGTTGGCTGCACTGACCTCGTCCTTAAGCGTTTCCCATTCGGGCTGATCTGCCGAGGATGCATCCATCAACTCTTGCAACTGCTCGACCGTTTCCATGCATTCGCTCAAGACATGCTCAGCCGCGTCATCTTCGTTTAGATCGACAACTGCGCCGCTGATTTCTCCGGCACGCGCGCGCAGATACTGCGCGCCCTCTGCACAGGCTTCGAGAAGGGCGGCATCGGTTTCCGGCTCCGCTTCAGGCTCAGGCGCGGCGACCACTTCGGGTTCCGGTGTCGGCGTGATGGGTTTGGACGTGGCCGCACGCGGCTCTGCTGAAAACTCTGGCCGCGTCGCCTCCGGCAGGCTCGACACAAGGTCTTCGTGGCGCAGGACAAACACATGCGCGGCGTCCAGATCCGCGCGGCGACCGCTTTCGGCATGGCCAAGAACGGCACGCAGCATTGCGTTCGCGCTTGAGGCCTCCCAGGCCTTGGCATCGCCGCTGGTGCGCGCAGCAAGGGCCGCTTCGCTGGCCGACGGGAAAATGTCGAGGAACTCGGCTTCAGCGACAGCTTTGAAAACAGCCATGCGGCTGGACACATCTTCCGCGTCGCCAAACAGATCCGCTTTCGTGATCGCCAGGAACCCGTGGTCTTTCATTTTCTCCGGAGCAGATGCCCAGAGAAGCCGTTCGACACGCGCGTATTCCTGGCTACACCAGACAGTGATGTCAGCACGACGCGCGGCCCAACGAAGGGCGTTTTCCTGTTCCTCGCCAGTGCCTTCGGCGGCAACTTCCAGAAGCGAGATCTCTTTTAGGACGGGAGCTGGCGCCTCGGCCTGTATGTAAAGGCAGTCATCGGAAACGGCAGTGAAATCGAGGCCTTCGATGACTGTGATCTCACCCTCGGCTTCGGTCACGCGCAACAGTTCGGTATCGCCATAGCGGAATTCGACCGGGGGCAGCATGAGATCGCGCGGCAACAGCTCTTCGCCCAGAAAGACGTTCACAAGCGTCGACTTGCCTGACTGCGGCAGGCCAAGAATGGCCACGCGCACAGATTGATCCAGACGCTGCAAAAGGGCCTTGGCACGGTCCTGCGTTGCCGCCGGAACGCCGTCATTCCAGGCAAGACGCTGCAGGCCGTCAAGAACGGTATCGCGTTCCTTGGTCACGTATCGCGATCCGCCATTTTGCGACGCCTATTGGCAAAGAAAAGCGGGATCGCGCCAGTCAACGGGTTGGCATCGGCCCATTCAAACTCGGGCACGCGCACAATGTTGTCAGGATCCTCTTTCGGCTTTGCGTCCTCGACCTTGGTGTCTTCTGGAACAACCGCATCTTCGACTTCAGCGAATTCGACCTTGATGACAGCGATCGACAGGTTGTCCTGATCTGGATCGCCAAGCTCTTCGACCGCCCGGAACAGGGCGTCCGCTATGATCGCGCTTGTCCCTTCGGAGTTGTCATCGAGCACCTCTTGGATCGCGGCGTCTTCAAGGAACTGCAAGCCGTCACTGGCCACGACGATGATATCACCATGGGCAAGCGCAAAGGGCATCTCCGGACAGTCGATCTTCTCGATCTCCGTGCCGATGAGAACGCTGGTCAGGCAATTGCGATCAGGATGGGTCTTGGCAACTTCGGCATCGATCAGGCCAGTTTCAGCCATGAAGTCAATCTGCGGCGCCATCGAATGATCTTCGTTCAGCTGCTCAAGCGTTCGATCCCGATAGAGATAAAGCGGGCTATCGCCCACCGAAATCCAATGGAGGTGTCGCCCCAAAACGATCGGCGCAACAAGCGTGGCACCCATCCCCTTGGTCTCTGGGTTTTCGTCAGCATGGGCTGCAACACATTGGTTTGCCGCAATGGCTGCATCCTTGAGGATGCCGGGCACTTTCTTAGCCAGCGTTTCGGTATCGCCTGTCTGGAACTTCAGTTCACTGAATACTTCTGTGACAACGATTTTGGAGGCGACGTCACCGGCGGCATGACCGCCCATCCCGTCGCTCAGAACGACAAAGCCCCAATCCGCGCCGATCGGAAAATCCGAGGCAAGCGCGTCTTCCTGATGGTCGCGTTTACCGACGCTCAGGACAGAGGCTACGTCAAATCGTGTCTCAGGCGATTGCCGCATGTTCCGCACCTTCACCCTGAGCTTCCCAGCTGAAGTCTTCTCCACAGAAGGAGACGAAGGTCAGCGTTGTTTCACCAATACGGATTGTATCACCATCCATGATTTCCTCGGTCGACAGGACCGGCTTGTCATTCAGGCGTACGATATTGGACTTGCCACCATGGCCAAGGAAGAACTTCCGGGCTTCGGCATCATACGCAATCGCAGCGTGGTTGTCGCGGCTGATGGAGTTGTCGCCGAAATCAAGCGTTACGGATTGACCTTCTCCACGGCCAATCTTGGATACGCCGTTGAAGATCGTGAACGCGGACCCGCGCCCCGGACCTTCTGTCACCACAATCCAACCGGTTGGAAACTTCGTGGCGTGGCTTTCCTGCTTGGTGGCGTCGTCGAAGATGTCCTTGTTTTCGTCGTCGGCCTGGAAGCCGATGATGCGTGTTTTCACGCGTCCCGGACGGCGCGACGGCGCAGGAGCAGCTGCCACGACCGGCTCTGCTTCGGGCTCGGGCGTCGGCTCTGGCGTTGGTTCCGGGATCGGCTCGGGTTCCGGCGCAGGTGTTGCCGCGACTGGCTCGCGCGGTTCGCTCTTCGGGCGCGACGGCGCATCGTCTTCGTCGTCGATGTCCCAAATCCGCCTGCGGCCTTCGCTGATCGGACGATTGGACGGCGCCATCGCATCACGGGACATCCCACCAACTTCCGAACGGATCGCGTTGAGGTCTTCATCCTCTGCCGTCTCGCGCCAGTCGCGCGAAGCGCTTGGGTCTTCCATCACGCGGTGGGCGGCATGCTCACGAGGCGTGCTTGGTCGGCGACTGTTTTCAGGGGTGTCCATGGCAGGCTCCTCGGTTTCCATTTCGGGTTCATGAGGGCGCATGACCTTGGCCAAGTCCTCGCGGTATTGAAACTGTTCTTCGGGATCGTTGGATGGATCACGACCGGTGTGCTTTTTCAGGACACGATCCGCCTTGGTCGCGGCGGCTGCCGCCTTCATATGGGCGATCGCGAGGCGGCGGCGGCTGCCCTCGCCTTCCGAGAACTTGCTGTTGGTTTCCTCAAGAAGGCGGTCGCCAACGGAATTCTCGTCAATCTTGTCCAGTGCGGCGCGCGCAATGGCCTGGCGGCCAAACTCTTCGTCCTCAGCCCAGGCACCGTGGCGGGACGCGCCATCTTCGGCTTCGCTCACCTTATCTTCGTCGGGTTTGATGTGGCTCATCGCGCCCATGGCGTCACGGATTTCGGCGAGCAGCGCCTCTTTCTCTTCAGGTTCAAGCTCTTCGGATTCAGCTTCATCGTCGAAGTCATCATCTTCGTAGTCATCGAGATCGTCATCGGTCTCGTCTTCCATGGCGAATGGATCTTCGTCGTCGAAATCGGCATCGCCGTCATCTTCCAATTCGGCGGCGATCATGCCGTCCTGCTCGTCTTCTTCGACCGCTTCCTCAAGCTCGTCTTCGAAGTCGTCATCGTCAAAGTCGTCTTCGTCGTCGAAGGCTTCGGCAGATTCAGTGTGAAGATCCGATTGCAGTCCGGCGCGTAGGGTTTCGCCATAGGCGTCCCGCTCGGCCTCGAACCCTGCGACCGCGTTCTTTTCGAAGTCGGCAATCGGGTCGAATTCGTCTTCGCCCGCGTCGATGGCCGCTTCTTCGGTTTGCATCGCTTTTTTGACGAACGGGTCGCGCGACGACATTTCGGCGCGTTGGAGCACCGAGCCGCCAAATCCGCTGTCTTCAAGGTCCTGCTGAAGCGTTTCGCGGGCGATGTCACTGCCTTGCGCATCATCCGCATGTGCGGGTCGCTTGGCGATCATATCTTTGATGAATTTCATGAGCCTGCCTTTCTTAGAGCGTGTCGGAGCTCGAATGGGATCGGTACGACGAGCGCGTGAACACCGCTCCGAACATGCGACCGATAAAGCCTTTGCTTTTGCGGCGCTTGCGGGTCGGGTGCTGGTCATGGACCACACCGTCGATATCGTCTTTGGAGACCATTTCAGAGATTGCACCCGACAGCGTATCGGCCAATTGGTCCGGGTCCGGCTGTGCGGGGTTAATCTCGTTCATGTCTTCTTCGGGCGTGGACAAAGCTGCCCAACGCGGGTCCGGCTCCGACTTTGGTCGTGGGGCCACTTGATGCGTGACCACCTTTTTCTTGGTCTTCTGGATTTCTGCCTGTTCGGCTTTGTGCGCACGGCGTTCCTTGCGCGTCATGTCCGATGTCACGGCCTTGTTGGTTTCATCGACCAGCTTCTGGATGTTCAGAACCATCGCCTGATCGTTTTGCGCCCGCTGAAGCGCGGCGCGCTTTCTTCGCTCAGTGTCGACCATTTCGATCCATTCGTCGGCAGACTGGATCCGGTCCTGAGGGAAAACCTGGAGCGCCTTGTCGATGGCGCGCAGCATGTAGTCATCATGGCCCTGAATGCGCCGGAAGAGCGGCTCGTAGGGGTCCGGGCGGCCCGCCGCAATTGCGGAAACCCGCGCTTGGCTGTTGGGTGGCGCTTCGCCGGTGATGACATGGTAAAATGTAGCGCCCAGCGAATAGAGGTCTGAGGACGCATTCTGTTTGGCGCCAGCGACGTAGAATTCCTGAGGCGAGTAGCCATCCTTGACGACATGGAGCGCGCTCAACACCCGACTGGCGCGCGTGGCTTCTTCGCGCGCCGCGCCAAAGTCGATCAGGACCGGGTGCATCCGGTTGTCGACGAGAATGTTGTCGGGCGAGATATCGCGGTGCAGTACGTCAAACTTGTGGACGTAGTCGATCGCGCTCAGAACCTTGAGCAACATCTCCTTGATCTCGACAGGCCCCAGCGTTGCCCGCGGATCCTCGATCACGTCAAGAAGGTCTTTGCCCTCAACGAAGTCGAGCGCCATGTAGGCGGTGCCGTTGTCTTCGAAGACCTGGTGAATGCCCACGATGTTGGGATGTGTCAGCTTGGACAGACGGCGCGCCTCTTGTCCAAAGAGGCGCACGATTGTCTCGAATTCTTTCTGGTAGTTCTTGGAGCGGGCCCGCACCGTGCTGGCCGTACGACAACACATGGAAGACGGAAAGCATTCCTTGATGACGACGACGCGGTCCAGACTGTCACGCGCCAGATAGGTGACGCCAAAGCCGCCAGCGTTCAGGAAGCGATCAATCACAAACTGCCCGTGAAGAAGCTCGGTCCCCGGCTTCAGCTCATCTGCGACCACTTCGGTCTCAGAAACAGGTTGATCGTCGTGTTGCGCGCCCATGGCCATCCCAAACATCAATCGCGAAAGCGGAATGAAATCAGGCCGAGACAATTGTCCCGGACGAGGCCAAAATCAGCCCTATCCACACACCAACCCACTTCGCTCGAAACAATGGCTAGGCGCGGATTTGGTCCATAATGTGGCAGGAAAGCGGGCAATCCCGGTCGATCGGAAACATAATGAAGGAAAAGTTAACTTTTTCATCCGCGAGGAAACAGA
>CAZWZG010000014.1:0-16003 GCA_964638245.1 uncultured Rhodobacterales bacterium
GAGCACCGGTTTTTGGTACCGTAGGTTGCAGGTTCGAGTCCTGCCTTCCCAGCCATATTCTTCCACTTCGTATCTTCAGGCTGGTCGCGGAAAGACCGTACCGTCCATCAACTTGCGTGCGGTACGCAAAACCTCGACACGCACGACCTCACCATCTTGCATATGACCAATCACGGTCATCTCGCCGGTGGGATGTTCGATCGAAAGCGCCTCTCGTGAAGTGACCTCCCGGTTCGGATCGTGACCTAAAGCACCAGACGTCAGGCATGCCGTAGCCACGCTTACCGCACCCAGCACACCTATCGCCTTGTGACAGCGATGCGGGATGAAGGTGCGGGTCGAAATAGCGCCACCCTCCAAAGCCGGGCTGATCATCGTCATTTTCGGCACCGATTTCTCGGAGACATCTCCGAGGTTCATCATCGGCCCAGCAGCAAGACGGATCTTCTCGAGACGGGCGCGCAAGCCTTCATTCGCTTCAAGTGCTTCCGGTGTCTCGGTTCCGCTGATCCCAAGATCCGCTGCGCGCAAGATGACGCAAGGCATCCCATTGTCGATCAGCGTGACGTCCAGACCATCGATCTGGTCAACGACCCGGCCTGTCGGGAAAAGCGCGCCACAGCTGGACCCCGCTGTATCGCGAAACGCGATCGGTATCGCAGCGCTCGTCCCCGGCACGCCATCAATGCGCGCGGGACCAGCGTACGACACAACGCCGCCGGGTGTTGCAACACCTGCCACCGCTACCTGACCGGTGTTCTCCATATAGATTGTCACCGGGGTCTCAGCGGGCTTTGCAGGCACCAGCCCACGCTCAATCGCAAAGGGCGCGACCCCCGCAAGAATGTTCCCGCAATTCTGCGCAACCGATACGACCGCACGGTCCACGAAAACCTGCAAGAACAAGTAGTCGACATCGATGCCAGGACGCTCGGACGGCGACACGATCGCGACTTTTGAGGTCAGGGGATCCGCGCCGCCCATGCCATCGATCTGTCGCGGATCCGGTGATCCCATGATCGACAAAAGCAGAGCATCGCGAGAATCAACATCGCTCGGCAGGTCATCCTTGAGGAAATACCCGCCCTTCGAAGTACCACCACGCATCCACATGACGCGGATGCCCTCATTCATACTTCAGGCCTTTTTCCGCCAGCCGAGGGCGCATGTCGTAGATATCCAGACCGAGCTCTCCCGAAGCCAACCTTGCGCGCTTGCCCTCTTCCGCCTGAAGCCGGACCTGAGCCTGCTTCAGGGTCGCATTGGCGGTGTCACGTGGAACAACGCACACCCCATCGTCATCGGCCACAATCACGTCGCCAGGCTGGACAGCAGCACCGGCACAAACGATAGGAATGTTGACCGATCCAATGGTTTCCTTGACCGTGCCCTGTGCGGAAACGGCGGTCGACCAGACCAGAAACCCCATCGCCCGCAGATCCTTCGTGTCCCGTACGCCAGCATCGATGATCAATGCGCGACACCCGCGTGCCATCGCGGAAGTTGCCAGAAGGTCGCCAAAGTATCCCATGTCGCAGGGCGATGTCGGCGCCAGAACCATGATGTCCCCGTCCTCAAGCTGTTCAATGGCAACGTGGATCATCCAGTTGTCGCCCGGAGCCGCGCTGATCGTCACAGCACTTCCCGCGATGCCTTGATCCATCTGGATCGGCCGCATCGCCGATGACATCAGTCCGGTGCGACCTTGTGCTTCGTGCACCGTGGCGACACCAGCTTCGCCAAGGGCCTTGATCGTCGCAGGATCCGCGCGTTCGATGTTCTTGCGCACGACACCCATCAAAGCTCATCCACCGTGCGCGGGAAGATCGATTGAAATCCTTCGGCGTAATGGCAATCGCGCCCGCCCGACATGCCCCCGGAGTTCCGCTTGAAATGGTTCGTGCGCTGCTGCGCGACACGGGTGTAGTACTCCCACAGGTGGACCTGACCCTGCATGCACTCCATCGCCGCGCGTTTCTTGGCCCAGACCGGCGTGATGTCCAGGAACACATCCGGCTTCCAACCCATCTGTTCGGTTTGGTGCGGCTCAAACAGATAAAGCTGTGGCGCGCCAAGGACCTTTTCGCCCGGATTGTGACCCCACGCCTGCGCAATCATCCGGCATTCAAGGGCCACTTGCGTCATGTACATGTGGTCGGTGTTGTAGGGGTCGTATTGGGAGTGGCTCATCATGAATGACGGCTGCACGTCACGGATGAGATCGACCAGTTTGAATTTTTCATCCCGGCCCATCTCAAGTGGATAGTCCCCCAGATCAAAGCACTCCAGCCGGGCAACGCCCAAAGCGTCAGCTGCGGCTTCGGCCTCAGCCCGGCGGATCGCTTTGACCTCGTCGAGGGATTTGCCCTCTTTCCAGAGCCGCGCGCTTTCCCCGCGTTCTCCGAAGGAAAGGCAGGCAACCGTGACGTCATATCCTTTTTCGGCATGCAACGCGATCGCGCCGCCGCAGCGCCAAACGAAGTCCGCGGCATGGGCCGATATCACCAGTGCCGACTTTCCGGTGCTCATTGCGGACCTCCTGTTTCTTGATCACGCAGGAACATCATAGACCAATCGGAACCCAGTGTGCGATGTCGAGGAATCCGCAGAGGTGCTGTTGCGCGCGGCAATCCGGTATCGATAGCAATAGCTCCGGTGGCAAAGGAACGATCCGCCCTTGGTTAGCTTGAAGCCCGTTTTTCCAGCGTGGATTGTCTTGACAGACTTCTTCAAGGAACGGACTTTGAACACCTCGGACGTAAACTCCCAGACATTGCCGACCATGTTGTACAAACCGTACCCATTGGGGTCGAAGGACCGGGCGGGTGCGGTTCCCTTGTATCCATCGAGCCCTAGATCGACGTCCGGAAATCGTCCCTGCCATATGTTGCACGGCTGAAATGACTCGTCGTCAGGTTCTTCATTCCCCCATGGGAATTGAACATCACCCAAGCCGCCACGGGCCGCGTGCTCCCATTCGGCTTCTTTGGGCAGGCGTGCACCGGCCCAGCGGGCGAATGCCGTCGCGTCGTTCCATGACACGTGGACCACAGGGTGATCATCGTCAGCGGCTTCGCCGTCCGGGCCAAAAGGTTTTTTCCAGCTGGCTCCTTCGACCACGCGCCACCACTGCGCCTCTGCCACCGCTCGCGTCGGCGGAAAATCGGGCGGTAGGAGGCCCCAGAACACCATGCTATCGCCAAGACGTTCGGCATCGGTTTGATAGCCCGTATCCGCAACAAAGGCTCTAAACCGCGTATTTGTGACTGTTGTGTTGTCCATTCCAAAAGCTGCTACGCGTTTTTGGCGCAGTGGCGCTTCACCATCTTGAGGAAGAAAAGGTCGGTCCGTGCCGATCATACCTTGACCGCCTGGCACCTTGACGACGTCCGGCGTGTCGATGCCGATCCCCTGCCCGTCTGTAAACGGCCTTACGCTTGTTAGTGCGCCGTCGCCGTTCCTTTTTGGTGTGCAGCAGGCCTTCATTCCCCTGTGATCCTCGCGAAAACTGCAGCTACTTCGACTTTCGCCAGAGTGACTGCAGCCGCTCAGCCGTGCAAGCACACATCGCAGACAAGGTCGTATCTAGACTTTTTGTATCCGGTTGGATACAAAGTTAACAAATCCAGACCAGGCACAACTATGACGCGCAAACCCAGCGGCGAAGCCGCCTACGATGCTCTTATGTCGTCGATCCGCGAAGGCGTCTTTCAACCCGGTGATCGGCTTCGCGAAGAAGACGTCGCGCGCCGTCTCGACCTGTCCCGAACGCCGGTCCGGGAGGCGCTCCGTCGCCTTGAGTCAGAGCGCATTGTCGAGCATCGCCCGCGGATAGGTGCTGTGATCCGCAAGCTGGACCACAGCGAAGTCATCGAACTTTATGAAATGCGCATTGTCCTAGAGCGTTCGGCGGCGGAACTGGCAGCGAAACACGCGCTGGCGCCCGAAATCGATGCCTTGGAGCATTTCAATACCCAGATCGCCTCGGAACGGGCCAATCCGATGCGCGCCGCTGCGATCAATCAGGACTTTCACCGCGGCCTTTACCGTGCAGGCCGCAATCGGTTTCTGACCGAGGCGGCAAGAACCCTGAACAATTCTCTCTTGCTCCTGGGGCCCACGACCTACACCAAGTCAGGCCGCATCGACATCGTTGTTTCCCAGCATCAGACCCTGATTGATGCATTGCGTTCCGGCGATCCAAAGGCCGCCGGGCAAGCCGCAGAGGCACATCTGACCGCATCGCTGGAACTGCGACTGCAGGAGCTTGTTTTGTGATCACGGTCTTGCTGTCGTTTGGAGTCGCGGGGCTAGGCGTCGCGGCATTCATGCTCATCGGCCTCCCCCTGCCCTGGCTTTTGGGTCCAATGACCGCGTGCCTCATTGCAGCGCTCATGGGCGTGCCACTCCGCGGCCTCGCCGGACTGAACGCGTCCATGCGAACGATCCTCGGGGTTGCGGTTGGGGCGACAATCACACCCGCGGTTCTCGTCACCCTTCCGGGGATGTGGCCCACATTGGTTCTGGTGCCGTTGATGATCATTGCCGCTGCCTTGATCGGTGTGCCTTATTTTCAGCGGGTCTGGGGCTATGACCGGCCTACTGCGTTTTACTCCGCGATGCCCGGCGGGTTGCAGGACATGCTGATCTTTGGCGAAGAAGCGGGTGGGAACGTCCGCACGCTGTCGCTGACCCATGCCACAAGGGTGCTTTTGATCGTCTGCGCCGCGCCATTCCTTCTGAGCCTTTTTTGGGATGCGGATTTGTCGAACCCTCCGGGTCAACCGCTTTTGGATGTCGCGCCCAAGGATCTCGCCTTGATGATCGTTTGCGCGGCATCCGGTTGGTGGGTCGCGGCTAGAATCAGGCTCTTTGGTGCCTCGATCCTTGGTCCGATGATCGCGACGGCGATCGTTTCGGTTCTTGGCTATCTCGAAAACCGTCCGCCGACTGAGGCGATCTGGATGGCGCAGTTCTTTATCGGGATGACGATTGGCACGAAATACAGCGGGATTACGATGTCCGAAGTGCGCCGCGACCTGACAGCAGCGACGGGGTATTGCGGCATACTGGTCATTCTCACGCTGATATTCGTTGAGATCGTCTATGCTTTCGACATGGCTCCGGGGCTCGAAGCGCTTCTTGCGTTTGCGCCAGGGGGCCAGGCTGAAATGACCGTTTTGGCCCTCGTTGTTGGCGCGGATGCTGCGTTCGTCGTGGCACATCATATCCTGAGGATCGTAATTGTGATCACAGGCGCGCCTTTTGCCATGCGTTGGCTTGGGCGCGATTAGAGTCTAGGCACGGCCAGCCAAAAGTCCCGTATTTCCGCCCGCCGCAGTGGTATCGACGCAGATATGGCGTTCAAGCATGACATGCGCCGTGTCTGGCATGTCGGTGATCAGCGGAAGGATGGGTCCCGGCTTTTGAGCCAACGCCGTTGCATAGGCACGCCCAGCGTCTTTATCGCCCCACCACAGCACGGCCGAGAAACCCTCAAGATCGCGCAGGATTTCAGCGTCCACGTGTGCCTCCACCGCCGCAGCGCGCCCGCCGAAAGCCTGAACCGCGCGCACTTGCGCCTCTGCGGTCGTTTTTCCAGGACCAAAGCAAAGTACAGGCTCGCGGGCGCAAAGCGATAGACGGTTTAACTCGCCAGTTGGTCCGGGAAGGGTCTCTGACCGTGTTTCTTGCAAGGTTTGACGCGCCACGGATAGAAGGGTTTCGATGTGATGCAGATCCGCGTTGCCAGAAGGTTCTAGCGTTGAGGTTTCGGACGTCGTGACGACGAACCGACCCAAGTAGTTCGGCCCACCCGCTTTTGGCCCCGTCCCCGACAGCCCTTCGCCCCCAAAGGGCTGCGAGCCAACCACCGCGCCAATCTGATTGCGGTTGGCGTAGACATTGCCCGCGTCGACCGTTTCGGTGATCTGCTGCACACGATCGTCGATCCGCGTGTGGAGCCCAAAGGTCAGACCGTAGCCTGTGGCGTTGATATCTTCGATCACCTGCTCCAATTGCCCCGCCTCGAAGGTTGCAACATGCAGAACCGGGCCAAAAACCTCGCGATCCATTGCCTTGATCCCTGTCACCGACAAGAGCGTTGGAGCGACAAAATTTGGCTGATTAGAGACTGTTTTTCTGTGGATGATTTGATTTGATCGCTCTTGAATGTAGGTCTCAATCTGTTCTGCAGCCAGCTTTGTGATCACAGGCCCAACATCAGTCGAAATGTCCCACGGATCGCCGACCGAAAGTTCGTCCATGGCGCCTTTGATCATCTCGATGAGAGACGGAGCAATGTCGTTTTGCACATATAGGCATCGCAGGGCTGAACAGCGTTGCCCCGCCGATTGAAACGCTGACGCGACAATGTCCCTGACCGCTTGCTCGGGCAAAGCGGTGCTATCGACGATCATCGCGTTCAGACCGCCGGTTTCCGCGATCAGCGGCGCTCCGGGACGCATGCCGCGCGCCATGGCCGTTTGAATACGCTTCGCTGTGGCCGTGGAACCAGTAAAGGCGACGCCCGACACGCGCGGATCTGAGGTCAACGCAGCCCCCACCGCGCCGCCCTGCCCCGGCAAAAGCTGAATTGCGGTTTTTGGAACCCCTGCATCATGCATGAGTGTCACCGCCAGATGCGCAATCGCCGGTGTCGTTTCAGCCGGCTTGGCCAGAACTGCATTTCCGGTCGCCAACGCCGCCGCGATTTGCCCTGTGAAGATGGCCAGCGGAAAGTTCCATGGCGAAATACAGGTAAACACGCCGCGGGCCGTTCCCGGCGCCAAGAGCGCACGCGCGGCATAGTAGCGAAGGAAATCGACCGCCTCGCGCAGTTCCGCTACAGCGTCCAAGAGCGTTTTGCCGGCTTCCACGGCCAAAAGCGCAAAGATCCTATCGGCGTTCGCTTCATAGAGATCCGCAACCCGCCGGAGCGTTTCCGCACGGTGCGCAACATCATCCGTCCAAGGCAAAGCCGCCGCCAGTGCTGTTTCAACATCTGCTGCGCTGGCTTGCCGAACAACACGCGTCTTCGCCGAAGTTGTCGGGTTTCGTGACTCTTCGAGGTCTTGGGTGTTGAGCGGTCCGGCGATGATGGGACCGATGTCCCAGGGTTCGGGCGCATGTCGGGACGATGCAATCGTGTTCAGAACTCCGACATCCGAAAGGTCAAAACCTTTTGAATTTAACCGATCCGGCTCGAAAATTTGCGGCCCACGAGGGATCGACGCCGCATCCGTCATTGCGTCGAACGGACAGGCCGCAACCACTTCTGCCGGAACCGCTTCGTCGACGATCTGATTGACGAAGGAAGAGTTCGCGCCGTTTTCCAGCAGCCTGCGCACCAGATACGCCAACAAGTCTCTGTGCGCGCCGACCGGAGCGTAAATCCGACAGCGGGTGCCGTTGTCCTTGAGCACCATATCGTGGAGGGCTTCGCCCATCCCATGGAGGCGCTGAAACTCGTAAGCCCCCGCATCAAGGTCGCGCGCCATGTGCAGGATTGCCGAAACCGTATGGGCATTATGGGTCGCAAATTGGGGGTACAGTCGGTCTGTCATCCCAAGTAGCCGCCGCGCATTGGCAATATAGCTGATGTCAGTGGCAGGTTTGGTCGTGAAAACTGGAAAGTCGCTCAGGCCTTCGACCTGTGCATGCTTGATTTCGGTGTCCCAATAGGCGCCTTTGACCAGACGCACCATGATCCGCCGATCATGCCGCTGGGCCATTTCATAAAGATCGTCGATGACGCGGCCCGCACGTCGACCATAGGCCTGGACCACCACGCCGAAACCATCCCAAGGGCCGAGGTCGGGGTCGTCCAATACCCTTTCAATGACATGCATCGAAAGGTTGAGCCGGTCGGCCTCTTCCGCGTCGATGTTCAAGCCCATCCCGGCAGCCGCGGCCTGGCGGGCAAGGCGGCGCACCACAGGCACAAGCTCGGCCAGAACGCGTTCGGCTTGTGCGACTTCGTATCGGGGATGAAGGGCGGATAGTTTGATCGAAATCCCCGGGTTTTCGGCAACGGTGCCGCGCGTCGCGCCCTTGGCAATTTCGGCAATCGCGTCTTCATAGGCCTTAGCGTATCGGGCGGCATCTCGCGCCGTCATGGCTGCTTCGCCGAGCATGTCATAGGAGTACGTGAAGCCTTGTTTTTCCTTACCCCGCGCTCGCTCCATCGCGGCTTGGATCGTTTCGCCTAGTACGAATTGGCGGCCCATTTCGCGCATTGCCCGACCCACGGCTGTGCGGATCACCGGCTCTCCCAGTCGACGCACGAGGTTGTGGAGTGTGCCAACCACTCCGGGTTCGGCATCATCGAGCACGCGACCTGTCAAAAACAGCCCCCATGTCGAGGCATTGACCAGTGGAGAAGACGAATGGCCTAGATGCATGCTCCAGTCCGACGAGGCGATCTTGTCCTCGATCAACGCATCGATCGTATCGGCATCCGGCACCCGCAAAAGCGCTTCGGCAAGGCACATAAGCGCCACGCCCTCCCGGGTCGACAGGCCGTACTCGGCCAGAAAAACCTCCATCAGTCCCGGTCGGGCTTCCGAACGGATGCGCCTGACCAAGGTGGCCGCCGATGCCGAAATGTCGTTGCGATCCTGAGGGGACAAGTCGGCAGATGCGACGAAATCCTTGATCAGGTCGGATTCATCGCGGCGTTTTCCGATATCCCAGCGTGCGGTAAGGGGCGTCATTGGCAAGTTCCTTGGGCATATGCCCTAGTGTACTACGATCATCGCAGGCGGATTTCCTGAATTTTGGGATCTGGTAGACATTTTGTGCATCCTTCTTCATTTTTGTAGTCATGGCGGCTGACCTAGACAAAATCGACCATGCGATCCTCAAGGTGCTTGCGACCGACGGTCGGATCTCGATCACGGATCTGGGCCAGGCCGTCGGACTGTCTAAAACACCCGTCGCCGCGCGGGTGCGGCGGCTTGAGGCTGAGGGTGTGATCACGGGGTATCAGGCGCAGCTTTCGACTGAGAAGCTCGGGCTCGCACATGTGGCGTTTGTGGAAGTTCGACTTTCGGACACGCGCGAAGCGGCGCTGACCGCGTTCAATGCAGCCGTCCGGAAAGTGCCCGAGGTCGAGGAATGCCACCTGATCGCCGGGGGCTTTGACTATCTCTTGAAAGTGCGAACACCGGACATTTCCGCGTACCGTCAAGTCCTGTCAGAGAGCATCTCGTCTTTGCCGCACGTCACGTCGACGTCGACTTATGTATCGATGGAAGGCGTCAAGGACCGTTCTGCAGTTCCGCTCTAGGCGCGTTCTTTACCGTAGTAGAGCATGCTCACATGCTCAGCTTCCGCAAAAAACAACCAGCGTTCCAGCACTACACCACAGCCCGCCAGCAGCGTCGCAAGGACGAAGAAAACGACGAATGAGCTGAGTGCTATGGCCAGGACCAGCAAAAGGAAAGGCGCCACAAAGAGAAGTGTGATCACAAGCATCCGTAGTGTCGATGCATGCTTTCGCGCGACCGAGTATCCCATCTCCCGCATGACGAAATTCGGCATCGTGTGTGGAGGATCAAGCGGGCGAACGGACCCAAGGTGACCAAGCCCCGTGGCCATTTCAACGGTGTACTGCCCTGAATCAGTCTCTAACTGGCGCCAATATGTGGTTTTCATCAACCCAGCGCCGACAACACATGCAATCGCCACAAACGTGATCACAAGCGGTGCGTCAGCGGAGAACGATGCGAAGACACCGTAGATCAGCGCGCCTGTTGCTGCCGCCAGCGCTTCGTAGATTGGGGCAACATCCGGGCGGTGCCATTGGCGGATTGTGCGCAGTGATCCGTAGATCATGCCGGTGCACCACACTGTTGCGACCGCGCCGATGGCTGCGGCGAGCCCCATGAAGACGCCTGTCGAAAGGCCCGTTGCAAGGAATAGCCACCACAGGCCTGCGGGCACATATGTGGCAACGGCAATCACGCCTTCGCGGCTGAGCCATGATGACTTCCACTGGCTAAAGGCGCGCCATGCCCGCTCGGGGTGACCAAGGTGCAGCGTTGAGGACAAGAGACCGATGGTGATTAGGACCAACGCCAAAGTCAAAGCGGCAAAGGTGCCCCAGCGCCCCAGGGGGTTTGCACCGAACGCATTGAAGACGCCGAGCCAGAAGAGAAGGCCATAGCCTGCACCCGAGGACGTCGTGAAAAGTATGACGGAATAAGCTGGATGCATGGATCAGCGCCCCCGGCTCAGGGCCTTGTCGACCCAGTTGAACAGACCTTCGATGGCTGACCCGTCGGCTTTGGCCGGAATTGGTTCGGGTGCCGCGACCGTCGCCTCGCGCGGGGGCAGGTACTTGTTGACCGGCTCGTAGCCGAACTCGTCGAGCAAGTTGAACCCGCCCCGATCGGCGACCTCGAGACTAACTTCTGAGGTCGGATCGCCCAAATCGCCAAAGGCCCGCGCACCAGTGGGACAAGCCTTGACGCAGGCCGGAACGCGGTCTTCTTCGGGGATCGTGTCATTGTATATCCGGTCGACGCAGAGCGTGCATTTCTTCATGACACCGTGGTCGTAGTCGTATTCGCGCGCGCCATAGGGGCAGGCCCAGGAGCAGAGTTTACAGCCGATGCAGGTGTCCGGATTGACCAGGACGATGCCGTCTTCTTCGCGTTTATAGGACGCGCCCGTCGGGCAGACAGTGACGCAGTCGGGTTTTTCGCAGTGAAGGCATGAGCGTGGGAAGTGGACCGTCTTGGGGGCCCCAACCTCGTTGGTCACTTCGTAAGAATGGACACGGTTGAGCCATGCACCGTTCGGGTCGGACCCGTAGGGGTCGTGATCCGAAAGGGGCGCGGAGTACCCGCCGGTATTCCATTCCTTGCAGGACGTCACGCAAGCATGGCAGCCGACACAGATGTCAAGATCGATGACGAGGCCGAGCTTCTTGTCGGTCTTTTCGGGAAGACTGGTCATTCCGCCGCCTCCTTCCATTCGGAGCCGTAGGCGAGTTTCTCCGGTGATGCGGCTTGGGTGCTGGCGCCTACCGGTTCGAAGAAGGGCTCGGTTGCGCCTTCACCTGAGGCGAGAGCGATGCCGACCCGTAGGTCGAACCAAGCGGCCTGACCGGTGATCGGGTCGGAGTTTGAATAGCGGTAGCCACCGCCGCCTTGCGGTAGAAGCTCGGAGATCAAGTGGTTCAAGAGGAAGCCTTGATTGCTTTCGGGGGCATCGTCGTCGAGTCCCCAAGCGCCCCGCCTTTTGCCGATGGCGTTCCACGTCCAGACCGTGTGCGGGTTCACGCCCTCCATGACCTTCACCTGACATTTAACACGGCCCATATGGGACGTCAGCCAGACCCAGTCGTCGTCCTTGGCGCCAATTTTTTCACCCACTGAGGTGTGGATATAGAGCCGGTTGGCCGCTGTGATCTGGCGGAGCCAAGCATTTTGCGAGCCCCATGAGTGGTACATGTGCATGGGCCGCTGGGTGATGGCGTTCAGCGGATAGACCTTTTCGTCGACCATTTCGCCTTCGAACGGCGGATACCAGAAGGGCAGGGGATCGAAGTACTTTTCGATCCGTTCGCGCGCGCGGTCGGGCGGCTGACGGTCGCCGTGGCCTTGGGCCGCGAGGCGGAAGCGCTGAAGCGGTTCGCAGTAGAGCTGGAAGATCGTTGGTTCGGGTGAAAGGCGGATGCCTTTTTCGATGCCCCAGTCGAGGTAGCCGCGGTTTGCGTGTTTGAAATAGGCGTGCTCGGGCGCGATGTGGTGGCCGTAGAAGGCACCATTTTCGATGTAGCGCTTGAGTTGGTCGGGGTTTGGCTCGCCAACGCCGAACTCGTCGCCGTCCTTGCCACGGAAGCCGGAGAGGGGGCCGATACCGGGTTTGCGCTGGTGGTTGACGATGTAGTCGGCATAACCGCCCGGGAACTTTGGGCTGCCGTCTTCGTTGGTGAAGGCGGGGAAGCCGAGGCGGGCGCCGAGATCGATCAGAACTTCCTGGAAGCCGCGGACATCGCGATCAGGCTCGACCACCGGGTGTCGGATCGAGTCCGCGACCATGTCGGGCTCGGAAATCGGTCGGTCTAGAAGCGAGATGCAATCGTAGCGCTCCAGATACGTCGTGTCGGGCAGGATCAGGTCAGCGAACGGCACTGTCTCGGAGTAATAGGCATCGGCATAGATGATCTTCGGGATCACGTAGTCGCCGTTTTCGTCCTTGGCCGTCAGCGCATCGAGCGTTCCCGGCACGTTCATTGACGAGTTCCACGCCATGTTCGCCATGTACATGAACAGCACGTCGATGCCGTAGGGGTCCTTTTGCGCCGCGTTGTTGATGACCATGTGCATCAACCCGTGCGCCGACATCGGCGCATCCCAGCTGAAGCCTTTGTCCAGCCGGTTTGGGCCGCCGTTTTCGTCCAACAGCAGATGCTGTGGCCCATGCGGGAAGCCGAGGTGCGGCCCACCGAGCGGTGTCGAGGACTGGATCTGTTCGGCGGAGCCGTGCGGCAGCAGATTCGGTGGCGTCTGCTTGGGGTAGGGCGGTTTGTAGCGGAAACCGCCGGGGCAATCGATGCTCCCAAGTAGGATTTGTAGGATGTGGATCATCCGGCAGGTCTGGAAGCCGTTCGAATGCGCCGAAATCCCGCGCATTGCGTGCATCGAAATCGGGCGACCGATCATCTTGTCATGCTTGCGCCCGGCCCAGTCGGTCCAAGGCTGATCAAGGACGATCTCTTCCTTGAAGGCGACATGGGCAAGTTCGGCGGCGATCTTGCGGATTTGCGAGGCCGTGACGCCGGTGGCCTCTTCGACCGCCTCGGGGCTGTACTCATCGCCGAGGTAGCGTTCGGCCATCAGCTCGAACACAGGGCGCGCCTTGCGGCCATCGGCCAGCGTGTGGGTGCCTGTCAAAGCTGGTTTGACGTCAGGCAATTTGCCCGAGGCCAGCGCGCCTTTGTCCGTATCCCAGACCAGCGGATTGTCGTCGTTGTCTCGCGCAATCAGGCCGTTGTCGGCGTCGCCCGGCGCATCAATCACCAGCCAGCCGGAGTTTGTGTAGCGCACGAGGTAGTCGAGGTCGATTTGTTGGGTGCGGAACAGTTCGTGGATTAGCGAGCCAACAAAGAGCCCGTCGGTGCCCGGGCGGATGCCCACCCATTCGTCGGCGATGGCGTTGTAACCGGTGCGGACCGGGTTGACCGAGACGACTTTGGCGCCACGATCCTTCAGCTTGCCGATGCCGATCTTTATGGGGTTCGAGGCGTGGTCTTCAGCCACGCCAAAGAGCATGAAGTACTTGGTGTGTTCCCAATCGGGATCGCCGAATTCCCAGAACGCCCCGCCAAAGGTGTAGAGCCCGCCCGCAGCCATGTTCACCGAGCAAAACCCGCCATGGGCGGCGAAGTTTGGCGTGCCAAATTGCATGGCCCAGAGGCCGGTCAGCGATTGCGACTGGTCGCGGCCCGTGAAGAAGGCGAGTTTCTTGGGGTCGGTTTTGCGCACGTCGCCCAACCAGCCAGTGGCGATCTCGAGCGCTTCTTCCCAAGTGATCTCTTCGAACTGGCCCGAGCCACGCGGGCCGACCCGCTTGAGTGGTGCGTGGAGGCGGGCAGGGGAGTAGTGCTGCATGATCCCTGCGGAACCCTTGCCGCAGAGCACGCCCTTGTTCACCGGGTGGTCGCGGTTTCCTTCGATATAGCGGACCTTGCCGTCTTTCAGATGCACGTTGATGCCGCAGCGGCATGCGCACATGTAGCAGGTCGTCTGCTTCATCTCATCGCCGACGGGGGTGTTCAGTGTGACTTTGGGTTGGGTCATGTCTTCACCTGTGCCCCTGTGATGGCGATCATGTTGTAGATGTCTTCGACGCTCGCGCCCCGTGACAAATCATTGGCGGGTTTGGCGAGGCCCTGCAAGATCGGGCCAAGAGCCGTGGCGTGGCCGAGGCGCTGCGCGATCTTGTAGCCGATGTTTCCTGCGCTGAGGCTCGGGAAGACAAAGACATTGGCCGCGCCTTCGATGGGCGAGCCTGGGGCTTTGCGTTCCGCCACGTCCGGGACGATAGCCGCGTCGAACTGAAGTTCTCCATCGACGGGCAGATCAGGCGCTTTATCAGCCACGATCTCCATCGCGCGGTGGATACGGCCCAGGCTTTCGTGAGCGCCTGCTGGCACGCTCCCCTTGGTCGAAAACGACAGGAACGCAATGCGCGGGGCTTCACCGGTAAGCGCGGTGAGTGTGTCCGCAGACGCAAGCGCGATCGCCGCATGCTCTTCTGCATTTGGCTGTAGGATCAGACCGCAATCGGCAAAGACGACGGGACGGTTGTGGGGCTCGGCCAGGATCATAAGGAACGAGCTCGATACCGTCTCGACCCCTGGCGCGCGCCCGATGATCTGCAAAGCGGTACGGACGGTATCCGAGGTGGTCGCCACAGCGCCCCCCAGAGTCCCGTCCGCATCCCCCTCCCTGACCATCAAGGCAGCATACGCCAGCGGCGTCGCCGCAATCTCATGGGCCTTCTCTTCCGTCATCCCCTTGGCCCGCCGCAGCTCGAAGTAAGCATTCGCATAGCGCGCCAAATCGGGCGACGTCTCGGGAGTGACCACGTTGGCAGCGGGCGGGAGGCTCGCGTCGGCGCCACTGAGCAGGACGATATCGGCAAGTCCGTCCGCTTCCGCCTTGAGCGCGGCCTCTTGCACGCGGGGATCGTCCCCTTCGGGCAGGACGATGCGTGGGCGGCGGGCCCGGCAGCGGTCGATGATCTGGTTCAGGACGGACATCAGGCCTCGGAAATGGTCGGGCGCGACGGTGCCGCGCCCAATCCGATCATACCCGCGGCTGCTGAGGCTGCATATCGTCTTTCGAAATGCCTGCCACGCTGACCGGCGCTTTCATGGCATCCCGGCGGAACGGTTCGCCCAGTTCCTGGTTCAGAACCACCTCGATGAAGGTCGTCACGTTGTCCTCCATCTGCTCTTTCACCGCGACACGGAGCTTTTCGGTCAACTCGTCCATGCCGACGACCTGAACACCCTTCACACCACAGCCATCCGCGATCTTGGCGTACTCCACACCAAGGTTCAGCTCGGTACCGACGAAGTTGTCGTCGAACCACAACGTCGTGTTCCGCTTTTCAGCGCCCCACTGGTAGTTGCGGAAGATGATCATCGTGATCGCGGGCCAGTCGCCGCGACCACAGGCCGTCATCTCGTTCATCGAGATGCCAAACGCGCCGTCACCGGCAAAGCCGATCACTGGCGTGTCCGGGTTACCGATTTTTGCTCCAAGGATCGCAGGCAGGCCATAGCCACAGGGTCCAAACAGGCCCGGTGCCAGGTACTTGCGGCCCTCCTCAAACGATGGGTAGGCATTGCCGATCGCGCAGTTGTTGCCGATATCGGACGAAATGATCGCGTCCTCTGGCATCGCCGCTTGAATCGCGCGCCATGCCATGCGGGGGCTCATCCGGTCCGGATCACGCTGGCGGGCGCGCTCGTTCCAGTTGATGCCGGGATCGTCGTCTTCGTGATCCATCGAGGACAGCTGTTGCGCCCATTTCGACTTGGACTGCGCGATCGCCTCTTCACGATCTTTGCGGCCTGCGTCGCCGGCGTTGTCACCCAATTGCGCGAGGATCTGCTCGGCCACCATACGGGCGTCTCCCTGGATGCCAACCGCGACGCGCTTGGTCAGACCAATGCGGTCGGCGTTGATATCAACTTGGATGAGCTTGGCGTCGTGGGGCCAGTACTCGGTCTGATACGCGGGCAGCGACGAGAACGGGTTCAAACGCGTGCCCAACGCCAGAACCACGTCGGCCTTCTGGATCATCTCCATCCCGGCTTTCGATCCGTTGTAGCCCAGCGGGCCGCAGAACAGAGGGTGCGACCCCGGGAACGCATCGTTGTGCTGGTAGTTGCAGCAAACCGGAGCCGACAAGCGCTCGGCCAACTGGCGCGAGGCATCGATACCACCGGCCAGAACGACACCTGCGCCGTTCAGGATGA
>CAZWZG010000014.1:16103-32535 GCA_964638245.1 uncultured Rhodobacterales bacterium
TGGCGCGAGGCATCGATACCACCGGCCAGAACGACACCTGCGCCGTTCAGGATGACCGGCCACTTGGCGCTGGACAGAAGGTCAGCTGCTTTCGAGATCGCGGCGGCATCGCCACGCGGATGCTCGATCTTGACGATCTGGGGCAGGTCGATGTCGATCACCTGCGTCCAGAAATCGCGCGGGATGTTGATCTGCGCCGGGGCCGAACCGCGGAACGCTTTGAGGATCACACGGTTCAGGACTTCGGCGATCCGCGACGGATCGCGCACTTCTTCCTGATAGCAGACGCAATCAGCGAAGAGCCGCATTTGCTGCATTTCCTGGAAACCGCCCTGGCCGATCGTCTTGTTGGCCGCCTGCGGCGTCACCAGCAGAAGCGGCGTGTGGTTCCAGAAAGCCGTCATGATCGGGGTGACAAAGTTCGTGATGCCCGGACCGTTCTGCGCTATGGCCATCGACATTTTGCCGGTCGAACGGGTGAACCCGTCGGCGATCATGCCAGCGTTGCACTCATGGGCGCAGTCCCAGAATTTGATGCCCGCTGCCGGGAACAGATCCGAGATCGGCATCATTGCCGATCCGATAATTCCAAAGGCATGCTCGATGCCGTGCATCTGGAGCACTTTTACGAAGGCTTCTTCGGTCGTCATTTTCATGGGTGGTCCTCCCGGGGAATAGGCGTCCCTGCCATTTCACAGGACCAGGAACATAGCTGTAGGGCCAGAAATTCGCTCACCGTGAGTCCAAGGGGCATTATTGCCCCTTATCGCAAAAAATGAGACTCTTTTTCTCGCTTTTTATTCTTTAGGCCGATTTCCGGTCGCCCTCGGCGCTGTCTCCGGCGGGTGAGTCGTCGATCGTCTCAGCATCGATCACGTCGTCTTCCGGTTCTGGCTCGGGCTCAGGTTCCGGGATCGAGCCGACGATCATCGGCAGCATTTCCTCACCCCGCGGCATCGCCACTGCATCGGCCTTGGGCGTGGTCCAGGCTAGCCCATCAAAGGTGCCGCAGTTGGAGCAAACAGGTTCCCACTCTCCGGCGATGGTCCCGCAATTGTCGCAGACCCATTGCGGCCCGCGCGGCGCGGTCAGGGCGCGGGTAAGCCAGCCTTTGACGATGACATCATCGGCCCCCTCACCGCGCGCGATAGCGGCCATGATTGTCATCACACGTGCCGTCGGCTGTTTTTCGGCCAGATCACCGATGGCGCGCCGGGCCGCCGGGAAATCCTCGTTCGCGATCTGAAGCTCGGCCGCCAGCATCTTGACCTCGGGCGCACCGATATGGGCCTTCAAAAGGGGCTGGAAACGCTTGATCCGTGCCTTGGGCGATTCCCCGGGTTCGATCGCAGCAAAGGCGCGGGCCAGATCTGGATGCGGGGTCGCGGTCCACGCTTTCTTCAGTACACGTGTCGCGTAGCGGGGTTTTTCGTCCTCAATGTAAGCCCGCGCGGCCAAAACGGCGGCGGGCACCAGATCGGGTGAAAGTCGGTTGGCTTCGATCGCGGCTTCGCGCGCCTCGATCGTGGCGTCTTCTTCAAAGACGTCCTTGGCTTCGGCCAAGGCCAAAACAGCATCGCGGCGCCGATGCAGGTCACGCGGCATCGAACCGTGCTTGAGCTTGGCGCCAAGTGTCTTTCGCGCGGCTTCCCAGTCGCCTTTGTCGGCCTGAAGGCGCAGCAGCGTGTCCTGCGTTTCAACATGGCGCGGCTTGATGGCAAACGCCTTCTCGGCAAGCTTGAGCGCTGTATCCACATCGCCATCGGCAAGACGCTGGCGCATCAGGCCACGCACACCGACAAACCGGGTTTTGTCGTCGGTCAGCAGGCGCTTGTAAACCGTCTCGGCCTTCTTGGTATCGCCCACCATTTCAGCGGCTTGTGCCGCGATCAAATTGGTCAGGTCCGGGCGACCCAGATAGCGCTCGGCCTTGTTGGCTTGCGTGATCGCGGTACGGCCTTCGCCCGAGGCTAGCGCCATCACGCTTTCGGACAGCGCTTCGAACCCGCGGCGCTCGCGGTTGCGGTTGAACCAGCGGGAAATAGCGGTTTCGTCACCTGTGAGGAACCGCAGACAGGCCAAAAGGAACCCGGCAAGTTTCAGGCCAAGCCAGACCAACGCGACGACGGCAACAGCCGCGATCGCCGACATCAGAGGCGTCAGCGTAACCTCGGTGTTGCCAAATGCGATGCGGATACCGCCCTGAGTTTCAAGGAGGTAGTCCGCGCCCAGCGCGAGCGCGGCGATCAGGCAGACGAAAATGACGATGCGCGACAGGGACCAGATCATGACAGTACTCCTTACATCGCGCCGATTTGCGCAGCGAGGTCATCAAGACCAGCCAGCGCTTGAGTTCGCGTTTCCGCCGCAGCGATCCAGTCTGCAAAGACGGGCGCCGACGCTTCGGGCAGCGTGACCAGTTCGGCAAGCGCGGCCTCAAGCTCGTTGTCCATAAGTGCCGCTTCGGCGCGGCTCAGAACCGCGTCAGTGTCGGTACCTTCGCGTGGGGCAAGCGAGCGCGCGTTGGTTTGGGTCCGCAGGAACTGACCGAGACGTTGCATGGCACCCGCGCTGGCGTCGGGATCGGATGCCGATGCAGCGATGGCCGTGCGCGCCAGATCAGGGAACTGGGTCTGAAGCTCCAGCATCGTCACAACACCGTCGTCGGCAGAAGCCGAAAGGGCGTCGGAGGGCGTCACGGGCGCGGCATCGGTCAGATCGGTCAGCGCTTCGGTGTACCCAAGGCCAAGATCGACGGACGTCCGCAGGCGCGTCAAAGCCTCGAAAGCAGCCTCGCGGGCAGCGGCCTTGGCAGCTTCAGCTTCGACCATCTCGGCGGCGCGTCGGGCGTCGTCGAGTTCGGCGCGCGCACTGGCAACCACGGCCGCCAATTCGTCCCGGAAGACGGCGATGTCTTCTTCGGTCATGCCTGCAGCGGCTGGTGCAGAAGGAACAGCTTCGAGCGCATCGACGGCAGCCTGAACTTGCGTGATACGGTCAGCTAAAGCGTTTTCAGCATCGGCAAGCCGCGCCTCAAGCGAAGAAACATCATCCGGCGTGGCGAAGTCCGGTAGCTCGGCGGACTCAAGCGCGGAAACGGACCCGCCCAGCGCTGCAAGCTGGTCGTTGAGCGCCGCGATGGTCGCGGCCTGCTCATCAACGGTTGCACTCAGCGCGCTCACCTCGTTGGCAAGGGTCCGATCGGGCGGGCGGGGCCACCCGTCCGGCAAGGCCTGGCTGAAGAGAAAGCCGATCACGATGGCGCCAAAGCCGCCTAGGATGAAGGGCAGAGTTCCATTGCGTTGTTGCGTCGCCGGTGGAGGTGCAGTCTCCGCGGTCTGTTTTTCAGGCTCCGGCGTATCGTCAGTTTCCGCTGGTTCGTCCGGGGACGCCTCATTTTCCAGTTCCGCTGCGACCATGCCCTCATCAGCCGCACGCTCGACTTCCAGGTCTGTGCCTTCGGCTTCGGCTTCGGCTTCGGCTTCGGCTTCGGCTTCGGCTTCGGCTTCGGCTTCGGAAGTTTCCTCTACCCCCGATTCCTCTTCAACCGTCTTGGGAT
The DNA here is from genome assembly GCA_964638245.1 of uncultured Rhodobacterales bacterium. Taxonomy (GTDB): domain Bacteria; phylum Pseudomonadota; class Alphaproteobacteria; order Rhodobacterales; family Rhodobacteraceae; genus CAZWZG01. The sequence goes on from CAZWZG010000014.1 coordinate 19,663, forward strand.
CAGGCGCCTCCGGCGACTGGTCTGATGACTCGATCGCTTCGGATTCGTCTTTGTTTTCAGTGGATTCGTCGGACGGCTTATCTGATTCTGGCAATGGTATTCCCCGGGTGGCAGACCCAACTATGACACACGCACATCTCCAGACGCCAGCCTAGCGCGACCTTCGGGCCAAGAACAAGGCCGTCTCAGGGGTGGGACAATCAGTCCTGATTGAAAAGCGTCGCGACGTGTCGGGCCATGGCCGACGCGGACGGTTCTCGCGCAACATGGGTTTCCACTTCTTCCGGTACCTTGTCTGCAACAGCGGTGCTGAGCGCGATCACGCGAAGGCGCGCTGCAAACTCGGGCGCGGAGTCAAAGAAAAGCTCGGCACTGCGCGGTGAAAACAGCGGAAGGATGACGTCACGTTCCAGCTTCAGGATCGTGCGCGCTCCGTCCGACAAAGGGCGCGCGACTTGATCATAGATGACATAGCTTTCGGCCTTGTGACCTGCTGCGCGTAAGCGTTCAACGATGTCCCCAGCGGTGAAGTTGCCACGCACATGTGCAAAGCTGCGTTTGTCCGTGGCATTGAGGATGTTGTCGACCAACTCGGTCGCGTTTCGGCCACCAAACACGGCAGCCAAACCATAGCCCTGTGCGCTTTTGGTCGTTGCTTGCCCAACGCAAATCGCTTCGCGCCCTGTCAGGTCCGTACGGCTGAACAAGGCGTCCAAAGCGTTTTCGGACGAGACAATCAGTGTTTGATCATCCGGCGGCAGCAGGAATTGAAGCCGCGGTTGGATTTCCATCAAGGGCGCGATAAGCGATTGCGGTCGAAAGCCAAGCACTTCGGCACATTCAGCCTGAAAACGCTTGGCCTGACGCTCGGGGCGCGTCAAAAGCAGAGTTGGCTGCATGTCTTCGAAATCCATTGGGACAGACCTTGGCCCAGAAACGCAAAAGAATCTAAGAAATACGGAAACGCGCGGCGGAATCGGGCAAAAATGGCAACCACTCTCTTCCTAGGAGTTGAATCAAGTTGTGACGATACCTGTGCGGCGGTTGTGCGGCGCGACGGGGAACGGGGCGTGATTCTGTCCTCGGTCGTTGCCGGGCAAGACCAACTTCACGCGGATTTTGGCGGTGTCGTGCCCGAGATCGCGGCGCGGGCGCATGCCGAACGCTTGGACGGTGTCGTCAGGGCGGCATTGGACGAAGCAGGCGTTTCGTTGAATTCGCTGGACGGCATCGCAGTGACGTCCGGGCCAGGACTGATCGGTGGGTTGGTGGCTGGCGTCGCCGGCGCGCGGGGGATTGCTGCGGGGTCCGGGCTACCGCTTTATGGGATCAACCACCTTGCAGGCCATGCCCTGACGCCCCGACTGACAGATGGTATCGCCTTTCCATACCTGATGTTGCTGGTGTCGGGCGGGCATTGCCAGATACTGCAAGTTGAAGGGCCCGACAATTTTACGCGGCTGGGGACCACCATTGACGATGCGCCCGGCGAGGCATTTGACAAAACGGCGCGGTTGCTTGGTTTGCCGCAACCCGGCGGGCCTTCTGTCGAAGCCGCGGCGAAGGACGGCGATCCAAAACGGTTCGCCTTTCCGCGTCCTCTTCTGGACCGGGACGGAATGGACATGTCCTTTTCGGGCCTCAAGACGGCGTTGCTCCGAGCGCGCGACAGCGCACTTGATGCGCAAGGACGGTTGAGCCTGTCGGACCGCGCGGATCTGTGCGCGGGTTTTCAAGCAGCTGTGGCGGACGTTCTGGTTGAGAAAACGCGTCGCGGGATCGAGGCTTATCTTGCTGCTGGCCCTCGGGAACCCGTCATCGCGGTGGCAGGCGGCGTCGCTGCCAATTCGCAGATACGCGCGGGGCTTGAAGCTTTGGCGCAAGACAATGGCGTTGCGTTCGTCGCGCCACCGCTTCGATTGTGCACAGACAATGCCGCGATGATCGCATGGGCCGGGCTCGAGCGGGCGGCGGCCGGGTTCCCTGCAGGGACCGATCTTTCCCCGCGCCCGCGTTGGCCGCTGGACAGTGCCAACCAAAGCGGGTTTGGAAGCGGCAAAAAGGGTGCCAAGGCCTGAGGCAAGATGGGGGATTCCCGTTGCGCTGTAGCTGCACTAGGGTCACGCAAAACAAACCGAGGTGAGCATGAAAGTCGCACTGATCTGCATGGACAAACCGGGGCATCTTCAGACCCGCATCGAAACACGGGACGCGCATTTGGCTCATATTGAAGCCACAGGCGTGGTGCGGATGGCGGGTCCATTTCTTGACGATGAAGGCCGGATGTGCGGCAGCCTGATCGTGCTGGAGGTGTCGGATCTGGCAGCGGCGAAAGACTGGGCGGAAAACGACCCCTATGCCAAGGCGGGGCTTTTTGACAGCGTGACGATCCGCGAATGGAAACAGGTGGTGTAATGGCATTTTGGCTTTTCAAATCGGAACCGAACACGTGGTCCTGGGACCAACAGGTCGCCAAAGGAGACGCTGGCGAAGAGTGGGACGGCGTGCGCAACTATCAGGCGCGCAACATGATGCGGGAAATGAAGATCGGCGATCGCGGGTTCTTTTATCACTCGCTGTCCGAAAAGGCCGTCGTGGGAATCGTCGAAGTGATCGCTGAAGCGCACCCTGATAGCACGACCGAAGACGACCGCTGGGAGTGCGTGGATATCAAGGCGGTCCGCCCGTTCAACAAGCCGGTCACGCTGGCCGATGCGAAGGCGGTCCCTGAGTTGTCTGATATGGTGCTGGTCAACAATACACGTCTGTCGGTGCAGCCGGTCACTGATGCCGAGTGGGCGAAGATTTGCGAGATGGGTGAAACCGACCCGACGTGACCACAAAACAGGAAAGGGTCCCGACGCAATTGCCGAGACCCTTCCTCACCCCACGCGTTACTCCCAACGCACCACGTGTTCGAATTTGGTCTCGGCCATCCTAGCCGATGAAATCGTTCTAAAGAAAAGGACCCCGCGCGGCAAACACGGAGTCCCTAGGATTTTCGCTAAATCAGTGGCTTAGCCGTAGACCGACTCTTTGCCGAAATGCTTGGTCAGCATGTAATAGACGACAGCGCGGTACTTGTTGCGCTCGGAACGACCATAAGTCTCGATCACGGAGTTGATCGCATCCATCAGCTCAGGACCATCCGACAGGCCAAGCTTCTTGATCAGAAAGTTGTTCTTTACGGTTTCCAGCTCGCCTTCTTGTGTGGCAGCGACCGTTGACGCATCCGCATCATAGATCGATGGCCCACACCCGATGGTTACTTTCGTCAGAAGGTCCATGTCCGGGGACATGCCGCATTTATTCTTCAGATCGTCCGCGTACTGCGCGATGAGATCGTCCCGCTTTCCCATTTCCGTCTCCCTGTCGTCTTACATTAATCGTTCACAGGTGGGTTACCGCCACCCCGTGCGCGGTTTTCTGGCTGAAATCGTCGGACCTGACAATCTTATTGTGATTTACCGTGGGGAAATGGCGGTTTTCGGCGGGGCTTTGGTCATGTGCGCAACCACGCTGCATAGCGCGCTTCTAGATCGTCGGGAGTGAGATCGCCGGGCCTGACGCCTTTGGCGACCATCTCGGGCATCAACTGCGTGAAGAACGTGTTCACGGGCGTGGGTACGCCGGTCAGGCGACCAAGACGCGCGATCTCTCCGTTGAGAAAATCCGTTTCGACATGCCCGGTTCCGCGCACAAGGGACTGCGCGGTGGACCCGCCCGTGTCAGGGGCATGCGCCACCATTCCGGGACGCAAGAGCTCGTCGCGTCGTGGGTCGGTTGCGTCAACTTCCTGCCAGGATAGACCCGCTGAAGTGAACACGGCTTTGGCCTCTTCAACGAGGGGGTCGCGCAGGCTGCTTTCAAAGCTCTTCTTGCCCAGAAGCGCAGAAAGCACGTTTCGGGTGTTCATCAGAAGCTTGCCGCGTTTCGAAGACATAACGTCCTCATGCACGAATCCAGCTAGGCGCTGCGTGTCAAGGGCGGCGGCCAGCCGATAGTCGTCTTCGGTGACTCCCGAAGGATAAGTCCCGATATCAAAGTAGCCGATCTTGGGGGTGCACTGGGCCACAACCTCCCCCGGTGAGACATAGATCACCGGCATCATCACCGTCGCACCGTGCACGTTTGGAAAATAGCGCAGGGCCAGATCTTCGTTTGTGACACCGTTCTGCACGCAGAAGATCGGCTGCTCGCGAACCCCGGCGGCGCGAAGGTCGCCCAGCGCGGCGGGCGTGTCCTGCGTTTTCATGGTCAGGAGGATCAGATCGTCGGGGGCAAAGGTGATGTCTGAGGGGTGCGCAACCACAGGAAACGTCGCTGAAAAATCCCCGTCGGGCGTGCGAACGCGCAACGGTTCATCCCGAAGCGCGTCCAACATGGCACCGCGCGCAATCCCGATGACGTCCCGTCCCTCGACCGCCAGCCCGGCTGCGATAGCGCCACCAACGGCCCCAAGCCCATAGATGATGATCCGCATCCGCCGCTCCTTTGCGGCAACTCTAGCGGCAGAGACCCCGACCGCGCACCTGCAAATGGAAGTGATCGGCATGGAGGGCATTGAAATCAGGGCCAAGCGTGGTGCCAAACCAGTCGCAGGCCGTGTCGCGGGCCTCCTTCAGGAAAGCGCCCTTGGCACTATCACCCCAATCGTCGACCAGACGGATACGCTGACCGTTTTCCAGCGTGACGCCGGTGATGTCTATGGCGCTGGCGGTTGAGTGCGTGCTCATCCGCGTGCCCGTTCCGGCCATGGTGCGAATGGGGCGGCAGTTGTAGCTGCCGATCTGATTGAGGCGCGCGATCGGGCTATCAAGGTGCTTCGCAGCGGCGGGTTTAAGACCGTGTTCAACCCAGAGCGCCGTGAGAAGGGCCGTGATGCACCGGGTGTCCAGCGGATCGATTGCGACGTCAGACAGGGTCGAGACATTCAGCCGATCGCGGATATGGCAGACCTGCGTCTCTTCGAAGTCATCCAGGATGTTGAAGCTGGCCCCCGAACTGGCAAGCGCGCCATGACAGGCAAGGCCATTGGTCGAGCGGTCGAGTTTCCAATGGGTGACGGGGGTGACAGGTGCCCGGACATCCAAAGGCTCTATCGGGTTCCATTCAGGGGCGAGCGGCGTTTCAGGATGCCAAATCAGAAGGACCAGTCCGGCCGTCATGACCGAAGCCAGGGTAAAGGCACCGGATAGGGTTCCGAATATGCGGCGGATCAAGCTCATTGCGCCTTTGACGTTAAGGAGACCACATCGAAGCGCAATTCACGTCTGGAAGAGGGCGCGCCCGGCCATTGGGCCGGGCACAAAATCAATAGCGGTAATGATCTGGCTTGAACGGGCCTTCCGGTGTCACGCCAATATAGGCCGCCTGATCCGGGTCCAGTTTTGTCAGCTTGGCACCGATTTTTTCCAAATGCAGCCGAGCGACCATTTCATCCAGATGCTTGGGCAGGATGTGCACGGTGTTGTCGTACTCATCGCCTTTCGTCCAAAGCTCGATCTGGGCCAGTACCTGATTGGTGAAGCTGGCGGACATCACAAAGGACGGGTGGCCCGTCGCATTGCCGAGGTTCAGCAAGCGACCTTCGGACAGGAGGATGATCCGGTTGCCGCCCGGCATCTCGATCATGTCCACCTGATCCTTGATGTTCGTCCACTTGTGGTTCTTCAGGTTTGCGACCTGAATTTCATTCTCGAAATGGCCGATGTTGCCGACGATCGCCATGTCCTTCATCTCACGCATATGCTCGATGCGGATGACGTCCTTGTTGCCAGTCGTGGTGATGAAGATGTCAGCGTTGAGGTTCTCTTCCAGCAGCACAACCTCGAACCCGTCCATCGCCGCCTGAAGGGCGCAGATCGGATCGGCTTCGGTGACTTTCACCCGTGCGCCCGCTCCGCGGAGCGAGGCGGCAGAGCCTTTGCCCACATCGCCATAGCCGCATACGACAGCAACCTGCCAGCCATCATGGTATCAGTGGCGCGGCGGATGCCGTCCACGAGGCTCTCTTTACAGCCATACTTGTTGTCGAACTTCGACTTGGTGACGCTGTCGTTCACATTGATCGCAGGGAAGGGGAGCTTGCCCTCTTTCACCAGCTGATAGAGCCGGTTGACGCCAGTCGTCGTCTCTTCTGACACACCCTTGATCGCATCGCGGGTCTTGGTGAACCAGCCGGGGCTCTCCGCCATGCGCTTGGCAATTTGCGCCTTGATGACGGCCTCTTCTTCGGATTCTGGAACCGGAATAATCTCTTCACCGGCTTCGGCGCGCGCGCCCAGCAGCACGTAAAGCGTCGCGTCGCCGCCATCATCGAGGATCATGTTCGCGCCGTCAGGGAACATGAAGCTTTTGTCGAGGTAATCCCAATGCTCTTCCAGCGACTGACCCTTGATCGCGAAGACTGGGATGCCTGCTTCTGCAATCGCCGCAGCCGCGTGGTCCTGCGTCGAGAAAATGTTGCACGATGCCCAGCGCACGTCCGCGCCCAGTTCGACCAGCGTTTCGATCAAAACGGCCGTCTGGATTGTCATGTGGAGCGAGCCGACGATCCGCGCACCCTTCAGGGGCTTGTCTTCGCCGTATTGCTCGCGCAGCGCCATCAGGCCCGGCATTTCGGTTTCGGCGATGTCCAGCTCCTTGCGCCCGAAACCGGCAAGGGAAATGTCTTTTACAATGTAGTCGTTCGGCATCCTGCCGTCTCCTCGATGCATTTGCGCGCTCCCTATCAGCACGGCTCTAGCCGTGCAATCGGGACGCGTTTACAGCGTGAGAGGAAACATAGTCCTACCGATGGGCTGTTTCACCTGCGGCGTTTCAGCCAGGAATGCCTGCCGGTTTCGCCACTTTGGGTCCGCCGTCGCGCCAGTCAGATCCGGCGGCCATGATACACGTCATGCCATTGGCCTGGGTCATTAAAATGGTCCAGGTCGAGTTGTCCTCGGAGATCCAGACTTCGAAAATGCGGCTGGAGTTCTGGAGACCGCCTCCGGAAAAAGACTCACCATAACGGCCTTCAAGTTTGGTGATCACATCGTCGCGGGGCGCACAGCTTTGCCCATAGGCTGCGCTCGTTGTTGCAATCACTGCCGATGCGGCCAGTGCTGCGAAGGGTCCTTTGATCTTCATCGTACGACTCCTGTCTCGATAGGCGCGAACGCCTTGTGCTCGGTTCCTCCCTTCGTTCAGGTCCGGTCGGAAAAGCAGTGGTACAGGACCGGATGTTCACACCGGAAATCACACGCGGTGTGCCAACATGGTGCCTCAGGACACCTATTGAGAGCAGGGTGGGCGGGCAATCTGCCGAAATCGCGTGCCAAAAATGACACTTTCAAGGCGTGCGCACGGGCTTGCGGCGCGGGCGTGGGACGTGTCACGTCTGGCGTTTGAGGAGGCCGATATGGCGAAACGTGCGTGGCAAAGGATGCTGTCGGGGCGGCGGTTGGATCTGTTGGATCCAACACCGATGGATATCGAGATCGAGGATATCGCCCACGGTTTGGCCTTCGTTGCGCGCTGGAACGGACAGACTGAAGGCGAGTTTGCCTATTCCGTGGCCGAGCATTCGCTTCTGGTCGAGGAAATCTATGCGCGCCTTGATCCTAAAGCCTCGCCGAAATGGCGCCTGGCCGCGCTTTTGCATGATGCGCCAGAGTATGTGATTGGCGACATGATCTCGCCCGTGAAATCTGCGGTGGGGCCGGGCTATGAAGACTTGGATCAGCGGTTGGCCGCTGCGATCCATTTGCGGTTCGGTTTACCTGCGACGATCCCGGTCGCGGTGAAGAAGATGATCAAGAAGGCGGACAAAGTTTCTGCCTGGCTGGAGGCAACGCAGATTGCAGGGTTTTCGCGGTCAGAAGCGACGAAATTCTTCGGTGCACCCGATGGCGGCATCGTCAAGGACTTTGAAGTTGTGCTTAGAAAACCCGCTGATGTGCGGGCGGCTTACGTCGCCCGACACGAAGAGATCCTGTCCGAATTTTAGCGCGGGCTGCGTTTGGACAGGATCCGTTGCAGCGTTCGGCGATGCATGTTCAACCGGCGCGCTGTTTCGCTGACGTTGCGATCGCAGAGCTCGTACACCCTCTGGATATGCTCCCAACGCACGCGATCCGCGCTCATGGGGTTTTCCGGGGGTGGTGGCATTTCGTCGTCGGTGGCCAGCAATGCTGCCGTCAGGTCATTGGCATCGGCGGGCTTCGAAAGGTAATCGGTCGCACCGATTTTCACGGCGGCCACGGCTGTCGTAATGGCACCATATCCGGTCAAAACAACGATGCGCGACTCCGGGCGGCGCTCGCGCAATAGCTCGACTACATCAAGGCCATTACCGTCCTCAAGCCGCAGATCAACCACAGCATAGGCAGGCGGGCGCGATGTCGCCGCGGCGCGGCCTTCGGCCACGGATTGCGCCGTTTCGACCTCAAAGCCCCGCTTTTCCATAGCGCGCGCCAACCGTTTCACAAACGGCTCATCATCATCCACAAGAAGCAGAGACGGGTCTGGCCCAATCGACTGAAGTTCACGTTCTGGCATACTTAATTCCTCACTTGGTCCGGTACTTAAGGCACAAAGCGAGGCGGTCAAATCATGCTGCGTCGATGTGACAGGCCACGCGCGCGGCCATTTCTTCTGGGGCAAGATCGCGACGGTAGAAATCGGCGAGGCCGATTTCCGGCAGCATCAGGTACGTGAACGTCGAATGGTCCACGAGATAGAATTCGTCGCCAGTGTCCTGCTTGGCATAGTAAGTCTTGTAAGCCTTGCTGGCCGCATCGACTTGCTCAAGGCTTCCAGTCAGACCCAGCATGTCCGGGTGCAGGTTGGCGGTGTAGTTGGCCAGAACCTCGGGCGTGTCCCGCTCAGGATCAATGGAAATGAAGACGGGTTTTACGTCGCGCCCTTCTTCCTGAAGGATGTCCGTCACGATGGCCATCCGTGCCGCGTCGAGGGGACAGACGTCAGGGCAGAACGTGAAGCCGAAGTAGATCAGGGTTGGTTGCTGAATAACGTCCGCATCGGTCACTGTTTCACCGGTTTCGGACACCAAGGTGAAGGGTCCGCCGATTTCTGCGCCTGCCAACGTCGACGCACTGCACGAGTCGTCTTCCGCAAGCTGCGTGTATGCAAAAGTGCCCGCGACGACAGCGGTGATGGCGACGGCGGCGGCACTGGCATAAAGACGCAACATGGAAGATGCTCCTGATTAGCATAGTTCAGATGTTGCGGCTTAGTTGAACACGACGCGCAGGATCGCAAGGGGGCGCGTTGCCACAGGGATGTTGGAGAAACCCAAGGGGATGACCCACGAAACGACCAATACAGGCCCATTTGGCCCACAAAGGCGGACAAATTGGGTTCGACTGCGCACGCTCGTCATTCTCAGATGGGTCGCGATTGTCGGTCAATTGACCGTGATCACGGTAGCGCAGCGCCTTTATCAGCTGGATTTGAACATCCTGCTTTGCCTTGTGGTCATCGGCGCAAGCGCTGTCGCCAACCTGATCGCGATGCGGCTTTATCCCGAGACGGCACGTCTGCCTGAAGGCGCCGCGGCGATCCTTTTAACCGTCGACATCTTGCAGCTGAGCGCGCTGCTGTTCTTGACCGGGGGTCTTTCGAACCCGTTTGCCTTGCTCATCCTCGTGCCTGTGACCATTTCAGCGACCGCGTTGAATGTGCGGACAACGGTCGCGCTGGGCTCAGCAGCGATCATTGCCATTACGGTTGTCGCGACGTGGAGCCTGCCACTCACGACGACCTACGGTCGCGTCTTGGACATGCCCGATGAATTTGCCTTCGGGTTCTGGGTGGCGATCGTGATTGGCGTGGTGTTTCTGGCGGCCTATGCCCAGCGCGTCACAGCCGAGATCCACGAGATGAGCCAGGCTCTGACGGCTACCCAAATGGCGCTGGCCCGTGAGCAAAAGCTGACCGACCTTGGTGGCGTCGTCGCTGCGGCTGCACACGAGCTCGGTACGCCCTTGGCCACGATCATGCTTGTGTCCAGCGAATTGGCTGACGAATTGAGCGCCGATCCCGCCCTGAGAGAAGATGCAATTCTGATCCGCGATCAGGCAGAGCGGTGTCGCGACATCCTTCAATCCATGGGACGGGTCGGCAAAGACGATCTGCACCTAAGAACCGGACCCCTTGGCGCAGTGCTCCGCGAAGCCGGCGAACCCCATGCCGACCGTGGACGCGACATCGATTATGTTTTGACCGCTTTGGAGGATGGCGTCGCACGGCAACCTAACATCCCCCGCAAACCGGAAATCATTCACGGGTTGCGCAACCTCATTCAGAACGCCGTCGATTTTTCGCAGTCCCAAGTCTGGGTCGAAGGCAGCTGGGATGAGGGGAGCGTGGTCGTGCGCATTCTTGATGACGGTCCCGGCTTTCCACAGCATGTTCTTGGCCGCATAGGGGAACCATTCGTGCGCCAGAGGCGCCTGTTTGGGAACACGCCCGAGCGACCCGCCTATGAAGGGATGGGTCTGGGGCTATTCATTGCCAAGACCCTTCTTGAACGCTCAGGCGCCGAAGTTGTCTTTGGGAACGGTCGCGCTGCGATCAGCGCCAAAGCCAAGCCCGGACAGAAGGCCGGAGCGGTAGTCGAAGTGCGATGGCCGCGACAAAGACTGACCGGCGGCAAGGACAATGAGCGGCTGCCGCTCGGTCAAAACCGCCCGTTGCAAGCCTAGGGCATGTCTTAATTCGCGGTTTCTGCGTTAACACAAAATTAACCAATACAACCAAAACGTGTGTGGTGCCTTTTCTAAGGAGGACATCGTGTGACCGCTGATCTGATCAGCTTGCTTGCTTTTGGTGCTGTTGCGTTTCTTGCCGGTTTGGCAGCGTTGTTTCTGACAGCGTGGCTCGACCCTATTGGGCGGCGGCGACGGCGGGGGCAACTGATCATGGACGGGGCGGATGGTGAGACCGTGTTCCTGTTTGAGCAGGACCGACTCATCGATGCAACGCAGTCCGCCAAGAAGCTTTTGGAGGCCGCACCAAACTCGGGTTCGCAATGGACGCAATTGGTCGGGCTATTGGGTCCGCTTTTTCCCAAGGCCGGCGAACTGGCAGAGCTTGAGGACAAAGGCGAAGTCACGCTGTACTCGGATGATGGAACAACGCGGCTGCACGCGCGCTCGCTTGGCACTATTCGTCGGATCAGCCTGATTGATCTGGAAGAACACGACAGTCGCATCCATGTCGACAAGCACAGCTTGGCCGCGATGCGCTCGGAACTGGACACCTTGCGGGCCAATACCGATACCGCACCTTTCCTTGTGTGGCGCGAAGCAGCTGATGGAACGATCACCTGGGTCAACCGGTCCTACCTCGATATGGTCGAGCGCGCGCACGATGTTGGCCGCGCACGAAGCTGGCCGCCCCCGGCCCTGTTTGATTCCGCTCATTCGATCGGACTTGCTGACCGCAAGACTATGCGTCGGTTGTGCATGAAAGCGCCCAATGTCCCGGGCGATCAGTGGTTTGATTGCCATCTGGCCCCGCTTGGCGACGAAGTGCTGATGACCGCGGTTGATGCCAATGAGGCGGTGCATGCGGAAACTCAACTGCGCGAATTCATGCAGACGCTGACCAAGACTTTCGCGCATTTGACGGTCGGGCTGGCCATCTTTGACCGCAACCGCAGATTGGCTCTGTTTAATCCGGCATTGACCGACCTGACCGGATTGCCCGTGGATTTCCTCACTGGGCGGCCTGCTTTGCTGGCGTTTCTGGACAGCTTGCGGGAACGGCAGATGATGCCCGAACCAAAGGATTATCGCACATGGCGCAAAGAAATCGCCGAGCTTGAGGCCGCGGCGGCGGACGGCAATTATTCCGAGACATGGTCGCTCGGCACAGGACAAACCTATCGTGTCAGCGGGCGTCCGCATCCCGACGGTGCCATCGCCTTTATCTTTGAGGATATCAGCGCCGAAATCTCCCTGACCCGGCGCTTTAGAGCCGAACTCGAGATGGGTCAGGCCGTTGTGGACGCGATTGAAGACGCGGTGGCGGTTTTCACTTCCAACGGCGTCCTTGCCATGACCAATACCGCATATGCACAGCTTTGGGGGTCCGACCCCAACACGACGCTTGCCGATATCGGTATCGTCGAGGCAACCCGGCATTGGATCGAACTGGCAGCACCGTCACCCATCTGGGGCGAATTACGCGAGTTCGTCATGCGCCCGCAACAACGCGCAGAATGGGGCGCGCCGGTTATGCTTCAGGACGGCAGGGCAATCGATTGCAGGGTCGTTCCCATCGCCGGTGGCGCAACGATGATCCAATTCATCCTTCGCAACGAAATCAACCAGCCATCGGCCATTCCAAAACGCGCATGATGGCGGGTTGAACCCGGGTCCCTGCCGGGTAGACTTCGGGAATGACCACTGCCCTTTTCTCGCTAGCGCTGGATGATCTTGAGGCGACGCACCGTTTTGGTGCTCGTCTGTGCGATTGTCTCCAAGCGGGAAACGTCGTGTGTCTGGACGGCCCTCTTGGCGCGGGCAAGACCGCACTGGCACGGGCGGTTCTTCAAGCCAAGATGCGCAAGAACGGGCACGTGGAAGATGTGCCATCCCCAAGCTTTACGCTTGTCCAGCTATATGAGTTCAGCGATGTCGACGTCTGGCACACGGACCTTTACCGCCTGAACGATCTTGCCGAAGTCGAAGAGCTCGGCCTTTTCGACGCGATGGAGACCAGCATTTGCCTGATCGAATGGCCTGATCGGCTGGGCCCCGCGGTTCCCAAGGACGCGCTTTTTATCAAGTTTGAGGTGGAGCCGGGGTCGGATACTCGCAACTTGACGTTCCACGGACCAGCATTCTGGCGCGCGCGACT
>CAZWZG010000015.1:0-32366 GCA_964638245.1 uncultured Rhodobacterales bacterium
CGCTTCGGCGATCGACTTATAGGCGTCCTCAAGCTGGGTGTATTTGCCGACGATGGCGACGCGGACCTCGCCTTCGGCGTTCTCGATCCGGTCGTGGACATCGGTCCAGCGGGCGAGGTTGGGTTTTGGCGCAGGCGCGATGCGGAAGGCGTCGAGCACGGCCTGATCGAGGCCCTCGCGGTGGTAGGCGAGCGGGGCTTCGTAGATGGATTTGAGGTCGGGCGCGGCGATGACGTCCTCTTTGCGGACGTTACAGAAGAGGGCGATTTTCTCGCGCTCTTTCTCCGGGATCGGCTTGTCTGAGCGGCAGACGAGGACGTCCGGTGCGATGCCGATGGAGCGGAGTTCCTTGACTGAGTGCTGGGTCGGTTTGGTTTTAAGCTCTCCGCTTGCACCGATGTAAGGCAGGAGTGTGAGGTGCATGAAGATGCACTGGCCGCGGGGTTTGTCCTGGGCGAACTGGCGGATGGCTTCGAAGAAGGGCAGGCCTTCGATGTCGCCCACGGTGCCGCCGATTTCGCAGAGCATGAAGTCGACTTCGTCTTCGCCAATCGAGATGAAGTCTTTGATTTCATTGGTGACGTGGGGGATGACCTGGATCGTTTTGCCCAGGTAATCGCCGCGGCGTTCCTTTTCGAGAACGGTGGAGTAGATGCGCCCCGACGAGACGCTGTCGGTGCCCCGCGCATGGACGCCGGTGAAGCGTTCGTAGTGACCGAGGTCGAGGTCGGTTTCGGCGCCGTCATCGGTGACGAACACCTCGCCATGTTCAAAGGGCGACATCGTGCCGGGGTCGACGTTGAGATAGGGGTCGAGTTTGCGCAGGCGGACAGAATAGCCGCGCGCCTGGAGCAATGCGCCAAGGGCGGCAGAGGCCAAACCCTTGCCAAGCGACGAGACGACCCCGCCGGTGATAAAGACAAAACGCGCCATGACTGCTCTTCTCCCGTGCCCGCATATTTGCGTGGTCGATCGACGCGGAATCGGTGCTCTCGATTGCGTGATCCACGGGAGTCCTTGGTATGGGATTCGCACGGGCGCGGCAAGGGGGCAGACGCAAGATGCTGTGTTTTGCTTCGGTGAAATCTACAAGTTGGGGTGTTGAACCGGGGCTCTGCCCCGGACCCCGGGATATTTTCGTCCAGATGAAGGGAGCCGGACTTAGCGGCAGGCGGCGATGGCGGGATCGCCTGCGCGCGCGAAGAGAGCGATGGGCATGGGGTCGCCGTTGTCGTTGTAGTTGATCGCTGTGATTTCCTCGATCTTCTCCAAGGGCACACCCGCCGCTGCGGCGAGTTGATCCTCGGCCGCCGGGTCGCGTAGTTCCACGATGGCGCGTGCCCCCTCGGGACCAGTGGTGAGCCAGTCGGCGGCGCCCGCAAGATCGGTGCGGCGCATATCGGTGCCCGCATGGAACGCAATCGACAGCTCGTCATAGCCTGTGGCGACCACTGGAAGATCCGCACAAGCGTCGTATTTCATGTGCAATGCGGCGAGCGTCGGGCTGGGGCTGAGCGCCTCAAGCCGCGGCAGGGTGACAGAGACGAGGCCGGGGATCAGAAGAGCCATCGCGCCAAGGCTGAGCACGCCGTAAGCGCCCGCGCGTCCAACAAAAAGCGCGGCTGCAGCAAGGAGCGTGAGGGCCAGACCGAGCCCGCCGAGGATCGCCGCGGGCAGCAAGATCTGTCCTTCGATTTCAATGGGGCCGGCGATGAGCAGCGCCGCCAGAGCGCCGCCGCCCACAAGGCTGAGAAGCGCGGCTGGCAGTCGGATGAAGGGGCCGGGGCGCGCAAGGTCATGCTCGTTCGAGGTCAGCCACATGCCGATCATGCCGCCGATGCCGGGTAGAATGGGCATGACATAGTGAGGCAGTTTCGTCGTCAGAAGCTCGAACGTGATCCAGAACGGCAGCGCCCAGGCCACAAGATAGATCACCGCCTCGGACCGGCGGCGGGTCCACAGGAACGGGATCGCGCACAAGAGGAGCGGCATCCAGGGCCAGAACGTCGCCCACATGGTCGCGCTGTAATATCCGATGGGTCCGGTGTGACCCTCTGCGGCGCCGCCGACCTTGCCCAGCAAGTCGTTCTGGACGCTTTCCACGTAGAAGCCCCAATCGGTCTCAATCCCGATGGCGATGAACCATGGCGCGGTGAGCAGCGCGAAAAGGGGTAGGCCTAGCGCCGGGCGGATGGCCCGCAGTGCTCGCCAGCCCCGTTCGATCACGATCAGAAGGGCGATCATGCCGCCAGAGACCATCAGGATCACGGGGCCTTTGATCAGAACGCCCGCGGCGGTCGCGGCCCAGAAAAGGGCGTGCATGCCCGTGAAGCGGTCCGTGTCTGCGGTCAGGCAGCGGATCAGCGCGCCTTGGGCAAGGACGATGGTGAAGAGAAGTGCCGCGTCGGTCTTGGCGATATTGCCTTCCAGGACGGTCACGATCGATGTGCCCACGACGAGGCCTGCGATGGCCGCCGCGCGGCTGCTCAGGATCGGGCGCATGGCCCAGACCGTCAGGAGGGCCGCGCCAAGGATGCCCAAAAGCGAGGGCAAGCGGTAGACCCAAAGGGGTGCTTCGGCGCCCTGACCGGTGATCATCGCGGCCCCAGCTTGCAACCAGTAGATGCCCACGGGCTTTTTCCAGCGCGGCTGGTCGAGGTTCATTGGCTCGATGAAGTCACCGCTTTCCAGCATTTGCTTGGAGGCGATGACATAGCGCGCCTCATCGCGCTCGGTCAGAGGCAGTTCTGCCTGTCCGGGGATCAGCAGGACCAGCGCGGCGAGTGCCACGACAAGAAGAGCTACCATGCGGCTTTCGCCCATGGCATCGACAATGCGATCGGCCAGCGCCTCTAGCCGATCAAAGACCATTGAATCAGTTCGCGCGCGGCGGCAGAAGCGGGGTTTCCTCGGTCGCGTCGTCTGTTGTCGAGGCGGGAGGAAGCAGGCTGTCTTCGGTGCTTTCTGCGGCCGGAGGCGTCAGGGAGCCGCCTCCGAGGCGGTCCAGAACCGAGCTATCGGCCGAGTTTTGCGCTGCAAAGATAGTCAACGTGATCGACGTGGCGATAAAGCACAGCGCAAAAAGCCATGTCAGTTTGCCCAAGGCCGTCGCTGCGCCGCGCGACGAGACAAGGCCGCCGCCGCCACCGCCGCCACCCATGCCAAGGCCACCCCCTTCGGAGCGCTGCAACAGCACGACACCAATCAGGCACAAGGCCAGGATCAGGTGGATGATCAGGACGATATTTTCCATGTGCCGAAACGCTCCTCGGGTTCAAAGGGCTACTTAGGCAAGCAAGCGGCTTGGTGCAAGACGGAAAGGGACGGTTGCATCTACCCCTATTTTACCTGTCCACACCTAGGGTCCGAGGAAACGCCTTGGCCCGTTTTTCGCGCACACCAATCCGGAAGACGCCAACGACAAGACCTACCGCTCATGCGCCCTACCCCTTTTGCGTCCATCAATGGTGTTTCCAGTGCAAATGGCCTATTTCTGCAACGATGCCATTGGCTTTCTGGAATCAAACATCGAAGCGTGCAATGTGCCACGCAGAACGATACCGAAACGTCATGGTGCCCTACTATGTTTTGCTAGACGACGTTCCCTTGTGAGACTTGAATGATGGTCAAAGAACACCGCGCAGAAAAATGGCTCGAGGAAGAACTCCTGGACAGTTTTGACGAAGAAGTCGAACTTGAGATGGAAGACGCGATTCTGTCTATGAAGATCCGCGAAGTCTACAAAGCCGCGCATCCCGACACCCTGCCCCGCCGCGACTATTTTGCAGCCCTCCTTCAACTGCAGGCCGAACTGATCAAGCTGCAGGATTGGGTGATCGCTAGCGGCGAGAAAGTTGTCGTGCTCTTTGAAGGAAGGGATGCCGCGGGCAAAGGCGGCGTGATCAAGCGGATCACCCAGCGCCTTGATCCGCGCGTGGTGCGTACTGTTGCGCTGCCCGCTCCATCCGACCGCGAACAGACCCAATGGTATTTCCAGCGATACGTCCCGCACCTGCCTGCAGCAGGCGAAATCGTGCTCTTTGATCGTTCATGGTACAATCGCGCAGGCGTCGAAAAGGTCATGGGCTTTGCGACGAAACAACAGGTTAAGGACTTTTTCAACGACGTTCCGGAATTTGAGCGCATGCTGGTTCGATCCGGGATCCGGCTGGTCAAATACTGGTTCTCGATCACAGACGAAGAACAGCAGATGCGGTTCCTTATCCGTATTCATGACCCATTGAAGCAATGGAAACTGTCACCGATGGACCTGCAAAGCCGGGTACGATGGGAGCAATACACCAAAGCAAAGGAAGAGATGTTCAAGCACACCAATATTCCTGAGGCGCCTTGGTACATTGTTGAGGCCAACGACAAAAAACGTGCGCGCTTGAATTGCATCGATCACCTCTTGGGCCTGTGCCCATACGAAGATGTGCCGCACGAGGACGTGACGCTGCCTGAGCGTGTCTTTAACCCAGAATACGAACGCTCGGCCTTGCCTCGCGAGCTATATGTGCCCCGAAAGTACTAGCCACTCATTGCTGAAAGCTTCGAGGCGATGCTCAGCAGTCGACATCCCAATAATCTGTGTCGCACTGTTGAAATCGTTGAACGCGTTCTCGCGGACCATAGTCGTCTGTGCGAACTTTTTGCCTGCTATCAATCCACTCAAGAAGTCGTCCGCCTGCGCGGATCCAATACGACAAAGAGAATTGCAAATGTCGAATCGTCCGTTGTCGTTCCTTTCATTGATCGCTTGACGAAGGAGATGAGCGAGCTGGAACAGGTATTTGCGCAATGGACCTTGGGAGCGCTGTTCCGGCAACTCCAAAACGATATGTCCGCCGCGCAAAGAAGTGCCGCCGAAATCGTGATGTGGCGCAATCCTGCGTTGCATCGTGACTGGATCTTTCTGAACGAAACAAAGCAAACGCTTGGTCAATGGGCCAACAAGTCTCCCGAATTGGCCATTTGGATGACGCCACATCTTGAAAGACTATCTGGCGACAACCGGAAATCGGTTGCAGGCAAAGCAAAACGCTGGCGTGAACAACTGGGCTAGCCTCTTTTCGTGGCCATTGCCGGGACCTATATGTTCGATATGTTTCAGGATTTTCTTCGCAAACTGACCGCGCCCGACCCCGAGCGTCTTGACGATGCGGACGCCCGCGTTGCCTTGGCGGCGTTGCTCGTTCGCATTGCTCGAACGGATGGCGACTATGCTGACGCAGAAATTCAAAGGATCGACCGGGTCCTTGCCAAGCGCTACGGCCTGTCCCCTTTCGAGGTGACCAAACTGCGCAGCGAAGCGGAAACGCTTGAATCCGAGGCGCCCGACACGGTTCGCTTCACCCGCGCCATCAAGGACGCCGTGGACTACGAAGACCGCGCGCAAGTGGTCGAAGCGCTCTGGGATATCGTTCTTGCCGATGGCGAACGTGATCACGAGGAAGACGCGCTTATGCGGCTTGTCGCCCCCATGCTTGGGATCAATGACCGCGATAGCGCGCTGGCCCGCCAACGGGTGGAGGCCCGCCTGGCCGAGGGATGAGCGCCGCCGCACTTCCGATGTATGCCCGCCCCCAGACCGAAGCGGCGCAAGCGCGGCTATGGGCGGCGATGCGGGCACATGGCTGGGACGGTGTTGAGGATGCACCTACCAAGCTCGGCGCGCCGGGTGATCTTTGGGATTTCTGGGGGTCCCCCGATCTGATCTTTGGTCAAACATGCGGTCTACCCTATCGGCTCATGACCAACCGACCTTCTCTGTTGGGCGCGCCGACCCATCCCTTGGATCTGACGCCCGGCACCTATCAAAGCGCTGTTGTGACACGCCATGGGGATCCCCGCCGCGTCGAAGACCTCAGCCATGCGCCCATTGCCATCAACGAGCCACGTTCCCAATCGGGCTGGGCAGCGGCATGGGATGCCGGGCTGGGCCGGGGGCCGGTTCGTGCCACCGGTTCCCACCGCGCCAGCGCACAGGCCGTGGCCGACGGACGGTCTGACGTTGCAACGATCGATGTCGTCACGTGGCAGATGCTCAAGCGCTGGGAACCGGCCCTGACCGAGCCCCTGCAAGAGGTTGATCGCACGCGCGAATATCCTGCTTTGCCCTTCATCACGCGGATCGCGGACGTAACGGGTCTCAGGGACGCATTGCGCCACGGAGTTGCGACCCTCAGCACTAAAGACAAGGACACGCTGCTGCTCTCAGGCATCGCAGATGTGCGCGAAGAGGATTATCTGGCCCTCCCTAACCCACCGACGCCACATATCTAGGCACGCGCCAAGGTGCCGCAGCGTTTTGCCCGGCGACCCGTTGCATTTGTCCAGAAATCACGCATTACTCCCGCGCTAGGAGCAAATCGGGGGACACATGGCCGCGCGCGAGCCAGTGATCGAAATCCGGAACCTGCACAAGAGCTATGGATCGCTCGAAGTGCTCAAGGGCGTCGATATGACGGCGGCCCGAGGGGATGTCATTTCTCTGATCGGGTCATCGGGTTCCGGCAAATCCACGCTTCTGCGGTGCACGAACCTGCTTGAGGACAGCCAGGACGGCGAGATCGTCTTCGAAGGCGAACCGATCCACTGGCGCGGCACAGGTCACGCCCGTCGCCCCGCCGACAAGGCACAGGTCACACGCATTCGCACGAACCTGTCCATGGTGTTCCAGCAGTTCAACCTCTGGTCCCACATGACGATCCTGCAAAATGTCATGGAAGCACCCGTAACGGTGCTTGGCCGGGACACGGTCGAGGTCGAAGCAAAAGCCCGCGACTATCTCGCCAAGGTCGGCATCGGGGACAAGGCGGACCGTTATCCCGCAGAACTCTCAGGCGGCCAGCAACAGCGCGCTGCCATTGCGCGCGCGTTGGCGATGGAGCCGCGAGCGCTTTTGTTCGACGAACCGACGTCGGCGCTTGATCCCGAGCTTGAACAAGAAGTCGTCCGCGTGATCAAGGACCTCGCTTCCGAGGGTCGCACCATGATCATCGTCACCCACGACATGAGCATGGCCCGCGATGTGTCTGATCACGTTGTATTTCTTCACCTCGGCAAGATCGAGGAAGAAGGCGCGCCCACCGATCTGTTCGGCGCGCCGAAAACCGAACGGCTGCGGCAATTTTTGAGTGCTGTCGCGGCCTAAATGTCTAGTAAAGGGAGACACCAATGAAAAAGATCATCCTTGGCGCCACCACGCTGGCGCTTGTCAGCTCGATGGCGCTGGCCGGGTCGCACTCGGTCGTCCGCATGGGCACCGAAGGCGCCTACCCTCCGTGGAACCTCATCAACGACAACGGCGAAATTGATGGGTTTGAACGCGAACTGGGCGACGAGCTTTGCGCGCGCGCTGAACTGACCTGTGAGTGGGTCACGAACGAGTGGGATTCGATCATCCCGAACCTCGTCTCGGGCAACTACGACGTCATCATTGCAGGCATGTCGATCACCGACGAGCGTGACGCGGTCATCGACTTCACACAAGCCTACACACCGCCAGATCCGTCTTTCTATGCGGCATTGAGCGATGATGTTGACCTCTCCAATGGAGTGATTGCGGCCCAGACCGGCACAATCCAGGCAGGCTACATCGCCGAAAGCGGTGCAACGCTTGTCGAATACGCGACACCCGACGAGACGATCGCTGCTGTTGTGAACGGCGAAGCGGACGCGGTTCTGGCCGACAGCTCGTTCATCACGGGGCAGGTTGAAGCCAATTCGGACATCATGGTCGTGGGTGACCCGGTCGCGCTTGGCGGCGGTGTCGGCATGGGCATCCGTGAATCGGATGGCGAGTTGCGCGCCAAGTTCGACGCGGCCATCGACTCGATGAAAGCAGACGGCTCGCTCAACGAACTGATTGCAAAATGGGAAGTCTCTACCACGTGGTAAGGCTTTGCGGGCGGGCCTCCTGGCCCGCCTGACATCCCGGGGGAAGCGGCCATTTTCAGCTTTTGTACTGATCCAAGCGTCCTAGAGAACGCGCAATGGTTTGCGTGCTATCTCACCAATGGCAAGCACCTGATCGCTTACCTTTCCTTTGGGACCGTCCTTCTTCTTTTGGCTATCACCGCCCCAGTGGCGCTCGCTTTCGGCTTCGCGGCGGCATCGGCCACACGCTCGCGCATCGCGCCCCTGCGCTGGATTGGTCAGCTTTACACCGCAATTGTGCGCGGCGTTCCCGACATCGTCTTCTTTCTCTTTTTTGTCATTGCCTTGGACCAGGCGTTCGAGTGGCTGCGCCATCAGGTCAAGTGTCCCGACTGGGACGAACCGATCCGGCAGGGAAATGATTTTGTTGTCTGCGCCGAAGCAAAACTGCCGCTGTCGACAGCCCCGCAATGGGTTCATGAAGGCTACGGTTTCGCCCTTGCCGTCCTGACGTTTGCCATCGTTTTCGGGGCGTTCGTGTCCAACGTCCTGATTGGCGCAATGAAAGCTGTGCCCCAGGCACAACTCGAAACCGCCGAAGCCTACGGCATGTCCCCCCGCCAAACCTTCTGGCGCGTGCTGGTGCCGCAAATGTGGGTCTATGCCCTGCCCGGTCTGTCCAACATCTGGATGATCCTGATCAAAGCCACGCCCCTCCTCTTCCTCCTTGGCGTCGAGGACATCGTCTATTGGGCGCGCGAACTTGGAAGCTCCAAAGGGCAGGTCTTCGACTATCCGCACCCAAACTGGCAGCTGTGGTATTTCCTGGCCCTTCTCGTCTTCTACCTCGGCATGACAAAGATCTCCGAAGTCTTCACGGCCCGTCTGACACGCCGGTTGAGCCGGGGTCAGGCGACCGCTGCAGGCGAAGACTTGCGCCGCGAGGCCACGGCATGAGTTGTTGGGAAACCATCGCCGACTATGCGTTTCGCTCAATCGGGTTTGGTGAGCGGTTGTTGCCGCGCTCGGACTTCACGCTGTGCCAGCATTTCACGCTGATCGGCTCAGGGCTGATCTGGAACATCTATTTCGGCGTCGTGGCGCTGTTTTTTGGCTTTTTCTCTTCGGTCAGCGTGGCGATGGCACGCATGTCGGAACGCTGGTGGATCCGCAAACCCGCTGAATGGTTCGTCTTTGTGTTCCGCGGTTCGCCGCTCTTTATCCAGTTTTTCCTGGCCTATCAGGCGTTCGTGCTGATCCCCAAGGTCGGTTTCGACATCAACCTTGGATTTGTCGAAATCACCGCCGAAACCCGTTGGCTGACACGGGCGTGGCTCGGGGCGTTGATCGTCCTGTTCCTCAACACAACAGCTTATGCCGCCGAGATTTTCTATGGCGCGCTCCGCTCGGTGCCAAAGGGTGAGCTTGAGGCGGCGGATGCTTATGGCTTTACCGGCTGGAAGAAGTTTCGAAAGATCGTGTTTCCCACGATGCTGCGTCTTGCGTGGCCGAGTTACACGAACGAAGCGATCTTTCTGTTCCAGTCCACGACGCTGGTCTTTTTCTCTGGCTTTCCGGCGTGGCAGCAACGCGGTGATGCGCTGTATTACGCGAATTATTTCGCGGATCGCACCTTCAACCCATTCGTGGCCTACCCGATCGTGGCGGGGTATTTCATCTTGTTGGTGCTGGTGCTGATCGCCGTTTTCGGCCTCATCGGACGTGGGTTGAACCGGCACCTGCCGGCCGAGCGCCGCCCGCGCCAACGATACCGCCCTCAACTGATCCGATAGATCGCGCGCCTTGTGGCACCCGCGGGACGGCGCTAGGACAGCACCAAGCATCACTGGAGCCCCTATGAAAGTCGGACTTCTCGAGGCCGGTACGTATCCCGCGGCGACGCCCGGGGGCGATCAAGGCTATGGGCAGTTGTTCGTTTCATTGCTCGCTGGGCAGAGTTTGTCGTTTGAGACCTATCCGCTGTTTGAAGGAAAATTTCCTGAAAGCGCTGAGGCCTGTGATGCTTGGCTGATCACGGGCTCAAAACTCGGGGCCTATGATGATGATCCCCTGATCGAACCGCTCGAAGCGCTCACCCGAGATATCGTTGCTACAAACCGTCCCCTTCTCGGGGTCTGTTTTGGCCACCAGATCATCGCGCAAGCCCTTGGCGGGCGAGTGGAAAAATGGGCTGGCGGGTGGAACTTGGGAGCGACGTCCTATGAAACGGATGCTGGGCCGGTTCGGCTTCACGCCTTTCATCAGGATCAGGTCGTTGCCATGCCCGACGGCGCGAAGCTTACGGCAAGCCATCCCGGCTGCGTGAATGCAGGGTTCAGGATCGGCGACACGGTTCTGACCTATCAGGCCCATCCTGAGTTTACGAACCCCGTGTTTACCAAGATGATCGACAAACGCCGCAACGCGCTACCGCCCGAACTGGTGGCAACGGCCACGTCGGACGGCGCGCCCGCCCTCGACACGGATGCGGTCGTGGCTGAAATGGTGGCGCATCTTAAGAAGGAGCCGGTCCATGGATGACTGGATCAAACAGGCCCCAGAAGCGGCACAGTCCTTTATCAAGGGCAACAAGCTGGACGAAGTGGAATGCGTGATCGCGGACCTCCCCGGCATTGCACGCGGCAAGGCCATGCCCGCTTCGAAATTCGCGCGTCAGTCGCAGTTTTACCTGCCCAACTCGATCTACTTTCAGACGATCACGGGCGGTTGGGGTGAGGCTGCGGGGGATGGTGGCTGGACCGAACCCGACATGACGCTGGTGCCGGATTACTCAACAACCAGCGCGGCCCCCTGGACGGGCGATTGGACACTACAGGTCATCCACGACGCGCTCGACAAGCGCGGCAAACCTATCCCGTTCTCTCCGCGCAACGTCCTCAAACGGGTCGTGTCCTACTACGAGAAGATGGGCTGGAAACCGGTTGTCGCGCCGGAGATGGAGTTCTTTCTGGTCGCGCGTAACACCGACCCGGGTCAGGCGATTTCGCCCATGATGGGGCGCTCGGGGCGTCCAGCGGCGGCGCGACAATCCTATTCGATGTCCGCGGTGGACGAATTCGGTCCGGTGATCGACGACATCTACGATTTTGCAGAAGCGCAAGGGTTCGAAATCGATGGGATCACGCAGGAAGGCGGCGCGGGACAGCTGGAAATCAACTTGCGCCACGGGCACCCTGTGAAGCTCGCCGACGAGATCTTTTTCTTCAAACGATTGATCCGAGAAGCGGCGCTGCGCCATGGGTGCTTTGCGACATTCATGGCAAAGCCAATTGAGGGCGAGCCCGGCTCGGCGATGCATATTCACCATTCGATCGTGGATCAGAAAACCGGGCAGAACGTGTTTTCCAACCCCGACGGGTCTGAAACAGACGCCTTCCGGCATTTCATCGGTGGGCTGCAGGCGCATCTTGCCTCCGCGACGGTGGCCTATGCGCCCTACGTCAATTCCTATCGCCGCTATGTCAAAGACCACGCCGCGCCGATCAATCTGGAATGGGGCCGTGACAATCGCACGACGGCGATCCGCGTGCCGATTTCGGATGCGGCGTCGCGCCGGGTCGAAAACCGCCTGGCGGGCATGGATTGTAACCCATATCTTGGGATCGCGGCATCGCTGGCTTGCGGTTATCTCGGGATTGCCGAAAAACGCGAACCCAGCGCCGAATTCACCGGAGATGCCTATGACAGCACCCCGGGCATTCCGCGCGGGTTGCATGAAGCGCTCGATCTGTTTGGGGACGCTCAAAAGCTGCGGATGGTTCTGGGCGAAGAGTTCGCCAAGGTCTACGAGATCGTCAAGGAAGCCGAATACCAGGAGTATTTGCAGGTGATCAGCCCCTGGGAGCGTGAGCATCTTCTGCTGAACGTATGAAGCTTCTCTATGCCAATGATCGCCTCGGGGAACACGCACCAAGCTGGTACGCGGCCACGGCAGAGGCGCCGGGGCCTTATCCCGAGCTGACAGAAGACATCCGGGCCGACGTTGTCGTGATCGGCGGCGGCTATACCGGGCTGTCTGCCGCGTTGTGTCTTGCCGAGGCGGGAATGGATGTCGTTCTTCTTGAGGCGCAGCGGATCGGGTTCGGGGCCTCTGGTCGCAATGGCGGACAGGTCGGCACGGGACAGCGTGTGGATCAACTGACATTGGAAATGCAGCACGGACGGGATGCTGCGAAAGCGCTTTGGGACATCGCAGAGGATGCCAAGCGCGAGGTCGCCGGGCGCATCGCCACGCACGATATCGGCTGTAGCTATAAACCCGGTGTCGCCTTTGCCGCGCGCAGCGAAAAGGGCGCAAAGGATGCCGCGGACCTCGTCGACTTCATGGCCCAACGGTATGGCTACGAGCAGGGCGAGGCGCTGGACCAGACGGGGATAGAGGCGCTTGTCGGCTCCTCCAAGTTCAAGGGTGGCCTGATCGATTGGGGCGCGGGACACCTGCACCCCTTGCAGTTTGCCTTTGGCCTTGCGCGAGCAGCTGTCGATGCGGGGGTGCGGATCTTTGAGAAAAGCGAAGTGCTTGATCTTGGGCGCGGCGATCCGGTCGTGGCGCGCACTGCGACGGGTGCGGTTACGGCAGACTTCGCCATTCTGGGGGCCGGTGGCTATTTGCCCCGCGGGCTTGCCAAGGACGTGGATCGCCGGGTGATGCCCATCAACAACTTCATTGTCGCTACTGAGCCGCTGAGCGATCGCGCCAACGATATCCTGTCAAAGGATATCGCAGTTGCCGATGATCGCTTCGTTGTCAGCTATTGGCGCTTGAGCGAGGACAAGCGCCTTTTGTTTGGTGGGGGCGAAACCTATGGCTACCGCTTTCCAAGCGACATCGCGGCTGTGGTCCGAAAGCCTATGGAAGAGATTTATCCGCAACTGAAAGGCGTCGCGATCAACTATGCCTGGGGCGGGACGCTGTCGATCAGTCTCCCACGGCTGCCCTATTTTGCGCGACTGGCCCCCAATGTGCTGTCGGCGTCAGGATATTCGGGGCACGGTGTTGCGCTTGCGACCTTGGCCGGTCGCATGATGGCCGAGACCATTCGGGGTCAGGCAGAGCGGTTTGACGTTATGGCAGCATTGGACCCACCCGTTTTTCCGGGCGGCGCATGGTTGCGCTCACCTGTCCTTGCCACTGCGATGACCTGGTACGCCCTTCGCGACAGATTGGGAATTTGAAGGGGGCGGCCCTGCGGGCCGGATTGGGGAGCGCTGCTCCCCTCGCCCCCTCGGGATATTTGACGACCTTTGGAGCGGCAAACCGGCAACGCATCCATTTGCGTTGACATTTTGCTCGCATACGTCGGCAAATGCGTGTACGGAAATCCTGAAACTACACTTCAGGAAAGCCGAAGATGAGTAGAGCCCCAAACGCCCATGACGCCGAAGCCATCCCAGCCGCCGCACAGGCCGAAATCGAACGCCTGATGGCGACTGGCGATCTGTTTCGATACCATTCCGCCGAAAGCCCCGTTGCGCTTCTGGAGCGTGATTTCGCTGAAATGATGGGGGCGAAATACGCGCTGGCCGTAGCGTCTTGTTCGGCTGCGCTGTTCTTGTCTATGAAGGCGCTCGATCTGCCCAAGGGCGCGCGGGTTCTGATCCCGGCGTTCACCTTTGCGGCTGTTCCGTCTTCGGTTGTTCATGCCGACTGCGTGCCGGTGCTGGCTGAAGTTGGCGAAAACTACCGCATCGATCTGGATGATTTCGCACGCAAGCTTGATCAAAGCATTGATGCCGTCCTGATCAGCCACATGCGTGGTCACACGTCGGACATGGATGCGATCATGGCTATGGCCGATGCCGCCGGCGTTCCGGTCATCGAAGACGCCGCGCATTCGCTAGGAACTGCGTGGCGTGGCAAGAAGATCGGCACCATCGGCAAGATCGGCTGTTTTTCGTTCCAGTCTTACAAGCTGCTGAATGCCGGTGAGGGCGGGATCCTGATCACCGATGACGCCGACATCGCGGCGCGCGCCGTGATCATGTCCGGCGCCTATGAGCACAACTGGAAGAAACACCCGGTCCTGCAAGGCGCATTTGAAAAATGGCAAAACCAGCTCCCGCTCTACAACACGCGGCTGAACAACCTGTCGGCTGTTCTTGTGCGTGCGCAATTGCCTGAAGTGGCCCGGCGCATCTCCGATGGGCGTCGAAATCACGATTACGTCGCAGCGCGCCTTGGGGCAGCTCCGTGGATTACGGTTCCGGACGCCTTGGATGGCGAAGAGCGTGCACCGGATTCGATCCAGTTCAATCTGACTGAAATGCGAGACGATCAGGTCAAGGCGTTCGCCGCACGCGCCAAAGAGCTTGGCGTGCCCGTTCAGGTGTTCGGGACATCTGCCGATAACGCACGCGCCTTCTGGAATTGGCAGTTCCTTGGTGAAACGCCAGAGCTTCCGCGCACACGGGCGATGCTGATGCGGGCCTGTGATGTGCGCCTACCCGCGCGGCTGACCAAAGACGAATGCGACGCGGTGGCGGACATCCTGCTAGAGGCACTTCACGACGTGATGGGATCAGAGCACGCGAAGGCCGTCGCCTAACCAAGGCATCCGCTGCGAACACGGGCCCACTATGAGCTCTTCGAGCAAGGGGCGCAGGCGCGCGGCAACGCGCGTCGGCATATCATGCATGACCCCAGCGCGGGCTGTCAGGGAAATCCGCCGGCCCATGGGCCGGAACGGCAAGGGGATGACATCGGCCTGATCCCGAAAACGCCCTGCGCGCATGTAGCCCAGCGGCGTCAGGATCGTCCAACCCACCCCTTCGGCCACCATCGCCATGATCGCGTGATAGCTGTCCAATTCAAAGCGATGACTGAGTTGCAGGCGTTCGCGAGCGAGATGGCGCGCGATCTGACGACCCATCAAATGGCGTTGGGTGTAAAGCACGACCGGCATGGATTTCAGGACTGCCAGAACGTCAGCGCCCTCACCCACCGAGCCCTTGGGCACAGCCGCCACAAAGGGTTCGTCCAAAAGCGCATGCACCTCCATCCAATCGGCGGGCGAAGATGTTTCGGTCGAAACGATCATATCCAGCGTCCGCGCCTCGAGAAGATCAATAAGATGATGGCTTGCGCCTGTTTCCAGCAAGAAACGCGTTTCCGTCAGCTCTTGGGACATGTCCGCCAGCAAGCGCGGGGTCACGTCAGCGTCGAAGTCCTCGATCATGCCGAGATTGAAGCGCGGCAAGTGCGCCAAGTTCTGCATCGCCAGTTCAGCGCGCGCCTCGGCGGCTTCGTTCAGGATCGAGGCGGCGCGCCTGCGAAACAACTGTCCCGCGGGCGTTAGGGCAAGGGGACGCGCGGAGCGGTCGAACAGATCGGTGCCCACCGCCGATTCAAGGTTCGTGATTTGCTGGCTGACCGCAGACGGACTGGCATTCAGCCGTCGCGCCGCCGCTGAAATGGATTTTTCTTCCGCCGTGGCCGCAAAGACCTCGATCCCCCAAAGGGTGATTTTGCCGGCGGCACTGACCACGTCAGCTTACTTTCCAAGCTTGGAAAGCTGGTCCTGAAGCTCGGTCAGCTGTTGGCGGATCTTGGTCAGCTCATCACCGCCTTCGTCGTCGTCCTTGTTCCAACCGCCCGTCATCGCCTTCAGGAACGCTTCCTGCTGGGCGCGCATCGCGTCGTAGCCGGGCATCGCTGACATCGGGTTGGCGACGGTTTCCATCATCTTGGATTGCCCGTCGCGCAGCATGTCAAAGCTCATCGCAAGGAACTGCGGCACGACCGATTGCGCTTGCGTCGTGTAGGAGCGCACAAGGTCCGTCAGCACCTCGATGGGAAGTACGTTTTCACCCCGGCTTTCATGCTCGGCAACAATCTGCAGAAGATACTGGCGTGTCAGGTCATCACCGGATTTCAGATCGACAATCTGCACGTCACGCCCATCGCGGATAAACCCTGCAATGTCCTCAAGCGTCACGTAGTCGCTGGTCTCGGTGTTATAGAGCCGTCGGCTGGCATAGCGCTTGATGAGAAGCGGGTCACTTTTGTCCGCCATGGCATACCTCCCTGCGGCAGTGCAGAGAAGCTTATGCTGCGCCGCGCAAAATGGGAAGATCAAAAGAAAAAAGCGGATGCGCCGTGGCGCACCCGCTCTTTACACGGCCCAACCCGGGAGGAGGTTGGGCTCAAGCACCGATTACAATCGGGATTTACTTGGCCGTAGCGGCTTTCTTGACTTCAGCAGTCGCTTTTTTGACAGCGGCAGTCGTCTCTTCAGACATGTCCTTGCCAGCAGCCATCATCAGCTCAACCGTTTCCATCTGAACTTTTTTCGCGATCTCAGCGAAAGCAGCCATGGATTCTGTCGACATTTCAGCTTGAGCCGATGCGAAGTCGGTCATTGCTTTGCCGTAGTCCGTCACGTCTTCTTTGACGTTGGTTACAACGCCAACTTTGGACAGCGTGTCTTTGGTCCACTTCGACGAAACTTCCGTCGACTTTTCAGCGGCGTCCAGAACGACTTTCGACATTTTGTCTGCGAAAGTGGCCTGGGTTTTGAAAGCGTCCTGATAAGCAGACAGGTCAACAGGGAATGCGCCCATCATGTCTTTGAAGGCTTTGGTGTAGTCTTGCGATTTAGCAGCCATTGATCTGCTCCTTTTTCAAATTCATTTGCTTCGGGATGATCCCTTTGCACATGCAGAGATATACATGCCGCAGCGCAGCATTTCAAGAGGTAATGCTGCGCTGCGGCAAAAATAGAATTGTGGAAAATCAGTGCTTTGGCTGTTCCAACACGTAAGTTCCTGGCGCAGGCCCTAGAACTTTGTGCTTTGGACCGCCCGGTGCGCGGGCATTGACCTGCTTGCCCGAGCGCCCTTTGAGCCACTCTGCCCAGCGCGGCCACCAGGAGCCTTCATTGAACGTCGCCTGCGCCCGCCATTCCTCCGGCGTCTCGACCCAATCGTCATTCGTGTAGTGGCCGTATTTGTTTTTGGACGGTGGGTTCACGATGCCTGCGATATGGCCCGACTGGGACAGGATGAATGTCTTGGAGCGGCTCTTCATCTGACGAATGCCGGCATAGCTGGCGTCCCAAGCCGCAATGTGATCGGTCTCGCACGCGATCGCGCAAACGGGTACGCGCACATCCGCCAGCGAAAGCGTTTCGCCTAGAAGCGGCAATCCACCATCAGCAAACCGGTTGCCCTGACAAAGACCGCGCAAATACTCGATCGCCATGGAGGCCGGCAAGTTCGTCCCGTCGCTGTTCCAGTACAAAAGATCAAACGCCGGGGGCGCTTCGCCCATCATGTAATTGCGGATCGCAGGGCCATAGATCAGGTCGTTCGAACGCAGATAGCTGAACGTGCGCGACATGAAGAACGTGTCCAGTATCCCGGTTTCGTTCACCTCTGCTTCGATCCCGTCGACAAAGTCGTCGTCTAGGAACACCGACATTTCGCCCTGGTCCGAGAAATCGGTAAGCGTCGTAAAGAAGGTGGCCGAGTTGATCGATTTGTCACCACGCTTGTGCATCAGCGCCAGCGTCAGGCTCAGCGTCGTGCCCGCGATGCAATAGCCAACTGCATTCACCTTGGGCTGCTTTGTGATCTCCTTCACCTGTTCGATCGCGGTCAGGTAGCCTTCTTCGATATAGTCGCCCAGTGACGTATCCCGGTAGCTCGGGTCCGGGTTTTTCCAGCTGACGACAAATACCGTGAACCCCTGATCGACCACCCATTTGATCAGGCTGTTCTTTTCTTTCATGTCCAGGATGTAGAACTTGTTGATCCATGGCGGAAAGACCAGCAGCGGGATCGCGTGGACCTTTTCGGTCTTGGGCGTGTACTGGATCAGCTCGAACAAGCGGTTGCGATAAACGACCGAGCCCTCGGTTGTTCCCAGGTCCTGACCGACGCGAAACGCATCCTTGTCGGCCAGGGACACCACGACTTCACCGTCGTGCTTTTCGATATCGCGCACGAGGTTCTCAAGCCCGTCGACAAGGCTTTGCCCGTCAGTTTCAACAGCGCGCTCCAGCGCATCTGGGTTTGTGGCAAGGAAGTTCGTGGGCGCGAACATATCCACGATCTGACGCGAGAAGTATTCCAGCTTCTTGCGATCGCGATCCGATAGATGGTCCAGATCCTTCACCGCTTCCGTGACGGCCTCGGCCCCCAAAAGGTACTGCTGCTTCACATAGTTGAAGAACGGATGCGTGTCCCAGAGCGGATTAGAGAATCGCCGGTCCCCTTCCACGAGGTTTTCCGCGGGCTCCAGCTTGCCTTTTGCCAGATTGTTCTGCGCTGCAACATAGTGCTGGAGCGCCTTGCCCCAGTACGCAACCTGGTTCTCCACGATCTTCGCGGGGTTCTCCATCATCTCGGCGACATAGGCCGCTGCTGCTTTCTGAAACAAGTCCTGACTCGGGCCTTGCAAGCTGTTTCGAATGGATTTCTTCTTGCCCGCAGCCTCTACCAGCCGCGTCGACAATTCCTCCATTCGCGCAATATTGGCGCTCAGTTTTTCGGCATCACCAGAAATTTTCGGTTCTTTAGTTGTCATAGTTTATTATTCGCCGTAGTTTGCAATCGCAGCATTGACCGATGACCTAATCGTAACAGGCAGCGGTGTGGGGGGCAAAGCGGCGTTTGTTCATACCCGGTATGTGCCGGACGGAGGCCCCGATGCGTCAGCTCATGACCTATGACCTGATCGAAACGATGCGCAACACCAATCAGTGGTTGGGCGCAACGGCGCTTGCGGTGGGGTCCTACCCGGTCACGGGCATGGTGCCGAACCCCTATTTCCAGATGCTTGCGGCATGGGGCGAAGTGACCGAGCGGACGTTTTCGCGCATGGTCGCCCGCCCTGACTGGGGCATCGACTCGATCCCGGCTGAGGATGGGCGCGACCATGTCGTCGCCATCGAAAAAGAGGTCGGGCGTCCTTTTGGCGACCTGATCCACTTCAAGGTCATCGGCCGTCCCGAAAAGCCGCGCACGGTCATGCTTGTGGCGCCGATGTCAGGCCACTACGCGACGCTGTTGCGCTCGACCGTGGCCAGCCTTCTGCCGGATTCCGAGGTCTACGTCACCGATTGGCACAATGCCCGCGACATTCCGGTGTCCATGGGCAAGTTCGACATCGAGGACTACACCGAGTACCTCGTTGATTTCATGGATCATTTGGGGCCAGACATCCACGTGATCGCCGTGTGCCAGCCAGCCCCGCTGGCCCTGGCCGCCACCGCCTATCTCGCAGAAAAGAACCCCAAGGCGCAGCCTGCGACGCTGACCCTGATCGGGGGGCCGATCGATCCGGATGCTGCTGCCACGGACGTCACTGACTTCGGGCGCCGCGTGACCATGGGCCAGTTGGAAGAGCTTGTGATCCAGCGCGTCGGATTCAAATACGCTGGCGTCGGTCGCATGGTCTATCCCGGCCTGTTGCAACTGGCATCATTCATGTCGATGAACGCCGAAACCCACAGCCGCGCCTTCGTCGATCAGATCATCCGCGTGTCCAAAGGTGAGTCCGGCGACCACGACAAGCACAACCGGTTTTACGACGAGTACCTCGCCGTCATGGACATGACCGCCGAGTTCTACCTGTCCACGGTCGAGCGCATCTTCAAGAACCGCGAAATTGCGGAGAATGAATTCGTAGTGGCGGGGCATAAGGTCGACATCGGCAAGATCACCAATGTCGCGGTCAAAGTCGTCGAAGGTGAGCGGGACGATATCTCGGCCCCAGGTCAGTGCCTTGCGGCGCTGGATTTGCTGACTGGGCTACCAGACTCCAAAAAGGCCGCGCATCTGGAACCGGGCGCTGGCCACTACGGCATCTTTGCAGGCAAAAGCTGGCGCAACAACATTCGCCCGCTTGTTCTTGATTTCATTGATCAAAACAGCGCCAAACCCACCAAAGCCAAGAAGTCTGCCTAAAGCAGCAGAAGCGCGCCTTTGAGCCACCGCTCAAGCGACGCATTCACTGCATCGGGGGCTTCAAGCATCGGGAAATGCCCGGCCTCGTCGATGACTTCCAGTTCGGCATCCGGGATCAACTCGGCCATGAATTCCTGACGGCGCAACGGGCTCCATGAATCATGGCGACCCGCAATGATCTTGGTCGGCATCCGGAACTCGCGTAATGAGCGCTGACGATCCTTGCGCCGCATCAAAGCCCGTGATTGACGCTCGAAAACGCCAGCCCCCAGCGCTTCAGCCATGGCGCGCATCTCATTCTGAACACGCAATTTTCCGTGGCCGGGCGCAAGGCTTCCGCTTGGAATCTCTTCAAGCACGGCGTCGGCCACACGACCGCCCTTGGCCGCAACGATCCGCGCTTCCCGCGCGCTCGCTTCGCTTGGCGCTTCTTTCAAAGGATGCGTTCCCATCAGGGCCAACCGATCCACACGCTCAGGCGCGTCCGCGGCGATCGCCATTGCCACAACCCCGCCCAGACCATGGCCAATTAGCGCAAAGCTCGGGGGCGCATGGGCCAGAACGGCCTCGGCCATGTCTTCGATCGTCTCGCCGTGTATCGGCAAGGCCACCTGCACGGCCCGCTCTGCGGAAATCGACGCAACAAGACCTGCGACGACACGTGCGTCGCACATGAAACCGGGAATAATCAGGACCGGCATTGGCGCTTGGCCTGCCATTATCGTGCCCCCTTAACTGCTCTGCTACAGGGGTAAGCCGCCTCTGCGATTAGGGCAAGTCCAACCCTCGAAAGGGCGGAAAATCGGCGTAAAACGCTTGGCGCTGGATCAACGGCAACTCCGGTTCTTTGCCTGCGCGCAGCAATACCGAGTTGCACCCGATCCAGCCTCTGATCTCGCGCTTGGGCACTTCCAGCCAATGCAGGTTGAACGCGCAGAGTTTAGGAAAAAATCGCATCTCCGAATAGTCCAGATGATCATGGATCCACCACGCCAGATCGTGCCAATGGCGCCCTTGCGCATAGCGATCAGCGAACCACGGGATAACAATAGTGGCCGCCGCGCCCATATGCCCATTAGCATCCCGGCGGTCCCAAATATGCCCCGCGCGGTCGGACTCACTGGACGCACAGTTCAGCGCATGCTTGTTGCCAAAGTCATTGAGATCCCAGGAGCGTAACCCCGAACGCACGGCGATCCTGCCAAAGGTTTCGGTCAACGGCTCCAGCAAGGTCTCACAAAGCCCCCTGCCCGCGGCGATTGCCAAATCCGGATCGTCTGGCACGTTATAAATCCCGTGCACGGCCCCGATTTCAGAAAACAGAAAGTCGCGCATGAAGAAGTTCTTGGACAAGCGTACGCGCCCGAAATCTTCATAGCCCCGCATGGATTTGGGCGGACGCATCAGGTCCAGTGCATTTCGCCGCCACCGGGCAAGGCCGCCCGCGCTTTCATGGGTTGATCATAGGGAATCTGGGCAGCGTCGCAGAACCCTTGGACCCAAGCGTCATCCATCAAAATGAAATCAAGGACAGAGGCCAAAAACTCCGGCTCACCCGCCTGCCCGGCCACGTCGCGAGCGTTCATTCCGCTGGCCCCCAGGAACACCGACAACAGCCCGTCCTGCCCCGTCAACCAGGCCAAAGCCTTGGCGGCCAACGTCTCGGCGGCTTCTTGCTGCATGGGTTAAAACTCTCTGTTGGCAGTAATCCAATGTTAACACTTGTGGCAAAAAGATGAACTCGCAGGACGCATTTTATAACGAATTGACGAGATCCCATGGCCGGTCGCATTCTTATCGCGGATGAAATACCGACGAACCGTATTGTAATGCGGGTCAAGCTCTCGTCGGCCCACTATGACGTTCTTCAGGTCGCACTTGCAATGGATTTGATCCCGGTTGCGCGAGAGCAAAAGCCTGATGTTATCCTCCTAGATGATGCGATGGGGAACGGCTCTGGGATCAAGCTGTGCCGGGCCCTGAAATCCGACAAGGTGACGGGCACCATTCCGATCATCCTGATCACGGAACGCAGTGAACCCGCATTGCGGATCGCCGCACTGGATGCAGGCGCTGACGAAGTCCTCGTCAAACCAGTCAATGATCTGGCCCTACTCGCCCGCGTTCGCGCGATCCTGCGCGCGCGCGAAAGCGCCGAAGAACTTCAGCGCCGACGCCGCATCGCGGGTAACTTTGGCTTTTCCGAAGCACAGGACGGGTTTCAAAGATCTGCGCGGATTGCCTTTGTGGCGCCACCCGAAACGGGCGCGGCCTGGCTGGAAGAGCTCAAGGGCGTGATCCGGGACAAGATGTTTGTTCTGACCGAGGCAGAGGCGATCGACCTTGCCTCTTCCACAACGCCGCCCGACGTCTTCGTGCTGGCCCCACGCATTCACGCAGATGCCCAGACCATCCTTGCCAACTTGCGGGCGCGTGCGGGTACACGCCATTCTGCCATTCTGGTCGTTTATCCGGCCCACGGAGAGCATTTGGGTGCAACCGCGCTCGACATGGGCGCCAACGATCTTTTGCTCGAAGGGTTTGATTCCGCGGAACTGGCGATCCGCATTCGCACGCAACTCAAACGCAAACTGCACGAAGATAACCTGCGTTCGGCGGTGGATGATGGGTTGCGTATGGCCACGACTGATCCGCTGACGGGGCTTTACAATCGGCGCTACGCCATGGCGCGGCTGGCCGATATCGATAACGACGCGTATCTCTCGGATCGGTCTTTCGCGCTGATCCTCGCTGATCTCGATCACTTCAAGACGGTGAACGACACCTACGGACACCCGGCAGGCGATGCCGTTCTGGTCGAGGTGGCCAAGCGCTTGCGCGACAACCTGCGCGGCGCGGATCTGGTCTCTCGCTTTGGCGGCGAAGAGTTTCTGATGGTGCTACCGGAGACCGGGCTTGAGCGGGCCGCGACCTTGGCGCGTCGCCTTTGCCGGCTGATTTCGGCCAAGCCGTTCGTTTTGCCGGGCCGAAAGGTGCAGCGTATCGGTGTGACCATGAGCATCGGCGTCGCCATCGGCGGACCTGAACGGGCCGGACGCAATGCTGTACGGGAACCATTGGATGCATTGATCGCGCGTGCGGATGAAGCGCTTTACGGCGCCAAATCCGACGGGCGCAATCAGGTCATCGTCGCGGCTGACGCGGCTTAGTCGCGCGGCTTTCCACGCCCCGGCCCACGACGCAATTGCTGGGCCAGACGTTCGGCATAGGCCACACGCTCTTCCTGCGTCATCGCTTCCAAACGGTTCAGCAGCGCCCGTTCCCCCATCGTCTGGCGCATAGCGGCAGCGTCTCGTTGTGCGTTCAGCAAGGCTTCGACCTCTGCGCGGTCAAACGTCTCCGCCTGAAGAGCGGCAAACAACGCTTCAGCGCGGGCTTGAGTGTCGCGCCGGATCTCGCGGAATCCGCCCCGCTCCTTGATGACATCGCGGGCCAGCGCGCGCCGATCTTCCGCCTCAAGCGCGCGCACGAAGGGCGCAGCGCCGACATCGCCAGCGATGCGGTCAGGATTACGGGGGCCTTTGGACGACGTTGCGGCCCCTATCACGATGCCGATCACCGCCAGATTGGCGGCCAGCGACAGGACCAGAACCACGCGCAGCCAAATCGGCGTTGCGCGCTTGGCGGCACTTGGTGGCGTTGGATCAGCCATCGTCTTCCCCCACGACAAACAACCCGTCATCCGCAAAGAGCCCGCCATAGCCGGCATCCAGCGCGCTGACGTCGTAACTTGCGCCCAAGGACAGGGTCGTCACGACATCGGGGGAAGCAAATCCGAACCCGATCCCGGCAACCGTCGCCGTTGCCAGCCCGGCCAATGACGGCCAGCCGCCAATGAGCGCAAGGAACCCTCGCGGCCGCTCGGGCGCGACGGGTGCGGGTTTCGGGATTGCGTCCATCGCATCGCCCATGACCCGCGCCATCAGGTCATCGCTGGGCACCGCCCCCTTGGCGCGGGCTTCGGCAAATAGGCTATCCAATGCGTTGTCTTTGTCAGTCATCATCGTAACCCAGTTCATCCTTTCGCGCTGCCAGTAACTCGGCCAGCTTGCGCTTTCCCCGGGCGGTAAGACTTTCCACCGCCTCGACCCCAATGTCCATCACCTCGGCAATCTCGGGGTTGGACAGCCCCTCGATATGACGCAAAACCACGGCCTGCCTTTGTCGATCCGGCAGCGCGGACAACGCGCTTTGCAAGGCATCCATGCGCGTGGCCTGTTGCATCGTTTCGGCTGCCGATGGTGTATCGTCCTCCGGCTCGGGGACCGCGTCGATATCGACACCCCGCCCCGACTTGCGAAGGCGGTCCGTGCACAGGTTGGACACCACTCGGAACAACCATGTCGACACCTTGGCTTCGCCCGCGCGCCACTCGGGCGCGACCTTCCAAAGCCGCAACATGGCTTCCTGCGCCACATCCTCGGCCTCGGCGCGATCTCCGCCCAACGTTCGGGCGGCGAACCCCAAGACACGCGGCACATGGCGATCGGCCAGCACGCGTGCCGCCGTGGCATGCCCATCTGCATATGCCGCCAGAAGCGTCTCGTCGCTCGCCTCGGCCCAGGTTTGGGCACTGCCGTCCATGAGTTGCGTCATTCCCTTGGCTGCGTAGCCTGCCCAAGCCGCCGCGTCCATAGACACGCAAGGACGCCACGATGCGGGGGATAAAGCATCGTGGCGTCCCGCTTGAGTGCGATCGCTTAGCCGCGATCGCCACCCCGGCGGCCCTTTCCGGGTCCACCGCGCCGGTCGGCCATTTGCGCAACGAACGCGTCGAACTCTTCCTGGCTAACCGCGCCATCACCATCGGCATCCGCGCGCTGGATCATGCGCTCAGCCATGCCCGATCCGCGACCGGAACGCGCTTCAAGCACGTCTCGCGACAAGGTGCCGTCGCCGTCAGCGTCCAGACGTTCGAACATCGTAGCGGCGCGCTCAGCAGCCAGCGCCATCGAACGGGCGACGAATTCTTCTTCGCTCACCTGGCCATTGCCATCGGCATCAAGCTCGGCAAAGCGCGCATCACCTGCCGCTTCGAGGTCGGACGCTGTGATCGAACCATCGCCATTGGTATCAAGCGTCTCGAAGTCCAGCCCGGCCCGCATCTGACCACGACCATCGGCCATTGCGACTGTCGCTACGCCATTAAGCGCAACAAGCGCCGAAACGATCAAAAGTGTCTTCTTCATTGTTGTGTTTCCTCTCGTAAACTCACTGCTCCGGCAGGTTCTGCCTGCCCCGGATACACATCAAACGGCGCTTGACCGGGTTTCCGTCGCGAGCGTGCGACTTTTTTTCGAAACGGGCTTTCGGACTTGAGCGGGGGGCAAAAAAGGCGCATGGCGATGGCATGACGGATACAAGCCAAATCGAAGAGCCGATCCGGCCTGCGCTCTTGCGGGGCTGGCGCTGCAAATGCCCACGCTGTGGCGAGGGCCGCCTGTTTGACGGGCTGGTGAAGGTTCGCGCTCAGTGCGATGCCTGCGGGCTCGACTATTCTCCGCAACGCGCGGATGACGGGCCAGCGTACTTGACGATCCTTGTGGTGGGCCATGTCATGGCGCTGGTGCTGCACGCCGTGTTCGTCTGGTTTGAGCCCAGCCCGCTCGTTCTGGCCACATCCTTGAGCGTTGTGGCGATTGGCATGTCGCTATGGCTTTTGCCACGCTTCAAAGGCGGGCTCATTGCCTTCCAATGGGCCAAGGGCATGCATGGTTTCGACCCCCGCTGATCCACCAATCCGCCCGGCGGCCACGCTGATCCTGTGGCGCAACGATGCGACTGTTTTGATGGGTGAACGCGCGCGCGGCGCGGTTTTCATGCCGGGAGCCTATGTTTTTCCTGGCGGCGCAATCGAGGACAGCGATGCCGCTGACGCGGTTGATCAACACACTGCCCACCGGCTAGGCGCACGATCCTCACTTGATCCGGGTGCCATCGTTGGCGCGGCGCTGCGCGAGTTGGAAGAAGAAACCGGCCTTGCCCCCAAACCGGACGCCGCAAAGTGGATCCGCTACGTGATGCGTGCGATCACGCCACCCGGGCGCACGCGCCGCTTTGATGCTTACATCCTTGCGGCCAAGGCCGAGATGGTCGTCGATGTGCAGGCTTTGCCCGAAGGCGACGGCGAATTGGGTGGCATTCGCTGGGTTGGCAAAGATGCACGTCGCGACTTCAAGCTGGCCTTTCCGACGCGGCTGGCGCTTGAGGAAATCGACGCGCTCGCGCCCGAGATCGAACAGCCTGAGCGCGTGCCGTTTTTGTACCCCGAAGCAGATGGCCAGAACCGCATCGAGCATATCTGAGTACAGAGGGGGCTGTCCGCCCCCGCTCCTTCGGAGCCCCCCGAGGATATTTGAAGACCTTTGGAGAGGCTGGTCAGATGGCCAATATGATCACGATGATCGAAAGCGTCAGGATGCCCATGCCCAGGATTTCGCGAACCGTGATGCGTTCGGCAAAGAACAGCGTGCTGGCCAGAAGAGAGAAGATGAGTTCGATCTGCCCAACGGCGTTCACGTAGGCGGCGTTTTGCAGATGATAGGCGGCGAACCAGCAATAACTGCCGATCAGGGAGAAGATCCCGATAAAGATCGCGCGCCGCCAACTGGTGATCACCGCGCGCACCTGTCCGGGTTCGCGCCAGCGAAGCCATGTCGACAGCACGATCGTCTGGAACAACGTGACCAGCGCCAGCGTCACGCCCGCGCGCAGCATCGTGTCCCCACCCTCTAGCGCCAGCGTCGCGCCCCGATAGCTGACGGCAGAGAAGGAAAAGAAGACGCCCGAGGCGATGCCCAGCGCCACGGCGCGGTTGAAGATCGACCCACCCTCTGGCGGACGCGAGAGCAATAGGACACCAACGAACCCTACGAGGATCCCAAGCCAACCCAAGGGCGAGACGGTTTCGCCCAACAAAAGAAAGCTGGTCACTGCGGCAAGGATGACCTCCGTCTTTTTGAACGCCATGCCGACGGCGAAGTTGCGGCGCTGAAACAGCGCGACGACACAGATCGTCGCCGCGATCTGACAAACCCCGCCCAAGGCCCCGAACCCCAGAAATCGCGCGTTGATCCCTGGCAAGGGTTGCGTCGAGATTGCTGCGTAGCTGAGCGCGATCACGGCAACGATTGGCGACGCATAGAGAAACCGCGCGAGCGTGGTGCCTGCCGGGCTCAAGGTTTCCAGCGACAGCTGCTTTTGGGCCATGAAGCGCAAGGTCTGCGCCAAGGCCGCTGCAATCGTGATCAGGATCCAGGGTTCCATGCCCTGCTCATGGCAGAGCTTGGGACCGGGCGCTAGTCGCTGGCCAGCGGATGGGGCACGGGATCCTTGGCGCGCAAGAAGTAGCGGCGGAAGATTTCCGCGTAAGAGCCGTAGCGATAGCCGTCATTGCGCGTCAGGTACTTGTCGGGCGCCCGGGCATAAAGCCCCGGCAACTGGTACCACGGCACCTTAGGGTGCAAATGGTGCACGACGTGAAAGTTGTTATTGAGGAACAAGAGCGCGAACAGGCCGCGATCCTCGATGATAACCGTGCGCGCCTTGGCATCCTCGTGGGCGCGGTGTTCGAGAAACGAACGCACCTTCAGGAGGGCGATCCCGATATAGGCTGCAACCAGATAGGCCCAAATTGGCATCGCCGCAAAAGACAGCCACACGAACACAGGCACAAGCGCCGGGATATGCCAAAGCCAGCCGCGGATCACTCGCTGATCCCCATTGCGGATCGCGCGCATCTCAGACGCCAGATAGGCCACTTGCCCCACAACCGGACCAACCAGAAGTCGACCCAGAAGCGTGTTGTTGAAACGCAAGAGCGAGCGCGTCCGACCCGACAGGCCCGCCCAAACCGCAGGATCAAGGTAGTTGGACTCAGGGTCATCATAGGGATCGGTCAGGTCGGAGTTGAAGTGATGATCAAGATGCGTGTCGCGAAACCGGGCGTATGGAATGTAAAGGGTCAGCGCCGGTGCCACGAGCGCTGCATTCGCCGTCGGATTTTTGAAAGGATGGCCGTGCGTGACCTCATGGGTCAGCGACCCGTATTGCGCGATTGCCCAGGCGGCCACGATGATTCCCAGCGGCAGCCAAAAGGCGGCCAGCACCGTCGTCGCCAGTGCCCAAAGGACATATGTCCCCAACGCGACCCAAACCGTTGGCCACTCCACCTTACCTTCTGACATACGTGTATGTGTCCCCAATCGTCCTTGGGTCACCTTCCCACTTGCACCGACTTGACGGAATTCTGTATCTCGTCATCATAAATTCAACATATGTGAATTTATTCACGTGCTGAGGGAAAAATGGACAAAAGAGACCGTGTGCGCCTGTTTCGGACCCGCCTGTCGACCGCGATGCAGCGTGCCGCGCTCAGCCAATCGGCGCTGGCGCGGGCCACGAAAGTCGACCGATCTACGATTTCACAGCTTCTATCAGGCGACACACCGCGCCTGCCAAATGCGCAGGTCGTGGCCGAATGCGCCTCTGCCCTTGGCGTTTCGGGCGACTGGCTCCTCGGCCTGTCGGATCGCCCTGAACAGGCCGACGATATCCTTGCCGCATCGATGCTTTTGACCGAAGCGCCACGCGCATTGGTCGACGAGCAGATCTTCCACTGGCATCAGGAGGCTGCGGGCTACAAAATCCGCCACGTCCCCGCAAAACTGCCCGACATGCTGAAAACGCCCGAAATGCTGCGCTGGGAATACGGGCCGCATCTTGGCAAAACCGCCGACCAGGCCATTGGCGCGAGCGAGGACCGCCTTGATTGGATGCAACGTTCTGCGAGCGACTACGAAATCGCGATGCCGATCTTCGAAATCGCGTCTTTGATCGATTGCTCAGGCTACTACACGGAGTTGCCGACAAGCGTGCGAGACTGCCAGTTGGCGCACATGATCGCCCTTCACGACCGCCTTTACCCGAATCTGCGCGTATTCCTCTTTGATGCGCGGCGGGTGTTTTCGGCCCCAATCACCGTCTTTGGCCCGCTGCTCGCCGTCGTTTATCTCGGCGAACACTACATGGCGTTTCGTGACACAGAACGCGTGGGTTTGTTCACCAAACAATTTGACCGCCTCGTGCGCGAGGCATGGGTCGATGCACGTGACTTTCCCAGCTATCTCGAGAGGCTCGGACGCAACGCATGAGGCTACGGATCTAGTCGATGCAAACCGTCGCTGGAAATCCGCTGTCGGTCAGAACCTCGTGACAACCAAAAAGCGGTGCTTCGGGCGCGCAGGTGCGCGAGCGCGACAGGCAAAGCGTTTCGCAATCCGATCCGCTCGAGCAGAACTGATTGGCATCGCGCGTCGGCTTGTAGCAAACAAACTGCTGCGCCAATCCACCCCGCCCCCAGCGCCCGCCATCGGCAAAACAGGCCGCTTCGGCAGCGGCAAACCGATCTTGCGTGGCAAATGCGTTGTCTGATTCTGTCGGCGCATCCTCGGGCTCGCACGCCGATAAAGCCAGCATCGCCAGCCCCAGCACCGGAAGTATCGCCAGTCTTCGCATCACATCGTCCTTCCCTTCACATCAAAGTGCCGTGTTCGGGAGCCTTTGAGAAGAGTGATCAATAGGGCATCGGGTTGGCCCGATTTGCTGCCGACAGATCCTCCATGACCTCGTCGGACAACTCCAGATCCCGACCCGCCGCAATGTGATCAAGCTGTGCCATGGTGGTGGCGCCAAAAATCGGAATACACGGGAACGGACGCTTCAGGCAGAACGACATCGCAAGGTGCACGGGATCAAGTCCGTGCTTTTCAGCAATGGCCATGAACGCGCGCACCGCCGCGTCAAGGCGCGGTGACAGACGAGGCGAACCTCCGGCAATGTGGTGGCGCGATCCCTCGGGCATGGCCCCGTCCAGATACTTGCCGGTCACGAAACCCGTCGCCAGCGGCGAAAAGGCCAAGAGCGTGACGTCTTCGTTAAATCCCAGCTCGGCCATGTCCCCGTCGTAGGGCATCCGGCACAAGACCGAGTATTCATTCTGGATCGACGCAATACGCGGACCACCCACACGCTCGCCCGCCGCAAGCCACTGCGCCGTGCCCCACGCGCTTTCGTTGGACAGCCCAAAGGCACGGATCTTGCCTTCTGCGACAAGCTCGCCCAGCGCGCCCATGACATCTTCCATGTGCTGGATCGTGGTGGCGCGGTCCTGTTTGGACGGGTTGTAGTCCCAGATCTGCCGGAACGCATAAGAGCCCCGGTTCGGCCAGTGCAGCTGGTACAAGTCGATGTAATCGGTCTGCAGCCGCTTGAGAGAGCCTTCGCAAGCCTGCTTGATCGTCTTGCTATCAACAAGCTGACCTTGACGGACAAAGGACTTGTTTTCACCCGCACATTTCGTGGCGATGACATAGTCCTTGCGCCGCCCGGTTTTCGCGTTCCAGCGCCCGATGATCGCTTCGGTGTTGCCCACGGTTTCAGCCCGCACCGGGTTGACCGGATACATCTCCGCCGTGTCCAGAAAGTCGATGCCATAGTCGAGGCTGGCATCAAGCTGACGGTGGCCTTCTTCTTCGCTTGAGTTGGTGCCAAACGTCATCGTGCCGAGACAGAAGGCGCTGACCTCGATGCCGGTGCGGCCGAGTTCTGTGCGTTGCATGATCGGGGATCTCCTTGAACTTGTGAGAAGGGATAGCAGGATCGAGGCGTTCGGCAAGAGGGGGCCAGCCCCCGTCCGCCCATGGCGGACTCCCCCGGGATATTTAGGGCCAGATGAAGGGCACACAAAGGTTGAGAACATAACAAGAACATGATACCCTAAGGGTATGTCTGCTGCCCCCGCCCCACACCTTCTGACGCGCACGTCCCACCGCACTCCCGCTGGCGCAACCCCTTGTTTTCTGGAGGGGCTTTCCTTGGCGCCGGGCCGTGTTCATGAGGGATGCGGGCCGGCCCGGGCGACATTTGCAATGCTGGTGGCACGGGCGACAAACGGGCCCATCTTGTGGATCGAAGCGGGTTGGACTGCGGGGCGTCTGCATTCCAATGGGTTAAGGGCGTTTATCGATCCCGCAAGATTGGTTTTTGCCGCCCCTTCCCGCGAAATCGACCTGCTTTGGACAATGGAAGAGGCGTTGCGCTCGGGCGCGGCCCCTCTTGTGGTCGCAGACCTGCCGGTCCCGCCTGCCCTGACACCGATCCGGCGCCTGCATCTGGCAGCCGAAGCCGCGCCCAGACCTCCTATCGGCCTGATCCTGACACCTGAAAACGGCGGCGCCCCCGGTGTTGAAAGTCGCTGGCGCATGGAACAGGCCCATGGGGCCAACGCTCAAACCGGCTGGACACTGGAGCGGTTGCGCGCGCGCATGGCCCCCGAGAAAACCTGGCGCGTCTCTGCCACCCAAACCGGTTTCGACCTTGCCGCAAAAACCGCCCTTCTGGCCTGACGCACCTGCGTCGCAACCCGCACGTCACTTTCTCAGCACATCAAGCGCGCTGTCCGACCCGCTCAAAACAGCAGCCCGCCACACCCAGCGCCGGAGGCGCGACATCACTGCTCGGACTGCGCCAAGCTTCACCGCAGCGGTCCTGAGCCCACATGCTGGCCGCAACAGGCCCTCGCCAATCGCGAACGCCTGCGCTAGAGAACCCGCACCCAGACGACAAGAGACGCCCAATGGCCCGCATTCTCATCACCAGTGCCATCCCCTACATCAACGGGATCAAGCACCTCGGCAATCTCGTTGGAAGCCAGCTTCCAGCGGACCTTTATGCCCGCTACCACCGTGCGCGCGGCAAT
Source organism: uncultured Rhodobacterales bacterium (assembly GCA_964638245.1). Lineage (GTDB taxonomy): Bacteria > Pseudomonadota > Alphaproteobacteria > Rhodobacterales > Rhodobacteraceae > CAZWZG01. The sequence goes on from CAZWZG010000015.1 coordinate 31,589, forward strand.
GAGGTTCTGTTCCTGTGCGCCACCGACGAACACGGCACGCCCGCCGAACTGGCTGCAGCCAAGGCCGGAAAGCCCGTCGATGAGTACTGCGCCGAGATGTGGCAGGTTCAAAAGGACCTCGCCGATGGGTTCGGCTTGTCCTTTGACAAATACGGGCGTTCCTCGTCGCCCCAGAACCATGCATTGACCCAGCACTTCGCCGGGAAACTGGATGAGGCAGGCCTGATCGAGGAAGTCACCGAGAAACAGGTCTACTCCAACGCCGACGGCCGCTTCCTACCCGATCGCTACATCGAAGGCACCTGCCCAAATTGCGGCTATGACCGCGCCCGTGGCGACCAATGCGAAAACTGCACCAAGCAACTTGACCCGACCGATCTTATCGAGCCGCGCTCGGCCATCTCAGGCTCGACCGACCTTGAAGTCCGTGAAACCAAGCATCTTTACCTGCGCCAGTCGGCCATGCGCTTCAAACTGAACGCCTGGATCGAAAGCAAGAAAGACTGGCCGATCCTGACAACGTCGATTGCCAAGAAATGGCTCAACGACGGCGATGGGTTGCAGGATCGTGGCATCACACGCGACCTCGATTGGGGCGTCCCGGTCAAAAAGGGTACCGAGCCCTGGCCCGGCATGGAAGGCAAGGTCTTCTACGTCTGGTTCGACGCCCCCATCGAATACATCGCCTGCGCCAAGGAATGGACCGATGCCACAGGCCGACCGGATGCCGATTGGGAACGCTGGTGGCGCACCGACAAAGGTGCCGACGAAGTCCAGT
>CAZWZG010000016.1:0-12979 GCA_964638245.1 uncultured Rhodobacterales bacterium
TCGGCTGGAAGAGCTATCCTCGCTTGGTCTTAAGGTCAGCGTCCTTGAAGAGGACGAGATGGAAAAGCTCGGCATGGGCTCGCTTTTGGGGGTCGGGCAGGGTTCGGAAAGCCCCTCCAAGATCGTGGTCATGGAATGGAAGGGGGCCGAAGGCGATCCTTTGGCTCTGATCGGCAAGGGTGTCGTGTTCGATACCGGCGGGATCAGCCTGAAGCCCGCGGGCGGCATGGAAGACATGACCATGGACATGGGCGGGGCCGGTGTTGTGGCGGGTGTCATGAAGACGCTGGCGATGCGCAAAGCCAAGGCGCATGTTGTGGGGCTGGTCGGGCTGGTCGAGAATATGCCGGATGCGCGCGCGCAGCGGCCCGGTGATGTGGTGACCTCGATGAAGGGCGATACGATCGAGGTGATCAACACGGACGCCGAAGGCCGCCTCGTTCTGGCCGATGTGATGTGGTACGCCCAAGAGACATTCAAACCCACCGGAATGGTGGATCTGGCCACGCTGACGGGCGCAATCATCATCGGGCTTGGCCATGAGAACGCAGGCGTGTTTTCCAACAATGACGACTTTGCGGACAGTTTCCTTGATGCGGCGGCTGCTGAGAAGGAAGGCGCGTGGCGCATGCCGCTGGGCGCCGGCTATGACAAACAGCTGAAAAGCCGGGTGGCGGACATGAAGAACGTTGGTGGGCGGCCCGGCGGCTCGATCACGGCGGCGCAATTCCTGCAGCGCTTCGTGAAGGACGACACCCCGTGGATCCATCTGGACATTGCCGGGGTGGCCTCGCTGAAGGGCGAGGGGCCGATGAGCCCCAAGGGTGCCACCGGTTGGGGAGTGCTGGCACTCGACCGGATGGTGGCGGACGGCTTCGAAGGGGAATGAGCTGACCGCGATGGGTGCTGTTTACTTCTATCACCTGACGCGTTCGCCGCTGGAGGCGACCTTGCCGGTGCTTTTGGAAAAGGCATTGGCGGCGGGGTGGCGCGTCGCCGTGAAGGGGACGGATGGCGCGCGGCTGGACTGGCTTGATGAGCGGCTTTGGCAGGGCGACGGGTTTCTGCCCCATGGTCGCGCCGGGGGACCCCATGATGCGATGCAACCGGTGTTGTTGACTGACGGGCCGGCGCCCAACGGTGCAACCTGCGTTATGGCGATCGACGGGGCCGAGATTGCAGCGGACGATGTGGCCGCGCTTGAGCGGGCCTGTATCCTGTTTGATGGCAATGATCCTGCGGCGGTCGAGGCGGCACGTGACCAGTGGCGGACGCTGACCGGTGCAGGCGTGGCCGCCCAGTACTGGAGCCAGGAAAGCGGGTCCTGGGCCAAGAAGGCCGAGCATCCTTCAAGCTGAGGAGGGGGGCTGTCTGCCCCCCGCGCGCGGTGCGCGCTCCCCCCGAGGATACTTTTGTCCAGATGAAGGGCCTTTAGAGCGCTTTATGATAGATGATCTTGTCGTCTCCTTCGGCCCAGAAGTCCTTGATGCGGGCGTGCTCGTTATAGCCGTTGGCACGGTAGAAGGCGCGCGCAGGTTCGAGGTCGGGACCGCTGGACGTCTCGATGATCAAAAGGAGCTGGGCGCGGGTGCGCAGGGTATCTTCGACGGCGCGAACGAGCGTTTTGCCCGCGCCGCTGCTCTGGGCGTCAGCGTGGACGCCCAGAGCGAGGAGGTTCCAAGTGCGATCTGTGAAGATCTCGGCACGGGTATAGGCCAACCCGATAACGCGGCCTCCCAGATGGGCGGTGTGCCAGAGGGCGTCGCTTTTCCCATCAAGAGTGGGTTCCAGCATGTCTTCCAGCATTTCGGCCGGGAACAGATCGATGGTGTCGAGGACGGCCTTGAGGCCCGGGATGTCGGCGCGGGTGGTTTCCTTGATGGTCAGGGTCATTGCGTGGTCCTATCGGTTATCGAGCTGAGCATTGACCGCGCGCAGGCCAAGGTGCGTCACGCGGTAAGGGCGCCCATTCTGAGATTTGATGAAGCGGCGTTTCTTGAGCCGAATTGTGAGATCGAGCGTGCAATCGGCGAGGGCATAGCCGTCGCGGGTCATGCAACGCACGGAGGTGAGTTTGCCGTTTGTGGCGCGCTCGAAATGAATCGCACCGCCTTGGGCCAGCACGTGAAGCACGCGCTGTTCGTGTTTTGAGATGTTCACTGCTAGGGTCTCTTGATGTCAGCATGATCGAACGCGCGTCCGGCATCGCGCGCGGACGGCGTTTAGAGGGTTGACCCGTTTGGGTGGGCCTTAGCGGCGGACCACACGCTCTGACATAAAATCTCCATGGCCCCGATCGTCGGGGTTGGGGCGAGCGATAGCGACGACAGCGCTTTGGGTCAAGCGATGCGCGCTCAGGTGCCTTTGCGGCGCAGGAATTTCAGCCCGGACCAGTCGGCGTCCACGGCGCACACTTTCACGTCGACCCAGTTGGTTTTGAGCACAACGTCGCGAAGGTCGTCTTCGGTAAGGTCCACAAACAGGCTGGAAGACTTCTTGGGCCAGGAAATCCAAAGCATGCCGCCTGTGTCGACATACTTGAGGGCTACCAAGCCTTGGGCGTCCAGTACAGCGCGGTTGGCGCAAAACAGATGGACCATATCAGCAGGGCCGGGGGGCGAGACATACGTGATGCCTTCCGCGCCGTTCAGCAGCGCCTCATAATCGTCCGGAGCGTTGAGCGGCATACAGCGATGCCAGGGTTTAAGGCCGAGTTTCTGGTAGAGCGGTTTGCCGGATTAGCCCGGAGTTTTGGCCACGGGGTCACCCAACGCTGAGCAAAAGTCGCACCAGCGCGGTCTGCGCGTTGACGCCGGTTTTTTCGTAAAGGCGGGTGAGGTGCGTGCGCACGGTGTTGACGCTGATGCCCATGTCCTGGGCGATGCGGGGCAGGGCGTGGCCCTCTGCGATCAGGCTGGCGGTGCGGAATTGCGCATCGGACAACCCGTAGACCACGCGGGCGCTCGCGAGGCGGCGCGCGATGGCAGCACTTGCATCGAGCGTGACATAGGTGGCGCCGTCCTTGGCCGTGAGGTGCACGGCAGCGACGCCGCCTTCGTCGGTTTCGCCGAGAATGACCGGATAGCGAAAACCGCCGCCGGTTTCGCGGGCGAAGCGGTGAAGCTCGAAGAACCCGTGATACTCACCCGCGGCCGCGATGGCGTCTTGCAAGGGCTTGTCCCAATCGGTGCGCCGCGCGCGCAACCGGCCTGCGGAGACGGTCAGAAACGGGTGTGTCTTCAGCCATGCTCGGCGTCCGCGCTTTGCCATGTGACCTGTCCGGCCTGATCGACGCGGAACGCGGCCTCGCGGCCCATGCAGTGCACTGCGGAAAGTGAGTATGCGATTTTCCATCCCGTGGCGCTGCGCGCAAGAATACGGGTCTCAAAAACGTCGGCGCTTTGGCCCGAGGGGTAGGTCGAGCAGCAGTCGAACGTCACCCAAGCGACGTCGCCGCGCAGGGTGACGGTGATGTTGGACAAATCGTAGCTTTCGACGCCGCAACCAAGGTCGTTTTCCATCACGTGGCGCATGTTGGCCGCGATGGCGTCAAACCCGAGCAATGCGTTCACGCCACTGAATTCGGACGAAAGGACATTCGTCGTATGCAGCGCCTTTACCCAACACTCTTCCCACGCCGCGAAATCGCTTACCGCGAAAGTGGCGGTTTCTCGGCGGATGACGGCAAGGATGTCGGCCTCGTCGTCCGTTACTGTGGGATGGGTGTGGAGGGTCATGCCCTTTTATAGCTCAGTCGCGTCGCCCGCGGAATACGTCGGATGCGCGGCAAACGCAGGCTGAACAGGCGTGCCCAAAGAGGGGCAAGTCCGCTTCCGTGGCGTTCGTAGAATGCGTCTTCGGGCTCACGGTTGGTCTGCGGCGCGGCAAGGAAATGCGTGGGGTCCATTGGGTGTCCTTTCTCCATCTGGTGAAAGGACACTGGCACGCTTGGTCGGTCCGGTTTGTCATTCGGTCCGGCCACACGGAGCGATTTTAGGCTTCGCTGGCCCGCCACCAAAGCGGCCCCACTGCAACGAGGAGCACGAGGACGTTGAAGCCTGCATTCGACGCTGTGCCCGAGGCGATCGAGCCGGCGCTGTCGAGCACGAACCAGGCCAGAATGCCGATTAGGACCGATTGGCGAACCGCCTCGGGGGCATGGTCGTAGACCTTGACCGAGAGCATCCAGATCATCACGCCCCAGCCCAGGAGAAAACCGCCTGTGAGCGCGGAGAGAAACCGCGTGTCGTGCGAGGCATAAGTGGTTGCGCCATCCAGTGGCCACGCCAGAAAGTCGAGCGTCCAGCGCGCGGGTTCAGCCGTGGCCGCCATCGTTCCGAGAAAAAACACCGGCCCGAAAGAGCCGACGACGATGGCCGTGATCTTGAGCCAGAATTTGTGGAAAGCGAGGCTGCGCATGCTGTGTCTCCTTTGAACATTCGAGGTCTGCTCGCACGGGATAGGTCATGCGCTCAATTACCTTGGAGGTAAGTGACGCGGCGCAGGCGGAGCGTTAGGGTGCCGGCATGTCATTCCCCGAAACCCTCAAAACATGGCGGCAGGCGCGGCGGTTTTCGCAGCTTGACCTTGCGCTGGAGGCGGACGTGTCCGCGCGTCATGTGTCGTTTCTTGCAAACGGGGCGGGCGCGCCCGTCAGCGGATATGGTCGCGCGGCTCGGGGCGGCGTTGAACCTGCCCCTTGATGCGCGAAACCAGATGTTGGTCGCGGCAGGCTTTGCGGCGCGCTATCCGGCGCGAGATTGGAGCGATGACACCATGGCGCCGGTCCGACAGGCGGTTGCACATACGCTGGCCTCGCATATGCCCCATCCGGCGCTGGCAGTGGATCGGCTTTGGACCATTGTTGATCTCAACCCGGCGGCCGCGACCCTGTTTGGGGCGGTTGGACTGGGCGTGGGCGGGAGCATTCTGGAGGCGATGTGCGGTCCGGTGCTGCCCGAGGTCGTCGAAAACTGGCCCGAGGTGGCACGCCATGCGGCCGAACGCTTGCGCCTAGAAAGCGCGGCTCTTGGTGGGGACGAGGCGCTGGATCGCGCGGCGTCTTATCTAGGAGTGGTGTCGGGAGGAGGGGCGCAGACGCCCTTGGGTCCCGTGATTCCGACGATCCTGCGCGTGGGCGAGACGCGCTTGTCGCTGTTTGCGACGATTGCGCAATTCGGGACGGCGCAGGACTTGGCGCTCGCAGATCTCAAGATCGAACTATACTTTCCTGCCGATGAGGAAACAGAAACGATGCTGATAGGCCAGACAAGCAGTTAAAATCAAACGGTTTTAGGCGCAATCACGCAATCAAGACTAAACGGCTTTGGCCGCGACGGCAGTAGCTTCGATGGACAACAGCAACCCCATGGGAAGGTCGACGATCGGTGTCGAGCGCGCTGGTGGTGCGACGGGAAAGTACTCGCCGAACAGGTCGTTCAATGCGGCACGTTGATCGCCGTCGCCAAGCCATGTGACGACCTTGACGACATCACCCATCGTGGCACCTGAACAATGAAGGCATTGCTTGAGGTTTTCGAACGCCTGCCGGGCTTGTGTGTCAAAGTCTTCGCCAGCTTTCTGTCCGGTTGAAGGATCGATGCCTGCCTGACCTGAGATGAACAGCCAGTTTCCTGCGCCCACAACGGTCGAGTAGGCGCCATAGGGCGCGGGCATATCTGGATGTGTGACGACGTGTTTTTGCATGTTCGCTCCTGTCGCTGGATGCTATTGGAACAGACTAGGCCAGCGGGCTGCCGCGATCAAACCCGCGCGATCTAACGCTCAAGCACGAGCATGCCGTCCGCGATCTCGATCCGCTCAAAACGGCTCAGGTAAGCCATGCCGAGGAGAGACCCTTCCATTTCGCCGCCATTGACCGAGACCGGCACGCCGCGGTCCACGATCGGGCCGAGGGCGACGGTGCTGATGCGCGCGCGGGCCGTTCGCACAGTGCCGTTGGCGGTGTTGGCAACACCAGTGAAGGCCAGCGTATCGAGGTCGATGCCAACCCGGGCTGCGTCCGCGCGGGTGAGCACGATGTCCGTGGCGCCTGTGTCGACAATGAAATCGACGGGTTCACCGTTGAGGTCCAAGGTTAGTTGATAGTGGCCATCAAAACTTTGCGGAACGCTGATCGTGCCCTCTTGGGTCACGGCCTGACGCGGGGCGATGTCATCACGGATGTCGCTCCAAAGACCGACTACGGCGATGGCGCCGACAAAGATAAGGCCCCAAACGGCAGCCTGACGCGCCGTTTTGCCCCAGCTTTGGCGGCCTTCGGCAAAAAACCATCCCCCTACGGCGGCAAGGAGCAGGATCAGGTAGAAGAGTTGTGGCCAGCTGACGTTTTCCATGGGGAATATATGGGGGCTAACTTGGTGTGCTTCACCCCTTTACTGACGAAATCGTCAGAAGGTGAGGCCCATGGCCTCGCTCAGGCCATCAAGCACGAATTGAACGGCCAGGGCGGCCAGAAGCATGCCCAGAAGGCGCGTGACAACGTTGACGCCGGTGGGGCCGAGCAGGCGCTCGATTGTTCCCGCGGTTTGAAACAACAGGAATGTCAGCGCGACGACGCTGGCCATGACAGCATGCACGGTCGCGACTTCGACCCAGCCGCCGTCATTGATGAGGAGGATCATCGAGGCGATGGCACCGGGACCCGCGATGAGCGGTGTCGCAAGAGGGAAGACGGACGGGTCTTCGCGGGACTCTTCGGCCTCGTTCTCTCGCCTCGCACGGCGTTTGGAGAAGAGCATTTCAAGAGCTGTCAGAAACAACAGAAGGCCACCCGCGATGCGGAAGGCACCCATGGAGATGCCGACAAAGCCGAGGACGGCTTCGCCGAAAAGACCGAAAAGGGTCAACACGAGCAGGCCGATCAGACAGGCGCGCAAGGCGATGTTGCGGCGTTCCCGCGCTGTCATGCCGGCAGTCAAAGCAACGAAAATCGGCACAAGCCCGATGGGGTCGATGACCACGAAAAGCGTCACGAAGATCGGGATCAGGGCGGCTAGCTCCATGTCAGACCCCGAACGTGTTTATGGGTGAAAGGCGCGATCATGCTTCGGCCTTTTCCAGCGCTTCGAGCGCGGCTTCCCAAAGCCGTTCGGCGCGTTCCAGACCGTCCTCAACCTCGGCATATTTCTTCTGAAGGTCGATCTGCTCGGCCTCGCGACCCGCTTCGTACATGGCGGGGTCTGCGAGCTTGGCGGCCATTTTCTCGCGGATGGCTTCAAGCTTGGTCACCCGTTCCTCAGCAGATTTCGCCTTTGTTTGCAAATCGTTGAGATCGATGGGTTTTGGGGCCTTCTTCGCCTGCTTGGGTGCTTTTGGCGCAGGTTCGCTGAGCAGCATTCGACGATAGGCGTCGAGGTCTTCGTCATACGGGGTCACCGCGCCGTCTTTGACCAACCACAGACGGTCGGCAACGAGGCTGAGAAGGTGCATGTCGTGGCTGACAAGGATCACTGCGCCGCCATAGGCGGTGAGCGCTTCGACGAGGGCCTCGCGAGACTCGATGTCGAGGTGGTTGGTGGGCTCGTCGAGGATCAGGAGGTGTGGGGCATCGAGCGTCGCGATCAGCAGGGACAGGCGGGCTTTTTGGCCGCCCGAAAGCTTGGCGGCGGTGGTTTCGGCTTGCGCGGCCCCGATGCCAAAGCCCGATAGGCGCGCACGGTGTTTGCCCGGGCTCTCGTCCGGGCGGAGGCGGCGAAGTGTTTCGAGCGGGGTTTCGTCAGGACGCAGTTCTTCAAGCTGGTGCTGGGCGAAGTAGCCGATGCGCAGCTTATTGGAGCGGGCCAGGCCGCCTTGCATCGCTTCAAGTTTTCCCGCGAAGAGTTTGGAAAGCGTGGACTTTCCTTCGCCATTGCGTCCCAGAAGCGCGATGCGGTCGTCGTGGTCGATGCGCAGATCGAGACGTCGTAAAACTGGTGTGCCGTCGTAGCCGACAGAGGCCGTATGTGTGGCAAGGATGGGTGGGCTAAGCTCTTCGGGATCCGGGAAGGTGAACTTCTTCAGAGCGGCTTCCTGCGGGCTCGTGATCGGCTGCATGCGCGCGATGGCTTTCAGGCGCGATTGTGCCTGACGCGCCTTGTCGGCCTTGTAGCGGAAGCGATCGACGTAGGATTGCAGGTGCGCGCGCCGTGTTTCCTGTTTCTTGGCTTCAGCCTCGGCAGCGGCGAGGCGGGCGGCGCGGGTGCGCGCGAATGTGTCGTAGGGACCCTGATAGAGGGTGAGTTTGCGATCCTCGAGATGCAGGATTGACGTCGCCGCGCGATTCAGAAGGCCGCGGTCGTGGCTGATCGTCACAACCGTGTGGGGGTAGCGCGCGAGATAGGTTTCGAGCCAGAGCGCGCCTTCAAGGTCGAGATAGTTCGTAGGTTCGTCCAGAAGAAGAAGGTCGGGCGCTGAAAAGAGCACGCCTGCAAGCGCGACGCGCATCCGCCAGCCGCCCGAGAATGCCGAGCAGGGCATGGCTTGCTCGGGTTCTGTGAACCCCAACCCTTTGAGGATCGTCGCGGCGCGTGCCTCGGCAGACCATGCGTCGATATCGGCCAGCCGCATCTGGATGTCGGCAATGCGGGTTGGGTCGGTGGCGGTGTCGGCTTCGGCAAGAAGGGCCGCACGCTCGGTATCGGCCTCCAGAACCGTGTCCAGAAGGGATGTTTCCGATCCCGGCACCTCTTGGGCAACCCCACCGATCCGCGCGCCCTTGGGCACCGCGATGTCACCGGATTCAAGGGACAGTTCGTTGCGGATCAGCCGGAACAGCGTGGTTTTGCCCGTGCCATTGCGCCCCACGAAACCGACCTTGTGGCCGGTGGGTATGACAGCAGAGGCGCCTTCAAAAAGAGGGCGGCCTTCGATGCTGAAGCGGAGATCATGCAAGCGGAGCATGTCTGGCGATTAGCAGAGAGACCTAGAATGCGAAAGCCCTGCAATGCATGCTCATTGGCGCCAACACTTGCTTGGTGTGTCGACCGTTTAGCCTGTGTCGAGCCGGCCTGTCCTAAGGACATTCGGCCCCGGCGACATCGCGCTTGCCCCCCATCCACTCCCAAGTGTCTTTGACATCAAACACCAGCGAAATTGCGTTGATCGCAAACAGCAGCGTTGCGTAGGGCGCGCCGAGCTGGGGCCACAGAAGGACCAAGAGCGGTGTCCATAGGATCAGGTGCGAGATCGCCATTATCCGCGAGAAACCACGCTCAACGACCATGAAGACGGCATTCGGGGCCATTCCACCCACGGCAAGCAGCGCGATCCAAATCCCGTTTGGAGCGCTCAGAAAAAAGACTGAGGCAAGGTTTGCAGGTACGAGGATCAGCCCAACCCAGATTTGGACCCAAATCGGAAGGGCACGGTAGCTGTTCCAGATGTCTAGGACGCGGCTCATTTTGCGACGCTAGCGTCTCGATTGGTGGTGGCACAAGACGGCATCGGGTACAGTTGCAGGGCGATGGCCCTTTCCAAGCGAAGAACCCCATGGTAAGCGGCGCGCAATCAATTTCGGCGGGGTCAGTCCCGCCTTTTTCGACCAAGAAGGGCAAGAGCCATGGCACTGGAACGCACGTTCTCGATCATCAAACCAGACGCAACCAAGCGGAACCTCACAGGCAAGATCAATGCCAAGTTCGAGGAAGCTGGACTGCGTATCGTTGCGCAAAAGCGCATTCACATGACCAAGGCGCAGGCGGGCGCGTTCTATGCCGTTCACGCCGAACGCCCGTTCTATGACGAACTGTGCGAGTTCATGGCCTCGGCTCCGGTCGTTGTTCAGGTTCTTGAAGGCGAAGGCGCGATTGCTAAGAACCGTGAAGTCATGGGCGCGACCAATCCGGCCGACGCCGACCCCGGCACAATCCGTGCAGAATTTGCGGAATCGGTTGGCGAAAACTCTGTCCACGGCTCGGACGCACCTGAGACGGCCGCAGAAGAAATCGCTTATTTCTTCGCGGGCATCGAACTGGTCGGCTGAGGACGTTCTTGCCTTCGGCGAGGATATTTATGGACCTTTGGAGAGGCGGCCTTCGGGCTGCCTTTTCTATTTTGGGCGCACGCCGATCTCGTCGAGGATGCGTTCGATGCCGGTGGGTTTGTCGGGCATCGTGTTGGCCTTGATCGCGTCGAAACGCGCGCGCAGGCCATCTTTTTCCTTACCCTTGCAGTCATTCCATGGACGCCCTTGCAGGCCCATCACCATCGCATAGTAGGCGATGAAATGGGGCCGTGCGCCATTTTGAAGAAGTCGAGCATAGGCCGCATCGGGTCCGATGTTGTGAAGCTCTTCTGCGGTCGATATGCCGACCGCGTTGAACGCCTCGGCCATGGCCGGGCCAAGATTTCGGATGCTCGTGATCGGCGTGCCCATTGGGGCAGGCTGTCACGACACGTCCTTGGTTTCCAGCCTAGATGCTGGCTCAGATACTGGCCCAGTCGCGGAAGGTGTAGCCGTCGTCCTTGGATGGGGTGTCATCCTTGGGCGCAGGTGTTGCCGGCGCGGACTGCTTGTCTTCGCGGGGTTTGTTGTCGTCACTCATAACGTCTCCTTTCGGACCACTTGGTCCTGGGTGGCGGCGTCTCTTACACGTTGAGGCACCAAGCCAGCCTTCAAAGACAGGATCACGCAGACGTGGCCGAATGTGGGCCGCACGGTGCCCGACGTGGCACTTTGTTGCGGCGGAGACGGCCTTGCGCTCCTATTTATTACCGTAACATGAGTTCGGGTTCTAAGGGCGGAACAGAGCGTTTCCGGCTTGTGGACGATCGGGACCGAGGGCTAGCCTGTGGATATGGATGATTTAAGAGCCGTCGTGCGGGCGCAAAAAGGTAGCTTGGTCGCAATGACCCAGGACCTGATCGGCTTTCCCACGGTCAACCCCCCGGGGGAAGATTACCGCGAGATTTGCGAGTATCTTGCCGCGCGGTTGGGTCGGTCGGGGTTCGAGATCGAACTGATCCGGGGCGAGGGCACGCCCGGCGACAGCGTGGACTACCCGCGCTGGAACATCGTGGCGCGTCGGGCGCAAGGCGAGGGGCCTTGCGTGCATTTCAACAGTCATATTGATGTGGTCGAGACCGGCCATGGCTGGACGGTGGATCCGTTTGGTGGCGAGGTACGCGACGGACGCGTCTATGGGCGTGGGGCCTGTGACATGAAGGGTGGGCTCGCGGCGTCGATCATCGCGGCGGAGGCTTTCCTTCATGTTCACCCTGATTTCGCAGGCGCAATCGAGATTTCTGGCACCGCGGACGAGGAAACCGGAGGCTATGGTGGCGTCGCCTATCTGGCTGAGCGAGGGTATTTCTCACCGGATCGCGTGGATCACGTGATCATTCCCGAGCCTTTGAACAAAGATCGTATTTGCCTTGGCCACCGCGGGGTCTGGTGGGCTGAGATTGAAACGCACGGGCGCATCGCCCATGGCTCGATGCCGTTTCTTGGCGACTGCGCGGTGCGCCATATGGGGGCGGTGATTGCGGAAATGGAAGAGACCCTTTTTCCTATCCTGCATAGCCGTGTGACCGAAATGCCGGTTGTGCCCGAAGGCGCGCGTCATGCCACGATGAATATCAACTCGATCCATGGGGGCGAAGCCGAGATGCCCGAAGGCTTTGACGGCTTTCCCGCACCCAATGTGCCCGACCGATGCCGGATCGTCATCGATCGGCGCTTTTTGGTCGAAGAAGACATCAAGGATGTGAAGGCCGAGATTAGCGCGTTGATGGAGAGGGTGCAGGATGCCCGCCCCGGGTTCACCTACGAGATACGGGATCTGCACGAGGTGCTGCCAACGATGACGGATCAAGGTGCGCCCGTGGTGCGTGCAGTGGAAGAGGGGATCGAAGCCGTGATGGGCGTCGAGGCGCGCTTCATCGCCTCGCCCGGGACCTATGACCAAAAGCACATCGATCGGATCGGACGGCTTAAAAACTGCATCGCCTACGGGCCGGGCATTCTGGAACTGGCGCACCAGCCGGATGAATGGGTTGGGATCGATGATATGGTGGAGAGTGCTGAGGTGATGGCGCTGGCGACTGCGGCTTTGCTTGAGGGGTGACGCCCGAAGCGAAATCCTGAGTTGGTCAGGAATGCTCCATTGGCCGGTGCTGAGTGACTAAGGATAACTCGAGATCTATGTTCCGCGAGTTTCCATTGCGTCCGAGTACCCATCTTAAGGGTTGTGCCTAGGTTTTGGTGGAGGCCCTTGTAGTATTGCAGTCCCATTTCACCGATAAACGACCAAAGTGGGGAACAAGAAAATCAGGGAATAACGAGTTTGGTGGCCGAGCAGCACATTGGAGTGGCTCTGATTGGGGCTGGAATGATTGCAAGAACGCATGTTCTTGCGCTGAGCGGGCTGCAAAATGTTGCTCGGCTCCGAACAGTCATCTCGCGCACGCCCGAAAAAGCACTTCATCTTGCAGAGTTTTATGACGGCCCGGCGCCGGAATTCTCATCTGATCTTGAAACAGTCGTAGCTGACCCTTTGATTTCGGTGGCGATCGTTGCGACGCCTCCGAGTGTGCGCAAAGAGGTGATCGAAGTGCTCGCGAAAGCTGGTAAGCACATACTTCTTGAAAAACCGGTCGCTCGCACCTTGGAAGAAGCGCAGAAAGTCGTTGAGATTTGCGAGCGCGAAGGCGTGATGCTTGGCATGCTATTCCAACATCGCATGCGCGCCTCTTCAGTTGCCGCTGCCCGTTACGTTGCGAGTGGGGAACTTGGAGCCCTTGGCGTGGTCGAGATTGCGGTGCCGCTTTGGCGCGACCAAAGCTACTATGACGAACTTGGGCGCGGGACATATGCTCGGGATGGCGGCGGCGTCATGATAACGAACGCAATTCATAGCATCGACCTTGCCATCAGCCTGACCGGCCCTGTGACACGCGTTCAGGCGATGACCGCGACCTCGCTCTTGCATCGAATGGAGGCTGAGGATTTCGCAAGTGCTGGGTTGCATTTTTCATGCGG
>CAZWZG010000016.1:13079-32205 GCA_964638245.1 uncultured Rhodobacterales bacterium
GGGGACACGAGACGCAACACTTGCGTGATCGCCTGCTAGTTGACGCGCGTCCAGTCGCCGCCGCAGCGCGTGATGCCAAGGAGCCGTCCGCAAACCTCGAGCGTGTTGCCTTTGAGGGTTAGGCGCGAATTGTAAGTGCTGTCGCGGTCAGGCGCATAGATTTTGCCGCGCAACTCGGTGCCATTTCCGGTGGGCTTGGTGTCCCAGATGATCTGGCGCCCGTTGTTGGCGGTTTCCATCGTGTTGCCGTTGGCATCGAATGACTGCACCAAAGTCCCGCAATAGCTGCCATCGCAGACCGAAACGCGGATGATGCCGGTATTGCCGTTGTCGTCTGGGGCCGTGCGCCAGTCGCCGCGGATATCCTGGGCAGCTGCCGTGGATGCGACAACGGCCAGGCCGAGGGCCAAAAGCGTGGTTTTCATGATGTCCTCCCGATGTTTTTTGCAACGCTTCCCGAGAGCGACGTTTTGAGCAAGCGTGACGTTGCGGCGAGGCGTCAAACAGAACCCTTTGCCATTCCCGCGATGCCGGGTAGCCTTGGGGCAAAGACAAAACAGGGAGACCGGCCATGGCCTATAAATTCATCGGCGCAGCAGCGATTGCGCTTCTGCCAATGGGCGCGTTGGCGCAGACATCAATCACAATCGGTATGCAGCTTGAGCCGCCGAACCTTGATCCAACAGGTGGGGCCGCGGCAGCGATCGATGAGGTCGTCTATGCCAATGTTTTCGAAGGGCTGACACGGTATCAGGCGGATGGCTCCATTGCGCCGGCTTTGGCCAAGTCGTGGGAGATTTCTGAAGATGGCACCGAGTACACCTTCATGTTGAATGAGGGTGTGACGTTCCACGATGGCACAACCATGGACGCTGAAGACGTGAAGTTCTCGCTCGATCGTGCACGCGCAGAGGATTCCACCAATGCGCAGAAGGCTTTGTTCGCCGGAATTGAAGCTGTGGATGTGATTGATCCTCTGACCGTCAAGGTGACCCTATCGGCGCCAAACGGGTCGTTCATCACCAATATGGCTTGGGGCGATGCCGTGATCGTGGCGACCGAATCCATTGACGAGGCGGCGACCAACCCGGTTGGAACCGGGCCGTTCAAGCTGGATCGTTGGGTGCAGGGTGACCGTATCGAACTCGTGGCGAACCCCGATTATTGGGGCGAGAAGCCCGCGCTTGAAAGCGCGACCTTCAAGTTCATCAGCGAACCGACAGCGGCGTTTGCGGCTGTGATGGGCGGTGAAGTTGACGCTTTCCCAACCTTCCCCGCGCCCGAGAACCTGATCCAGTTCGAAGCTGATCCGCGGTTCAACGTGGTGGTTGGATCGACCGAGGGCGAGACGATCCTGTCGACCAACAACAAGTCGCCCAAGCTCATGGACGTGCGCGTGCGCAAGGCCATAGCCCACGCGATCAACCGTCAGGACATCATCGATGGCGCGATGTTCGGGTTTGGCACGCCGATTGGCACCCATTTCCCTCCGCATCATCCCGACTATGTCGATTTGACCGGCAACTCGGCCTACGACCCGGAGTTGTCCAAGCAGCTTTTGGCGGAGGCAGGGGTTGAGAACCTGACGCTGACGCTGAAACTGCCGCCGCCGTCCTATGCACGGCGCGGGGGCGAGATCATCGCGGCACAGCTGCGCGAGGTGGGGATCGAGACGGAAATCTCGAACCTCGAGTGGGCGCAATGGCTGGAGCAGGTGTTCCGGGGCAAAGACTTTGATCTGACGATCGTCAGCCACACCGAGCCCGCGGATATCAACATTTATGCCCGGCCCGAGTATTACTTCCAGTACGACAACGCGGCCTTTCAGGCCTTGATGGACGAGCTTTCGGTCACAGCGAACCCGGAGAAACGCTCGGCGCTTCTAAGGACCGCGCAAGAGACAATCGCGAATGACTATGTCAACGGTTACCTCTTCCAGTTGGCGCGGACCGGCGTTGCCAAGGTGGGGATCGAGGGCCTATGGCCGAATGCCCCCACGCAGGCCAATGACCTGACAGGGGTGCGCTGGGTCAACTGACCTGATAGGACAAAACCAAAGGGCGCGCCGGTGCGGACCGGCGCGCTTTTCTTTTGCGGAGTGCCCCGTGGTCAGTGAAAAATTCGACGGCGTCGCCTATTTCGCCTTGCTGGTCATGGTGCTGAGCACTGGGTCGACGTTTCTGTTTATCGTCTTCGCCTTGGAAGGCTTGTCGGCTATGGCGGTTGCCTCGTGGCGCCTGATCATCGGGGCTGCGTTTCTCGTGGCTGTCGCATTCGCACTTGGAGAAGGGTTGCCGCGCAGCCGTGTGATCTGGCTTTGGGCCGCGGGGTTCGGGGTGCTGAACTATCTAATTCCTGCGGTAACCTTGGCTTGGGCCCAACAGTTTTTGCCGACCAATGTGGCGGGAGCCTACTATGCTTCGATCCCTTTGATGGTGCTGATGCTGTCGGCGGTGATTTTCGCCGTGAAGATCACTTGGCGCAAAGGTTTGGGGTTGGTCATCGGATCCGTTGGGCTGGTCGTCCTGGCCGGGCCAGGGACGGGGTCGCAGTTGGACGGCGAGATCCCGGTGCTGCCGCAGATGGCGATTTTCCTATCCTGCGTTTGTCTTGCGATGACGGCCGTCATCGCGCGGATCATGCCAAAGGCGCCCGCGATGCAGTTGTCTGCGGCGGCGGCGTTGATGGCGGCGGTGCCGTTTGTACCGGTCGCGGCCCTGACCCTGCCCGAGACGACGCCGTCGACAAAAGCCATTGCCGGTATGGTTGCGGCGGGCGTGATTTCGAGCGGGATCGCGCATTTTTCCCGGTTTTTCCTGATCCGTCGCAAGGGCCCGGTGTTTGTGACCCCCAATGCTTATCTCGCAGCGATCTGGACCGCGTTTTTGGGCGCGATTGTTCTGGGCGAGGTTCTGACCCTGCCGACGATCATCGCGCTGGGCATTGTTTTGGCGGGTGTTGTGATCGCACAGGATGGTTCGGGTCAAATGAAGGCGGTGTGATCGGGGCTGGCGGCGCGCTCCGCTCCACCGTAACCTTCGGATCATGGTGAGTTATCTCTCTCGTCGCGCGATTTCTCTTGTGCTCACGCTTGTCGTGGCGAGCCTTGTTATTTTTTTCGCAATGGAGGTGATCCCGGGCGATCCGGCGGCGTTCATGCTGGGCCTGAATGCAAGCGAAGAGGCGATAGCGGCGTTGCGGGCCGAACTGGGCCTCGATCAGGGTTTGGTCGCGCGATATTTTGCGTGGGTATCTGGCGTCTTCACTGGTGATTTCGGTGTGTCCTACACGTATCGCGTGCCGGTGGGGCAACTGATCGCCGATCGTCTGGCGGTGTCGGTTCCGCTGACGCTTTATGCGCTGATCCTGACGGTTCTTATCGCCTTTCCAGTCGGCTTGATCGCAGCCTCACGTCGGGGGACGATTTGGGACAGCGGGATTATGGCGCTGACCCAGTTGGGGATCGCGGTCCCGAATTTCTGGGTCGGTATCCTGTTGGTGGCGTGGCTGGCGCTGGGCCTTGGCTGGTTTCCGGCGGGCGGGTTCCCGGGATGGGAGGCGGGGCTTTGGGCCGTAATCGTATCGCTGACGCTGCCAGCGATTTCGCTGGCGCTGTTTCAGGGGTCGATCCTGGCCCGCGTGATGCGCTCGAGTGTTATTGAAACGTTGGACCAGGACTATATCCGCACGGCGCGGGCGAAGGGTTTGAGCCAGAGAGAAAGCGTGCTCGGTCATGGCCTTCGCAATGCGATGATCCCGGTGATGACAATCCTTGGATTGCAGTTTTCGTTCCTTTTGGCGGGCGCGATCATCATCGAAAATGTGTTCTTCTTGCCTGGGCTGGGGCGGCTGATTTTTCAGGCGATCACCCAGCGCGACCTGATCGTCGTGGAAAGCGCTGTGATGCTGCTGGTGGCCGCTGTGGTGATCGTGAACTTCATCGTCGATGTCGCCTACGCGCTGATCGATCCTCGTTTGAGGCGTCAGGCATGAGAGTGCCGGGGCAGCTGTGGGTGGGGGGCGTTTTGGTGGTGCTCGCCTGTCTTGCGGCACTGGTGTCGTTTGTCTGGACGCCTTACGTTGTGGACGGTGTGGACATTCAGAACCGGATGGTCGGCCCAAGCGGCGCGCATTGGCTGGGCACGGATCATCTGGGGCGCGATATCGCGTCGATGCTGATGATCGGCGCGCGCGTGTCGATAGCGGTGGCCATTCTGGCGGTGGCGGTCGGCATGATCTTTGGCGTGCCGTTGGGCCTTTGGGCGGCGGCGCGCCGGGGCGGGGTGCTGGATGATGTGATCATGCGCTCCAATGATATGATTTTTGCTTTTCCGCCGCTGGTCATCGCGATCTTGATAACGGCCTTGCTTGGGCCGTCGGCGACGAATGCGATCCTTGCGATAGGCGTTTTCAATATACCGGTGTTTGCGCGCGTCGCGAGGGGAGCGGCGCTTAGCCTTTGGACCCTCGACTATGTCCGCGCGGCGGAGGTTTCGGGCAAGGGCAAGGCGCGGATATCGCTTGAACATATTCTGCCCAACATCGCGAACCTTCTGATCGTTCAGGGCACGATCCAGTTTTCAGTCGGGATCATCTTTGAAAGCGCGTTGTCCTATGTCGGACTTGGGGTCCAGCCGCCCGTGCCAAGTTGGGGGCGGATGCTGGCGGATGTGCAGACCATGACCTCTCTCGCGCCGCATATGACGATTTTCCCGGGGTTGGCGATTGTGGCCACGGTCCTTGGGCTCAACATGATGGGCGATGGGCTGCGCGATCTGTTTGATCCCCGATTGAGGCGCCTGCGGTGAGCCTTTTGGACGTCCAGAACCTGTCGATGAGCATCGCGGGTACGCCGATCCTGCGAGATGTGTCTTTTCAGATCGCACCGGGCGAGCGGTTTGCACTGGTCGGTGAAAGCGGGTCGGGCAAGACGATGACCGCGCTGTCGGCAATCGGGCTTTTGCCATCGGTGGCCGAGACGACGGGGCGCGTGATGCTCTCCGGGCGGGATCTCATGGCGCAATCGGAGGCGCAGTTGTGCGATATCCGCGGCCGCGACATCGGTATGATCTTTCAGGAGCCGATGACAGCGCTGAACCCGATGCACCGGATCGGCGATCAGGTGGCAGAAACCCTTCTGACCCACCGCGCGGCGACGCGGGCTGAAGCGCGCGATGTGGCGCTCGACCGGCTGGCGCGCGTAGGTTTGCCGCCGGACCGCTATGATCCGGCGCGCTATCCCCACGAATTGTCGGGCGGGCAGCGTCAGAGGGTGTCCATTGCAATGGCGATCGCCCTCCGTCCGCGCCTTTTGATCGCGGATGAACCGACGACGGCGCTGGATGTGACGACGCAGGCGACCATTCTTGACCTGTTGAAGGACCTTGTCGCCGACGAGGGGATGGCGTTGATGCTGATCACCCATGATCTCGCCGTCGTGGCCAATATGGCCGACAGGGTCGCTGTGATGCAGCACGGCCAGATCGTCGAAGACGGCCCGACTGAACCACTGTTTCGCGCCCGCTCCCACGCGTATACGCGCAAGCTTTTCGCTGCCTCGACGCATCAACCTAACCGCACCAGCCAACGCCAACCTGAGCCGCTTCTGCGGGTCGAAACCGTGTCCCGGGACTATCCGCTGCCGCGCAAAAGCCTTCTGGGTCCTAGACCGGTTTTCAGGGCTGTGGATGGTGTTTCACTCGAGGTGGCCGAAGGGGAAAGCCTTGGGCTTGTTGGAGAAAGCGGGTGTGGCAAGTCCACGCTGGTGCGTTCGGTTCTTGGTCTGGATGCGGTCCAGGAAGGACGGATTACACTTGGCGGAGCACCTGTTGTCGCCGGAGAGGTGCCAAATGCGCTGCGTCAGAACATGCAGGTCGTCTTTCAGGATCCTTTTGCCTCCTTTAACCCGCGCCATAAGGTCTGGCGGCTGGTGGCGGAACCGTTCCATCTGCGCACGCCGGTCCCGGATGATCCGCGCGCAGAAGTGGCAGAGGCGCTGCGTTCGGTGGGCCTCAGCCCCGAGGATGGCGAGAAATACATTCACGAATTCTCAGGCGGGCAGAGACAGCGCATCGCAATCGCGCGCGCGATTATCAACCGACCCAAGCTGGTCGTGCTGGACGAAGCTGTTTCGGCTCTGGACGTTTCGGTGCGTGCACAAGTGCTTGACCTGCTGGCGGAACTTCAGGCGCGCTACGGCCTCGCCTATCTGTTCGTCAGCCATGACTTGAGCGTCGTGCGGCGGGTCACGGATCGCGTTGCGATCATGCAAAAGGGGCGGATCGTTGAGACAGGGCCGACCGAGGCAGTCTTTGATGCCCCGGCAAATCCTTACAGCCAGGCTTTGTTGAAGGCCGTGCCCGAAATCCCGGTTGCTTGGGTATAGAAGGAGGTCGGGGAAGCCTGACTTGATGGGATCCCAAACGCAGTAGACACTTGGCGGATTGGGGACGTGACGACGCAAGACCGGGGATTGTATGAAGGACGGGGATGCACATAGCAAAAGTGCCGCGCTTTTGCGTCGGGTTGATGCGTTTGCAGCGCTGGATGAGGCCACGCTTGCGCGTGTCGCTGCCTTGGTCGAGTGGCGCCAAGTGGCGCGCGGAGAAACGCTGATCCGCGAAGGCGACGAGGCTGACGATCTTTTCATCGTGGCCAAAGGGCGGTTCTGGGTTCTGTCGGGGGACGAGCCGATTGCCGAAATCGAACCCGGAGAACCCATCGGCGAGCTGGCGTTTTTTGCCGGTGGCGTACGTTCGGCAAACGTGGTGGCTGCCAGAAACAGCGCGGTGATGGCGCTGACGAAATCTGCCTATGACCAGATCAGCGCCGAAACCCCGGCTCTGTCGCGCACCATCCTTTCATCGGTCAGCAAGCGTCTGATGCAGGCCGTGCCTGCCTCGCCAAAGCTGCGCCCGCGTACTGGTAAGACGATGGGCGTCTTTCCCGGGGCTGGCGGGACTTTAGAGCCGTCCTTTGTCCGTGGACTTGTGACGGCCTTTGACGGGGTAAACGGTTGGAATTTCGTCACTGAAACCGACGTGCCCGCAGAGGTGCGCGAAGACACAAACGCGTTGGAGGCGTGGCTTGACGCGAAGGAGGCGAACGCCAATCTGGTTCTTGCCGCTCATGATCCAAAAGAAGCATCAATTTGGGCCCGCACAGCGGCGCGCGGGTCGGACGCGACGTTGATCGTTTTGGAGGGGCAGGCGGGTGCAGATCACGTTTCGGCCCTTGAAGAAGAACTATTCGCTGGGGTCCTCCCGTCGAGCCTTCACTATGCGGTGACACGGCCAAAAGGCGCCATCGGGCCAGTTGGGACGTCGGTCCTTCTTGCCGCGCGTCCCAAAGCCTTGCACCACCACGTCGCCCTTGATCAGCTCCAAGACTTCGAACGCCTGGCGCGCTTTATTCGCGGCGAGGCACTGGGGCTGGTGCTTTGTGGTGGCGGGGCTTTTGGGACGGCGCATCTCGGGGCGATCAAGGCGCTCTTGGAGGCGGGCATTTCCTTTGATTTTCTGGGGGGCACGAGTGTTGGCGCGGCAATGGCTGGTGCCATCTCCATTGGGTTGGCGCCTGACCGTGTGATGGACCTTTGCGAAGATATCTTCCTTCGCTCACGCGCCATGTCGCGCTGGACGGTGCCGCGCCATTCCGTGCTGGACCACCGCGCGTTGGACGAAGGTTTGCACCGGCACTATGGCGATGTTTCAATTGAAGATATCCCGATGAACTTCTTTGCGATTGCCACCAGTCTGACGAGCAATGACATCACGATCATCCGGGACGGTCCGCTTTGGAAATCGATTCGTGCCTCTGGGTCGCTGCCGGGGCTTTTCCCGCCCTTCCTGACGGAAACAGGCGAGGTGCTGATCGACGGCGGACTATTGGACAATCTGCCAGTGACAGCGATGCGGGACCTCAAGGCAGGACCAAACCTGATACTGAACTTTGAGCCGGAAAAACCCTGGCGCGTGCAGACGCGGTATGAGGACCTTCCAGGTCGCATTGGGGCGTTTTTCCAAATGCTGCGCCCGCCCCGTCAAGAGACGGAAGAAAGCCCGACACTGTTCTCGATCCTGAGCCGTTCCATGGCGGTCAATGCGCAGCGTCTAATTGGTCGGACAGACGTTGGGTCGGATGTGCTTTTGAATATCAGGACGTTGCCGGGCATGACCTTCATGAACTGGGATCAAGGGCGGGCGATGTTCGAGGATGCCTATCAGCAGATGAAAGTCGCTTTGGGGAATGATGCCGAAGAAGGCGATCCGATTGAACGCATTCGACGCGCGACAATGGCGCTTGGCAAGTCGGATAAGTAAGAGATTTTGGCTCCGGCGGTAGGGATCGAACCTACGACCAATTGATTAACAGTCAACTGCTCTACCGCTGAGCTACGCCGGAATACCGACGCGGGATATAGCAATAGCGCCTTCGGGCGTCCAGAGGGGTTTTTGCGAAAGTTTCCTTTCTGGTCAGGCGGGTTGCCAGCGCGTAGTAAGGCTCGGCTTGTCGTTGCTTTGGACGCGGTTTTGTTCCCAAAGATCAATGAGATGAGCAAGGGTGTTGCGCGAAGCGATGGCGTGCGTCTTGTCGTCAAGCGGGCCGTAAACGGCGCTTGTTATGGAGGGCAGCGTTCGGTGACCTTGATGCAGGGCTTGCAGGATTTGCGCCTCGCGGCCCGCGCGGTGCGCAATCAGTTCCGCGATGCGATGGCCCGGGTTCGTGACCGGCGCACCGTGACCGGGCAAAAGACGGGTTGCGTCGAGGTTGGCAAGTGCTTCGCAAGAGCGGCGAAAAGCGCCGGCATCGCCGTCGGGCGGAGAGATGAGCGAGCTTGACCAGCCCATGACCGTGTCACCGGTGAAAACGGTTTTTCCTAGTTCGAAACTCAGATGGCCCGCAAAGTGCCCCGGTGTTTCATGGACAACCAGTGGCGCGCCGGAGACATCAAGGACGTCGTCTTGCCGCAGAAGGTGATCGGGCGCGAACGATGTATCGAGCCCTTCGCCGCCACCAATGCCACCAGCCTGTGCCAGAGCTTGCATCGTTGCGCTGCGTCCGGACGTGGGCGGGCCATAGCCATAGATCGGCGCGCCGGTCGCTTTATGCAGACGCGGTGCGAGTGATGAGTGATCGCGATGGGCGTGGGTGATCAGGATATGCGTGATGGTCTGCCCAACTGTTGCGATCAGAATTGCATCGAGATGCGCGTCAAGGTCGGGGCCGGGGTCGATCACAGCAACACGATCCGTGCCGACAAGGTAGGTGTTCGTCCCGCCTTCGGTCATGGGCGAGGGATTGGGGGCGATCAGGCATCTGATGTCATCGCCCAGATCGATGACGGGGTTTTCCGCTTGGCCAGTCATATCGAGCAGAGTTAGGCTCACGCGCATGGCCGAACGCAAGCAAAATTCCTATTTGCCCAAATCGCTTTACGCGCGGGCGGCGCTTATTCTGATCGTCCCGGTCGTCACGATCCAGCTGGTCGTGTCGGCAGCTTTCATTCAGCGGCTCTATGACAGGGTCACGCGTCAGATGACGACCACCATGGTGGGCGAGGTCAGCTACCTTCTGGAAACCTACGAGGCGGCCGCAGATGCAGCGGCAGGTCTCGATGCGACCCGCGATCTTGCGGCGGCCCTTGAGATCGAGATGACGCCGGGCGTGCGCGAACCATTGGCTGATCAGACGTGGATTTGGGACCTGTCGGGCCGAATTGTCCAGCGGACGTTTCGCGCCGATCGCCCACAGATCGAAGCGTTCGACCTGCGCTCGGACGAAAACCGTGTGATCATGCGGGTCGAGACGCGTCACGGGCCGCTCGGCATCGAGTTTCATCGCGAACGGGTCTCGGCCTCCAACCCGCACCAGTTGCTGGTCCTGATGCTGTTCACATCGCTTCTGATGACGCTGATCGCCTATATCTTTCTGCGCAACCAACTGCGCCCGATCCGGCGGTTGGCAAAAGCCGCAGAGGCGTTCGGGCGGGGCCGATCCGAACCTTACAAGATTTCGGGCGCTACCGAGGTGCGCTCGGCGGGTCAGGCGTTTCTGGATATGCGTGCGCGGATCGAGCGGCACATTGATCAGCGCACGCTGATGCTGTCGGGGGTCAGTCATGATTTGCGCACGCCGCTAACGCGCATGAACCTGTCTTTGTCGTTGATGGACGATACCGACGACGTCGTTGACCTGCGCAGGGACGTGGAAGAGATGCGCCAGATGCTCGATGGGTTCCTGGATTTTGCGCGCGATGACACGCTGGATGATCCGGTTGATGTTGTGCCACAGACGCTGGTCGACGATGTCGTTGCCGCCGCAAAACGCGGGGGGCATGAGGTCGATATCGCGACAACCGAAAATGCTGACACGGCCGTCACGTTGCGGCCCATGGCGATCAAACGCGCGTTGACCAATCTGCTGGGCAACGCAAAACGCTATGCCGGGCGCGCCGAAGTAAGCGTTGCGGTGTCCCCAAAAGCAGTTCGGTTCACGGTCGAAGACGACGGTCCGGGTATCCCCGAGGACAAGCGCGAAGAGGCGCTGAGGCCATTTGCGCGACTGGATCAGGCACGCAATCAAGACAAGGGGTCGGGTGTGGGCCTAGGTCTTGCCATCGCGCTCGATATCGCGCGTCAGCATGGCGGGACACTGCGACTGGACAAAAGCGAACGTTTAGGTGGGCTCAAGGCCGACCTTGTGCTCGCGCGCTAGGGGCTAGGAATCTCTTCCACTTTGCGGGGCACGTGATAGCCGCGTTGGACGGCGGGGCGCTCGGCAATGCGGCGATACCAATCCAGAACATGAGGGTAATCATGGAGGTTGGTGTCATGGGCTTCAAACCGGGCTGCCCAAGGCCAGATCGCCATATCGGCGATGGAGTACTCACCAGCAACATAAGCGTGCTTTGCAAGGCGGTCGTTCAAGACCCGGTAGAGACGCGCGCCTTCGGTCCGGAACCAGTTTTCCGCAAACTCGCCATAGGGTTTCTTGTACTTGTGGAATTGATGAATACGCCCCAGGACCGGCCCAAACCCGCCCATCTGCCAATTGAGCCATTCAAGCATGGCGACATGGCCCGTTTCCCCGCCTAGAAACTTGCCCTCTCGCTCGGCCAGCCAGAGCATAATCGCACCGGATTCCATCGCCGTTTCGCCGCTGTTGCGATCACGCACGGCAGGGATCTTGTTGTTGGGGGAAATGGCCAGAAATTCGGGCGTGAATTGTTCGTCCTGGCCAATATTGATGCTGTGCGCTTCATACGGCACTCCGAGTTCTTCCAGAAGGATCGAGACCTTGCGCCCGTTGGGTGTGGTCCAAGTGTAAAGGTCGATCATCGGCGCGTCTCCTGTCTCGGGCGGGGTTTGGTAGGCCCGGAGGGACTTGAACCCCCAACCAAAGCGTTATGAGCGCTCTGCTCTAACCAATTGAGCTACAGGCCCGCCAAGCGTCTGCATAACAGGGTGTTGCTGCCGGTCAAGGCCGCGCTCAATGCCAGCGCGGTGCGCGCCAGCCGGCGGCCACAGCGTCCGCTTCCGAGCAAAACCAACGCTCCCCCCGCGACGTATCAATCCGCGTGCGGCTGTACCAAGGGGACCATGGCGCGTGATAGATTTGTCCATTGCGCGAGATGTTGCCCTTGATCGGACAACCGGGCGGCGCAGCCTTTTCGCGGGCCTCGGCCGTTGACCAGCGTTCTGCGCGAAAGTCCCAGGGCGTCGTGAAGTCGTTCGAGAAAACCCCTTCGGCTTTCTCTCGGCTGACGAGTTCGTCGGACATGTATGTGTCCGAGTAGCGCAAGAACGCCCAGGCAAGGCCCTGGTCGATCATCTTTGCGCCGAGGTCCTGACCACCAGCAAAGCAGGTGGCGATGACACGGCCATAGCGATCCTTGGAAAGTGCCTGACAGACCACGTCGTGTCCGCGCACCAACTCGGCCAATGCAAGCGTCGCCTCTGCACCGCAGTTCCAATCACCACATCGCTGACCATGTTCTGGGGCGTCAATGCCGTTCAACCGATAGGTCACGCCGTCAATTTCAAGCGTGTCGCCGTCGATGACCCGCGTTTCGGCCAGCGCGGAGCTTGCCGCGAACAGGAGAAGAATCGCAAGCAGCCTTATGAGAGGTGACGTCCATGGCATGGAGCGAAGCTAACAAGAATTAACGAAGGTTAACAGCGCGAGCCATCCGCAAGGGCCTCATGCGTGGACTCTCTTTGTGCCTTGGGCTACCTCGCACGGGAACCAAGCCGGGCGAGGGGATGTCATGGAAAAGAACGGGCTCAGCTATGCCGATGCGGGGGTCGATATCGATGCTGGGAATGCATTGGTTGACCGGATCAAACCCGCCGCCGCCTCGACATCGCGCGCCGGCGTCATGGCCTCGATTGGTGGCTTTGGTGGGCTGTTCGACCTGAAGGCTGCGGGTTTTGAAGACCCGGTTCTTGTGGCGGCGACAGACGGAGTCGGGACCAAGCTTCGTATTGCCATTGATACCGGACATCTGGACGGGGTCGGGCAGGATCTTGTGGCGATGTGCGTCAATGATCTGATCTGCCAGGGCGCGGAGCCGCTGTTTTTCCTCGACTATTTTGCGACCGGTAAGCTGAGCGTCGATGAAGCGGCGCGGGTGGTCGAAGGGATCGCTGAGGGCTGCAAGATGTCGGGCGCGGGGTTGATCGGTGGCGAAACGGCAGAGATGCCGGGCATGTACGCCGATGGTGATTTCGATCTTGCAGGGTTCGCGGTGGGTGCCATGGAGCGTGGAACCGCTTTGCCTGCAGGTGTTCAGGTGGGTGACGTGCTACTTGGGCTTGGCTCCAGCGGGGTCCACTCCAACGGTTACAGCCTTGTGCGTCGGATCGTTGAGCTTGCCGGTTTGAACTGGAGCGATGCGTGTCCTTGGGCCGACGGAACGCTTGGCGCCGCCTTGCTGGAGCCAACTCGGATCTATGTGCCTGCAGCGCTTGCCGCGATCCGTACAGGTCAGGTCAGGGCGCTGGCCCATATTACCGGTGGCGGGATCACAGAGAACCTGCCGCGCGTGCTGCCAGATGGTTGCGCAGCCACGGTCGATCTTGATGCCGTCGACGCACCGGCAATCTTCAAATGGCTCGCCGAAGCCGGCGGCGTCGCGGAAGCCGAGATGTTGAAGACATTCAACTGCGGTGTGGGCATGATCGTTGTGGTGCCTCCAGAAGGTGTGGAAGCCGTCGCAGGCGCGCTGGGCGCGGAAGGCGAAAGCGTCATGGCTTTGGGCGAGGTTACCAAGGGGCAGGGCGTTTCGTACTCGGGGCGCCTTCTTTGACCAAACACGTTGCGATGATGATTTCTGGCGGCGGCTCGAACATGGTCGCCCTGGCCGACAGCATGACCGGTGATCATCCTGCGCGACCCTGTCTGGTGTTTTCAAACGATGCCAAGGCAGGGGGGCTTGGCCGCGCGGCTGCGCGCGGCATCCAGACGGCTACAATAGATCATCGCCGCTTTGACAACCGTGAAGCGTTCGAGGATGCCATTCAGGTGGTTCTGGAGCAGGCGAATGCGGATATCGTTTGTCTTGCCGGGTTCATGCGGATCCTGACGCCCAGTTTCGTCGAGCGTTGGGCTGGTCGGATGCTGAACATTCATCCCTCGCTTCTTCCGAAGTATCCCGGTCTGAACACCCATGCCCGCGCGCTCGAAGCTGGCGACGTTGAAGCGGGCTGCACTGTGCATGAAGTCACTGCAACGCTTGATCAGGGACCGCTCCTGGGACAAGCGCGGGTGCCGGTTATGCCGGACGATACGCCGGACATTCTTGCCGCGCGGGTTCTGAAGGCCGAACACGCGCTTTACCCATCCGTCCTGCGGCGGTTTGCGGCTGGCGACAAGAGCCCGGTTTTCCTCAGTTGAGTTCGCGCGGCCCATCGCCTATCACGGTCAAGCCCCTGAGCGAACAAGACGAAGCATGATCACAATAACAACGACCGAAGGCCTGGCGGCGTTCTGCGAGCGGGCCAAGGGCGCGCCATATGTCACTGTAGACACGGAATTTTTGCGAGAGCGCACGTATTACTCGAAGCTGTGCCTTGTGCAGCTTGCCGTGCCCGGCGATGCCGAAGAAGACGCGGTTCTTGTTGATCCGCTTGCCAAGGGGCTTGAGCTGGACCCGCTCTACGCGCTTTTTGAAGACCCTTCGGTTGTGAAGGTCTTCCACGCAGCACGCCAGGATCTGGAGATTTTCTATGTCGACAAGGGTGTGATCCCGGCACCGTTGTTCGATACGCAGGTGGCCGCGATGGTCGCTGGCTTTGGCGAACAGGTTGGTTACGAGACGCTGGTGCGCAAGATCGCAAAGGCCTCGCTCGACAAATCCTCACGCTTTACAGATTGGTCGCGGCGGCCCCTGTCTGAGGCGCAACAGACCTACGCGCTGGCGGACGTCACCCATCTGCGGGTGATCTATGAGTTTCTGTCCAACGAGTTAAAGCGGACGAAGCGCACGTCTTGGGTGGAAGAAGAAATCGCCATCTTGAGCGATCCCGAGACCTACATCGTGCGCCCTCAAGAAGCGTGGAAGCGTCTGAAAACACGGACGAATTCGGGCCGATTCCTTGCCATCGCGCGCGAGCTGGCGCAGTTTCGCGAAGCGTTTGCCCAAGACCGCAACATCCCACGCGGGCGCGTCTTCAAGGACGACGCCTTGCTCGAGCTTGCCTCGACCCGGCCAAAGTCCGAGGCAGATTTAGGCCGCTCACGGCTCCTTTTGCGCGAAGCCCGCAAAGGCGATATCGCCGCGGGCATTCTGAAGGCCGTTGCCGACGGGATTGCCTGTCCTGAAGATGACCTTCCCAAGGCGGACAGGAGCAAGGAAAAGCTACAGGTCAATCCTGCACTTGCCGACCTGTTGCGCGTTCTCCTGAAGGCGAAGGCTGACGAGGCGGGGGTGGCCCAAAAGCTGATCGCGACGTCGTCAGATCTGGACGAGATCGCCGCCGGGTTGCGCGATGGCGCGGTTTTCAAGGGCTGGCGCAAAGAGGCTTTTGGCGATGACGCCCTCAGGCTTTGCAACGGCGAGATCGCATTGACCGCTAAAGGTCAAAAGGTGCGTACGGTTTCGCTCTAGGGGCGCAGGCTCTGAATATTCGTTTGCGCGATCACGCGTATCTCTCGCACGCCAGCGAGGTCGAAATCGCTTAAGAAAATCGCGGTTCGAACGGTGCGTGTTCGGTTGGTCAGGACGCCAGCCTCGGTTCCGAACGGAGGAGAGGCGCGGAACTGGAACGTCAACACTCCGTCGACCGGGAAGCCGTCGTTTTCAGCAACAAGGCTTGCATCATAGTAGCCCAGACCTGCCGCAAACCCATCCGCGCGCAGCTGTGCGCCATCAAGCGTCGGCTCAAGGCTGAGGCGCCCAACAGTCTGGATCAGTTCGCGACGCTCGGTTGGGATGATCGCATCCTCGGGCATCAGGGATTCCCGGGCCGGTTCGCGATTGAGAAAACCGAAGGGTCTAAAGCCGCTGTCAGAAATCCGACCGCAAGCCGAAAGCGTCATGAACACGATCAGGCCAAGCCCGATGCTTTTGATGCCTAGTGATGCTGTCATGGCGTCCCTCTCGTCTTGTCAAAGCGTTAGCGGAAAAAACCGACCATGAAAAGCAGGAGCGGTGCTGGACGCGACGTGGTGTGCGGCATAGGTGATGGGGCAGGAGGGTGCGATGGCCACTGAAGCATTTGAAGAGATTGCCGGGACGTTCGAATTTCTGGACGATTGGGAAGATCGGTATCGCTATGTGATCGAGCTTGGGCGCGATATGCCGCCCCTGGACGATGCATTGAAGGTGCCGGCGACCAAGGTGGATGGGTGTGCCAGCCAAGTTTGGCTCGTGCCAAAGGTCGAAGGCGGCACATTTTCGTTTGATGGCGATAGCGATGCGATGATCGTGAAGGGGTTGATCGCGATCCTGCGCGCGCTTTACGGCGGTTTACCGGTGGCGCAGGTGACAGACGTCGACGCCCCTGCGGAAATGGCGCGGCTGGGTCTGGACGAGCATCTTTCGGCGCAGCGCTCGAACGGTCTGCGCGCGATGATCGAACGCATTCGGCTGGTGGCGGCGGCCTGAGGGGGCTCTGCCCCCGCCGCTTTGCGGCTCCCCCGGGATACTTCTTGCCAGATGAAGTCAGGAGCGCCTGGCCCAAGTTGAAAGCGCGCTTTCAAGATCGCCATAGCCGGTGAACCTGCGTTCGAACGCAAGATCGAGCCGGTCGGCGCAGTCCCGGGCTTTTGCAGTGAGCGCGGGATCCTCAGTCTGGGCCTGGTAGACGAGCTTCTCGTAATGGCCAAAGTACATATCACGCAACTCGGGATGGCGGTCGAGCCCGAGCGGTTTCCAGACGAACGCGTCGAACTGGCGAACCAGAAAATCGGTCAGATAGAAGGCGGTAAACTCTTCATTGCTGCGGGCGCTGAATGCCTCGTTGCCTTCAAAGAAGCTGTAGCAATGGGGTCCATCAATCATTTCCACGCCGAATTTCTTGCACAGGGCTTCTAGATGCCCGCCTGTCCCGCAGTCTGCATAAACGACAAAGATCGTATCATAGTCCGCCCGGTGTTTCTTTACCGCCGCCTCGACGGCTTCCGGGATGCGGTCAGGGTGGTTATGAAGTTGGGCAGGCAAACAGGCCAGGTCGAGGTGATCAAAACCAGCGTTTGTTCGGATGTCCATAATCTCACGGGCAAGCGCACCGCAAGCGATCAACAGGATCTTTCCGCGACCTGTCGGTGCCAAGCCTTCGCTGGTGAGTGTCTGATCCGATATCATGGTACGGGCATAGGGGTGGAGTGCCTGACTATCTATCCCAGAAGCGACAAGACCCCGCTCATTGCGGCGGGGGCGAGCAGCCCCAGCACCGTTGCGATCCGTGAGGAAAGGGTTGCGTTCAACGTTTCCTGAAAACCGCCACCGTGGTTGGCGGCTTGAAGAATGATAGCCAATTTTTTCTCGTTTGCCCCAAGGAGTTTTTCGACCTTCTTGAACATCAGGCGCGTCCCACCCGTGCTTTCCTTCGGCTTTATGGTTTTTGCGGCTTCGACATAGGGTGCCAAGCGCGCCGTTGGAAATCCGTAAGCCACAAAAAGCAGGATCGAACATCCAATTCCCAGACATTGAAGCCAGGCATCACCGGCCAGACCTACCGCTGCCTGATATTCGACACTCCCACCGACGTTGAGTTTCAAGAGCTCTAATCCGAGCGCGAGGACCAGAAGTCCGACAACAAGGACCACCCCGAGGGCCACGATAAGACCTCTGATCATCCCGGATGCTGCTTCAGGCGTCATAGAGACTGAGCTGACCGGGGCATGGCTGGCGATGTAGCTTGGGTCTTTGAAACGTGGGCGAAGGTCTTTTTGGTAGTCTCCGTCTTCGAAAAAGAACTTTGCCAGTACGTCTTTGGGTTCGCGGTCCTCTCCAAGGGACTGCTTTGCGCTTTCGAAAGCCAAGAAGATTGGGTCGACGTCCCTGGCTGCTGGATAGTGGCCCGATAAGGTTGAGGTTGCGATCAGCGTCACGAACGCAAGAGTGATGACCATGGCCGCCAAAATCGCGCCCGCCCAGTACCCCACGCTCCACTCCGAAACTGATCCCGCGACGGGAAGCGTATCTTCCAGCGTGCCGGGCAGATCGAGGAGCGGCCAAGCTGCCAACAAAACCGCCAGGAAGATGAAGAACGCTACGAATGGTACCCAGATCATGGCCCATGCGTGCGCTTTTGCGGCTTGCCGGTCGAGATCGTGCCAAAGATAGAACCAGTGGCGCCGAATGCCACGCAATTGAGCGACGAGGCACAAAATCAGCAACCCAGTAAAAGGGACAAGAACCGCGCCAAACCGGATTTCGGCTGCATAGAGCTTCTGCGCGGTAGCCGGCGTTTGCGAAATCCCGCGGGCAATGCCTTCGTTTGGGACCAAATGACTGGCCGCCATCGCAAAATAGAGCGGCACCAGCGCCACAAACAGAAGGCCAATGGACGTTAGAACAAATCCTCCAACACTCTTTCGGCGCGGGCGTAGCAGCGATTTTCGAAAAGTTTCGCAGGCTTCTGCGCAAGGGCCATCGTCGGCAGGGTCGCTAATTGACATCTAAATACCTCAAAAAAATGCAACCCTAGAAGGGCAAGCGCATTAATTCGGGTCAAGTCAGGAAATTAGCGTGGTGCCAGCCGAACAGCGGTTCCGTACCAGACAACCTCGGACGCGCCTTGTTGGATCGTCGAGGTTTCCATGCGCACTGCAACAATTGCGTCTGCGCCCAGACCACGCGCGTCGTCGATCATGCGGTCATAGGCCTGTTCGCGAGCGCCTGCCAGCAGAGCCGCGTATTCGCGGACTTCGCCGCCGACGATTTGGCGCAGGCTGGCGACGATATCACTGCCGATGTGTTTGGCGCGCACAGTGGAGCCGCGCACGATGCCCAGAGGCTCGGCAATGTCGCGGCCGGGGACGGTTTCGGTTGTGAGGGCCAGCATTATTTTTCGATCCGGTCGTAGTGATCATCTTCACGAGAGCGGATGCGATCCGACACAACCCGCCAGACGACGTAGGCGATCAAGGCCACGGGCACAAAGAAGAAGACGCCGCTTGGGCCGATGCTAAACGCACCAACGAATGTGGCGCCAACCCAGACTGTGACAGCAGCACCCGCAATAACGATCACAAGGATCAGGACGAAACGATCAAGGGGCATGGGCCCTCCTTTCCCTATTCTAGATAGGAAGAAAGAAGGGCGATTTTAAGCCTGTGCGATCACGCACCAGCAGCAAGTTGATTGTGTTTGCGTGCCACAAGCGATTTTGCGGTTTCCACTGCGACCGCTGCGTCACGGCAGTAAGCATCTGCGCCAATGGCCTTGCCGAATTCCTCGTTCAAAGGCGCACCGCCCACAAGAACGATGTATTCCTCGCGAATGCCTTTTTCGATCATCGTGTCGATGACGACCTTCATGTAGGGCATCGTCGTGGTCAGCAGCGCGGACATGCCAAGGATGTCGGGCTCTTCGGTTTCCAAAGCTTCGAGGTAAGCCTCAACCGCATTGTTGATGCCAAGATCGACGACTTCGAACCCGGCGCCTTCCATCATCATC
>CAZWZG010000017.1:0-8998 GCA_964638245.1 uncultured Rhodobacterales bacterium
TTTGTCCGCAAAGCGGTCAATAGAGGTTCACCACGCCAATGACTGCTCTGCGGACAAAGCTGACCTTGCCGAATCTTTCACGAATGACGGCTTTGTGCGTCTTTGTACTGCAGCGAATACTCTGTTCGGAAAGCTGAAGTTTTTTGTGGAATGCTCGTTTCTCCGATCAATAGATACGGCGATTAATCGAACCGCATTGCCACAAGTGCACGTATTTCACCCTATGTTAGCTAGGAGAGTACAATGCGCGCTTTTTTGGGAGCCTATCGGCCAAGGGGTTGGCCAGCGCGCAACCACGCTGGCTACCCTAAGCATTTTTCCGTTCGCGTTTACGCATTAGAACAAAGCGACGGACGAGAGGGCGGCGCCCTTCTCGGGTGTGATAACGATCTCAACGGGACTTCTATCCCCAAAGAGGTCCAAACTGCTGAAGATGCTGGCGTCGCGAATGCTTGTAGGCACAGCGCCGCGACGGTTGAGCGAAACCCTTGACTTTGAGCCGTTGTCAAAGTGAACCTCCAAGCGGAAGCTTTGATTGCTCAAGTCCGCAGAGACGATTTCGATCCCTGAAAACCCGGCGCCGTCTTCGACATTGATTGAAACGGCATCCGTGCCTGAGCCGAACTCCGACACTATTTGCGTTGCAGTGCGCCGCTGCAGCGCTCCCAGAAGCTGTCGCAAGAAGGAAGTGGAGTTGAAGCTTTCCGTGTAGGGCAGTTCCCAGATCACAATCGGATGCTCACGCCGATCGAGAGCTCCGGAAAGGATGTAAGCCTCGATAGCTCCGATTGGGCCCCCCCCGGATACCGAGTAGTTCTCGATGTCCGCGTCAAAGGCGCGGGCAAGGGCGTCCCCAAAGCGATAGTGGTCGCGTTTGTAGCGGTCCGAGAAGCTGCTGCCGACGAGTGCAATGGAGGGGCCGTTCTGGGCATCCCCAAGAAGCCCACCACCGCGGGTAAGGTCGAAGCTTGTTGCGGTTTCCACGTCTGGCGATTTACCACAAACGGTGGTCACGATTTTGGCGAGCGACCCTTCCTCCTCAATTGTATCGGATGGGACCAAATCGGCGGCGCGGAAGACACCGTCATTGGGGAAAAGGTCTGGTGCGCGTGTGTTCACAAGCTCGGCGAGTTCTATGGCGCTGACTGCGGCCCCGACGGTTGTCCAATGGGTGTCACGCCGGAAATAGAAATCTTCGCGGATTGCCGGATCGGCAAGCGCCACATCCGACAGATTTGGGACGATCGCACCCGTTTGGGAAAGCCCCTCGATCAGTTTGTCGAAGGAAGCACGCGCGGCTTCAACATCATAGCGTTCATTCCCCATCGCGGCATCGAGTTGCTCTTGTCCGGCAACGACCGGGCGCGGAGGCGCGACCATGATGGCGAGTTGGACGTCGCGCTCGGCAAATTCATCGGCGATGGCTTGGACCAATTCCTGCGACGTCGACTTCATGTCGTAGCGGTCCTTGAGCTGGTCCTTGGTGAAGATCCAGCCGCTTTCGGCGTCGCTGTAGATCGGGGCGGATTTGGCGTACTTCTTGGGCAACGCGTCCTTGTTCAAAAGGTCGGCACAGTACGGCTCGGCTTGCGCTGTCGTGGCTGCAAAAAGGGCCGCGGTGATCGGGAAAAAGCGTTTCATTTGAGGAGGCTCCTACTTGTTAAAAATCGTTCTGGGATTTCCCAGAGAACGAGGGAGGGTGGAGAGGAAAGCTCGTTGAGCTCGGCCAGGAAGGCGTCCATCGGGGCAAACGGGCCCTGACCGACGAGGCTTGCGTTGAGGACGTCGGCTTGCAGGGCTTGCTTGAGGAAGCCTTCGAAGTGGAAGTCCGGTATTGCGGAATAGCTGGTGCCGACGAGGGCCACAGGGACGACCGCATCGCCAAAGAGACCGCCGGATGCGGCGACGGTGGTTTCGAACGTCTCAATAGTCTCTTCCGCCGGACCGACGCGGTCGCGGAAGGCGCCGGTGGCGACAAAGGACAGGAGGTCGCCGTCCAGTGACCGCGTTCCGGTCTCGGCGGTCTCAACGTCGACC
Organism: uncultured Rhodobacterales bacterium; assembly: GCA_964638245.1. GTDB lineage: Bacteria > Pseudomonadota > Alphaproteobacteria > Rhodobacterales > Rhodobacteraceae > CAZWZG01. Next base: position 2,038 of record CAZWZG010000017.1, read on the forward strand.
TGCGAGAGATCGAAATCGCGAAGGCTCTCGGCAATCAACGCCGCGACACGTTGCGCGCCCGCCGGGCTCCAATGGGTGTCGGTGCGCATGTAGCTGGAATCGAAGTCGAGGGCGGGCCGAAGGTCGATGACGGGAAGGCCTGTGGCGTCGATCGTGTCGAGCGCGGTATCGTAGCGGGTTTCGAAGCCCTCGGAACGACTACGCGGAAGGCGGTGCGCCTGCATCCGCGCCTTGTCCGGGACTATGACCGGTACCAGTTCGATCCCTTCTCTTTTCAGGATGGCTGAGATGCGGGAAAGTTCGATAGCAAGATCTCGGGTCTCTGCGGGCTCTACGAACTCTTCTTCTGTGAAGAGCCAACCGCCTTGCCCGGCCACGGCTCCGGTCGCGGGCTCGCTGAAGAGCGCCCAGCGTGCAGCCGCCCAAAGCGCGACCGAGCCGTCCTGGCTTGGGATCGAGCGTTCGAACCTCTCTTCGAAGCCGCGCTGATAGGCGCCGTTCGACCAGCCGGTTGTCGGATCGCCGGCGTCGGTGCGCGAGAATGCGGTGACCGAGAGTCCGGCCATGAGAGCCGCTGCGCCAAGGGTGAAGATGGTATCCGTCGTGGTGTGCATCACTAAAACCCTCAGAACTGGAAATAAAGGAACGGGCTGTCGGTCCGGGCCTGCAGAACAACGAAGCAGAGCGCCGAGAGGACAGCGGTTTGGGCGACAGGCGCGAGCGATACGCGCGGTAGCGTCAGGCGGGGCGCGATGGAGAGGACGACGCCGAAGATGAGGAACAAGACCTCGGTCGGCGCGGTCAGCGTTATCAGTTCAGGCCGCATGGCGAGACCATTGGCGCCAAACATGCCGAAGTACATTGCGACGGCTTGCCCAAGCGTCTCGGCGCGGAAGACAACCCAACCGAGGATCACAAAGAGCATCGTGAGCGGCCAGGCGATTGCCGTTGGCCAGACGGTGTCGCGGGTCTTTGCGCCTAAGGCGCGCTCAATCGCCATCAGGCCGCCGTGCCAGATGCCCCAGATCACAAATGTCCAGTTTGCACCGTGCCAGATCCCCCCAAGCACCATCGTCAACAGAAGGTTGCGGTAGGTCTTTACCTTGCCGCCGCGATTGCCGCCAAGCGGGACGTAGAGATAGTCACGCAGCCAGCGCGACAGGCTGATGTGCCAGCGGCGCCAGAACTCGGTGATTGAACGGCTCGTGTAGGGCGCATCGAAGTTCTCCGGAAAGCGGAAGCCGATCATGAGGCCAAGGCCGATGGCCATGGCGGAATAGCCCGCGAAATCGAAGAGAAGCTGGACGGAATAGGCCACTGCTCCGAGCCAGGCCTCAGCCATCGTCGGGTCGGCAAGCGCGAACATGCGGTCGGCCAAAGGCGCCACGCTGTCCGCGATCAGGAGCTTCATCGCAAGGCCTTCGATGAACCGGCGCAGGCCACGCGAGAAGATCGCGATAGAATGCGTCCGCTCTTCGAACTGATGCGCGAGGTCCTTGTAGCGCAGGACCGGGCCCGCGATCAGCTGCGGGAAGAGCGACGAGAATGCGAGGAAATCGGAAAGTTTCTTCGCGGGCGGCGCGTCGCCGCGGGCCACGTCGAAGATGTAGCTGATCGACTGGAACGCGAGGAAGGACAGGCCGATGGGCAGGATGATTTCGGGCACGGTCAGGGCGTCGCCGCCCAGCGCCGTGTTGAGGTTTCCAAGAAGGAACGTCGTGTATTTGAACCAGCCGAGTATGGCGAGGTTGAAGGTAACGCCGAGGCGGACGGCCCATGTCTTGACCCGCTCGCGCGACGTCCGGGTGGCGACCAGCCCGGCGAGGTAGCTTCCGCCTGCAATGGCATAGAGCACGATCAGGGCGTCTGCGCGCCACCATGCATAGAACAGGGTCGAAGCCAGCAGGATCAGCCAGTTCCGCACGGCCTTAGGCAGCGTGTAGTACGCGGCCAGGAAGACCGGCAGAAAGCCGAAGACGAACATGGGTGTCGAGAAAACCATTGGCTCAGCCTTCGAGGTTAGGACCGAAACGGTTTTCGATAAGCGCGGCCCCATCGGGGCGTGCAACGAAGGTCACATTCTGCCCACGGCGCAGCTTGACGTCGAACGATCCGAGCGGCGTGTTGTCTGCGGTGACGATTGTCAGTGTGGCCGCCACCGGATTGACCGCGCGCGCACCGGCATCGTTGGCGGGTGTCGTGTCGATGACATCGACGTTTTGTTCGGCCAGCACGAGGCGCACCGGCGTCTCGGTCAGGTTCAGAAGCGTCAAAAGAACTTTCGAGCGATCCGCTCGAGCCGGTTCCTCGATCACCACGACGGACCCATCGGCAGCGCGGGCGGCGGTGTAGTAAACGCCTGCTTCTGCGCCGTCAGTGACGGACGCAGACACCGGGTGAAACACGTCCCCTTCGGCACCAAGGCTTGCCACGCCGAAGACCTCGGGCGCCTGGCCGGGTTCGATCCAGCGCAGGAATGCGGCGTCAGCAGGGGGTGGCGCGGCATACAACTCATTGTCAGCGGCCTGACCGGCGTTGGCCGTCAGGAAGATGCCGAGGGCGGCGATACTCGTGAATTTGGTAAGCGACATTTGGTGGCTCCTTTTCCAGAGCCTGATAATGAAGCGCGACCGGTTTGGGGGCGCTCGAAAGTATAGTTTGGGGTCTCTGAGGGGTATCGCGCTCGACCATAGAGCCCCACGAAATAACGCCGCCCGGGTTTCCGGACGGCGCTGATTCTGCTCGATTTTTTTGGCCTATGCTGCGGCGGAGATAGCCTTTGCAACCTCACTGACGCGCTTCTTCAGGAGCGCTGGGTTCCCCAGTGTTTCGACGTTCAACCTCAAAAGCGGTTCGGTGTTTGAAGCGCGCACATTGAAGCGCCAGTCGTCGAATTCCATACTGAGCCCGTCGAGCCCGTCGATATGGACAGCCTTGCCGCGATAGCGCTTTTCAAGGCGATCCGTGACGGCCTTGGCGCTCGAGACGCGGAAGTTGATTTCACCCGAGGACGGATGGCGCTCGCGCATGTCGGCAACGAGGGCGGACAAGCTCTGCCTGCTGCGGGAAATGCGCTCAAGCATCAAGAGCCACGGGATCATGCCGCTGTCGCAGAACATAAAGTCGCGGAAGTAGTGATGCGCGGACATCTCGCCGCCGTAGAGCGCGTCGGTGCTGCGCATGGTGTCCTTGACCAGTACGTGACCGGTCTTGGATTTGATTGCGCGCCCACCCGCGTCGCGGACGACGCGCTCGGTGTTCCAGACCACGCGTGGATCATAGACGATGCCCGCACCGGGGTTGGCTTCGAGTACGGCTTCGGCAAGAAGGCCGACGACGAATTCCCCGGCAATGAACGCGCCCTTCTCGTCAAAGAAGAAGCAGCGGTCGAAATCGCCGTCCCATGCAACACCGAGGTCCGCATGGGCATCGAAGACCGCCTGGGACGTCGCGGGCTGGTTTTCCGGCAGAAGCGGATTCGGGATGCCATTTGGGAACGTGGGGTCGGCCTGATGATGCATGCGCGTAACCTTGATCCGCGCTCCGCGAGAGACGAGTTCCTCGATCACCGCGTCGAACGTCGGGCCTGCCGCGCCGTTCCCGGCATTTGCGACCAGATGGATCGGGCCAATGGCTTTGGCATCGACCAAGGAACACACCCGGTCGACATAAGCCGTGCGAGGGAAAGCATGTTCGTGGGCGCCGCGTTGAAGGGCCAGAACGGCAAAGTCACTCTCGGCTGCCTTTCGTTCGATTGCGCGGAAGTCGTCGTCGCTCAAAGGGCGCGCGCCGCGTCCGACGATCTTGAAGCCGTTGTAGTCGATCGGGTTGTGCGAAGCCGTGACCATCACGCCCGCACACGCTCCGAAGTAGTCGGTCGAGAAGTAGACCTCTTCGGTGCCGCAGAGGCCAATGTCGATCACCTTGGCGCCGGTGTCACGAATGCCTTCGGCAAGCGACATCAGAAAAACGGGGGAGCTTTCGCGTACATCGCGGCCGATGACGACGGTTGCAGTCGACAGAACCTCAGCCAAAGCCCGGCCCGTCCGGTAGGCGATATCGGCGGTCAGCGTGTCGTCGACACGGCCGCGCACATCGTAGGTTTTGAAACAGTCTAGGGTACTCATGGGGTCACACTCCTTCAGGATTGCCCCATGGCATAAGGGCCTCAAACCCCGTCTGAGAAGCGTTTTTCGCACCTCCTATCCGCATTCCCCGGCCCTATACTTTTGAGACTTGCGAATATACGAGCGCTCGTCTCAGACCTGCATTTCAGGCGTTAAAAGCTCGGCAATTCTAGTTGTCGAGGCTGTACGCCCATGAAAATTCGTCACGAACGACCCATGTCAGATCTGTCGTTCCAGGTCCGTGCCCCGCTGGGGCTGGAACTGGCGACGGGGGATGTGGTGAGCGTGACGAGCTGGTCGCTCAACAGCCTCGAGTTCCCTCACGACACCGACGTCTTGCCAACCCAAGGGATCCTGTCGATCCCGTTTCAGGGCGTCGACATCCGCTTTCCGGTGCGCTTCACGCCGGGCGATGACCCGCGCGAGTTGATCTTTGAGGGCCTGACTGGACGGCAGCGCGAGACGCTCGCTGTGTTTTATCGCTCGATCCTGTCGGGCAAGATGGCCAGCACCGAAGACATCATCACCAGCCTCGACACGCCGGTCGATCTCGTCCCAATGGAAGAGACCGAAGAGGAGAAAGCTGAAGGGACCAAAGGCAAGACACCGCGGATCCTCCGTGTCCTTTGGAGCCTTTCGATCTATGCGCTGATCGGCGCGGTCGTCTTTGGCATGCTGGGCCAGCAAATCTGGTCGCGCCTGAGCATCATCTCTGTTGGTCAGGCGCGCGTGGTCGCGGAACTTGTCGAGCATCCCGCGCCAGTCGGGGCTTATGTTGAGAGGATCCTCGTGGCCGAAGGGGATGCGGTCGAACAAGGCGACACGCTCGTCGTTCTGACCAGCCCCGGTCACAACGGCGCGCTGACCGAAATCCGCGCCGACATCAAACGCGCCGAAGCGGATGTACGGCAGGCGCGGCGCGCGCTTGAATTGCATTTTGAAGGCCTCGAAGACGCGCGGCGCCCGTTTGTAGAAGCGTTAGAGCGTGCAATAGCCGCACGAAGGATTCGCGATTTTCTGGCTGATTACGATTTGGACGACGTGCGGCGTGCCCTACGCGCGCTCGCGCTGTTTGACGCCGAAGTGTCCCAGACGGATGGCGGTTTTCATGCGCGGCGCGCCTTCCTCATGGATATCCTTCGCCAGCGAAAGGATGAACTCAGCCAACTGAAACGCGAACTTAGCGCCGAAAAAAGCGTCGGAGGTGCCGCTGATATCGTTGCAATGGAAGACGGTGTCATCACCGAACTTCCCGTTTTCGAGGACCAGTTCCTGTCGCGCGGCGATATCGCCCTGACGCTGGAGGTCGATGGCCCGCGCCACGTTGTTGGCTGGCTCGATGAGGGCATGGCCGCCGCAGTCTTCCCGGGCATGACCGCGACCATGATCGCCAACAGCGGTGGCGAAACGCGCCGGATCAAAGGTGAGGTCGTTGAAGTTGTCGCGATGGCAAACCCCGATCGCGCAGGTACCTTTGGCCTTCGCGTTCTTATCCTTCCTGCCGAATGGGTCGAACGCGACGCACCGGAACTGTTGCGACCCGACGCGCCGATGGAGCTATCGCTCGAACGCAGCCGGCCTTGGCTCAACAAAATGCGGGAGCTTATCGATGTACGCTCCTGAGACCGACTACGCTTTTGACAAGGACCTGACCGAGCGCCTGCGCACTTATCGCGCGCCAGTGAAAAAGGGGCTGCGGAAATGGTCGGTCGGACAGTTGTTCATGCTGGTCGTGGCGATGGTCGTTTTGATCTATCTGCTCGTCACCACCAACAACCGCTTCTTCCAGCCGGATGTGCTGCATGTGACCTTCGTCATCGGCTCGCTCGGCATCTGGCGCTTTGGCTGGTGGTTCACCCACGCGGTGCGGGCCGAGATCTATCGCAAGTTCAAATGGCCCGGCATGCGCGCGCGCGCCAATGAAGTTTGGCTGTCCGGATGGCGCCCCCGCCGCCTGCATATCCAGATGACGACCTACTATGAAGAACCGGCGATCACCAAGCGCGTCATCGGCTCGATCCTCGCTCAAATCCGCCGCGAGAAGATCCCGACAACGCTCTATATCGGCACCGGGTCGTCCTATGACGAGTTGATCATCCGGTCGTTCGTCGAAACCCATGCGCAAGACATTCCTGACGACCTCGCAGAGCTCGTGTTTATCCGCCAGAACCAGCCGGGCAAACGGATGGCAATTGGCCTGATCTTGCGTGCGATCAACCGCAATGGCGTCGATCCTGATGACCTCGTAATTTTCATGGATGGCGATGCGCTCTATGGCCACGACGTTCTCGAAAAGACGCTCTCGATGTTCGGAGCGGACCCGGATTTGCAGGCGTTGACCACAGACGAAGAGGTCATCTGCTATGGCCCGAAGTGGATCGCCAACTGGCTCGACATGCGGTTCGCCCAGCGTCGCCTTGCCATGCAAAGCCACGCGATGTCGGACAAGGTCCTGACCCTGACAGGCCGGATGAGCGTCTTCCGCGCCCAGCATATGCTGAGCGAAAAGTTCATCCGCACCATCGAGGCCGACCATCTGGACCACTGGCTTTGGGGCCGTTTCCGGTTTCTCTCGGGCGACGACAAATCGACCTGGTACCACATGCTGACCTGCAAATCGAAGATGACTTACGTTCCGGACGCAACTGTCTACACGATTGAAGTCATTAAGGAAAATGGGCTGGAGCGCATGATCCAGAACTTCCGTCGCTGGTCGGGCAACATGCTCCGCAATGGCACTCGAGCCATCGCGCTGGGTCCTCGCACGGTCAAGCCGTTTATCTGGTGGTGCATCGTCGATCAGCGCATCGCGATGTGGACGATGATGGTCAGCC
>CAZWZG010000017.1:9098-31630 GCA_964638245.1 uncultured Rhodobacterales bacterium
ATCTGGTGGTGCATCGTCGATCAGCGCATCGCGATGTGGACGATGATGGTCAGCCCGACGCTCGCCATTCTCGCGGCTTTCACTGATCCCGGTTATCTTTGGAGCGCGCTGATCTGGGTGATGTTCTCGCGAATGGTGCTTTGTCTGTTCCTCTACCGCTACAGCCGGACGGTCGATCTGAGCTGGCCGTTCATCCTCTACTTCAACCAGGTCATCAACGCGTCGGTGAAGATCTTCATGATCTTCCACCTCTCAAAGCAGAAGTGGTCGAACCGCGGAAATCAATCAGCGGGCGGTGGAGAAGGCCTGGTCGCGAAGGCCCAGAACTGGACAGCGAAAGCACAGCTTGTCACCGCGGTCGCGACCTTCGTCACCTTCCTGGCCATTTATATCGGCGCACTGCCCGCACCGGCTTGGTTCTGAGCCTATCCCTTAGGATAGCGACCCCCTCTTTTTCGACCCTTCACCCTCCTCTCGGACAGCAGATTCGCTCGGTCTGACGAAGCATTGTGGCCTCAAATCAGACAGCCCCAAGGAGTACAGTCATGATTATCCCCGTTATCCTCGCAGGTGGGTCCGGCACCCGGCTCTGGCCCGCGTCGCGCAAAAGCTACCCCAAGCAGTTCACGGAACTGGTCGGTTCCGAGACGCTGTTTCAAAGCACGGCCAAGCGCCTGAGCGGCGAGGGCTTTGCCGCCCCTACAATCATCACCGGTAACGATTTCCGTTTTATCACCGCAGAGCAGTTGGATGATGCAGGCGTCGTCGGCGCCGACATCCTGCTCGAGCCGATGGGTCGTAACACCGCGCCAGCCATTCTGGCAGCCGCGCTGCGCCACGAAGCCACCCCTGACGCGATCCTGATGGTGTCTCCCTCCGACCACCAGATCGCGGATGAAGCGGCCTTTATGGAGGCCGTGCGCATCGGCGTAAAGGCCGCCGCCCAAGGCAACCTCGTAACGTTCGGGATCACGCCGGATGCGCCGGAAACCGGGTATGGATACCTCGAGCTTTCCGAGTATGCCGCCAAGAGCAAGGCACAGCCGCTGAAATCCTTCGTCGAAAAGCCGACCAAAGCCGTCGCCGAAGAAATGCTCAAAGGCGGTCGTCACCTTTGGAACGCAGGCATCTTCATGTTCCGTGTCGGCACAATCATCGAAGCCTTCGAGGTCCTCGCGCCGCGTCTGGTCATGCCGGTCCGCGCCGCTATTGCAGCGGGCAAAAATGACCTCTGTTTCTTCCGCCTTGGCGAACAGGCTTACGCTCGCTGCGACGATATCTCCGTCGATTTTGCAATCATGGAAGTCGCCGATGCCCTCACCGTTGTTCCGGTTGAATGCGGCTGGACCGATCTTGGGTCCTGGCGCTCGGTCCATGGCGCCTCTGACCACGATGCAGACGGCAACACGGTCCAAGGCGATGCGCTCCAAATCGACTGCAAAAACACGATGCTGAAATCGAACTGCACGGACACGAAACTGGTCGGCCTCGGTCTTGAGAACATCGCGGCCATCGCGACCGACGATGCGATCCTCGTGGCCAACCTGGATGACAGCGAACGCGTCAAAGAAGTCGTCGCCGAGCTGAAGATCCAGGACGCGCCTCAAGCCGAAGGCTTCCGCCGCTGCCACCGCCCATGGGGCTACTATGAGACGCTCTCGTTAGGTGAACGCTACCAGGTGAAGCGCATCATGGTGAAACCGGGCGCAGCGCTCAGCCTCCAAAGCCACGTCCATCGCGCCGAGCACTGGGTCGTCGTTGAAGGCAGCGCGCATGTCACGGTTGATGATGACATCTCGCTCATCACCGAAAACCAGTCGGTTTACATCCCGCTGGGTGCCGTTCACCGCCTCGAAAACCGCGGAAAGGTTCCATTGAACCTGATCGAGGTTCAGTCGGGTGCCTATCTCGGCGAAGATGACATTATTCGCTACGAAGATGTCTACGCGCGAGCCGAAGAACCTCAGGCTGCCTAACAAACCCTCAAGTCAAGCAGCTGCCCGCGATGCCGAACGTCCCACGGCATCGCGGGTTTTTTTGTGCCTGTACGATTTGAGTCAAATGCCACCTATCCGAAAGGACAGTCGGCCCCTGCTTTTGGAAATCCCATTAGCCTTTCGCACGAAAGCATGAAGCGTTTCAGAGGGTTAGACAGCATTCAACGACACATTCAGTTCCCTTGAAAGGTACATCACATGTTGGATCTTAGCCCACTCGACCTCTCGCCGGCTCATATCGAGGCCGTCTATCCCGCCACTGAAAAGGTCGCGATCTCGGTCGTCGGCCTTGGCTATGTCGGCGCGGTTTCGACCGCCTGCCTTTCCAGCCTGGGCCATCGTGTCGTCGGCGTGGACATCGACATGCGCAAGGTCGAAGACATAGCCGCAGGCCGCTCGCCCATCCACGAGAAGGACCTCGGCAAGCTTCTTGGCGAAGGCGTCGACGCCGGTCTGATCTCGGCAACGGATGATCTGGCCTTTGCCGTTCGCGACACCGACGTGACTTTCGTATCGGTCGGCACACCCACGGCGCCCGACGGCGGCTGTGACTATCGTTTCATCGAATCCGCTGCCCGTTCGATGGCCGAGGGCCTGGCGCAGAAGTCGGGCTTCCACGTTTTTGTCATGCGGTGCTCGATCCCGCCGGGGACGACGATGAAGGTCATGACGCCGATCCTTGAGAGCGTCTCGGGCAAGAAACTCGGCGTTGATTTCGGCGTGGCCTTTAACCCCGAATTCTTGCGCGAAGGTGTGGCCGTGGCCGACTTTTACGCTCCGCCCAAGACGGTGATTGGCGCGACTTGCGACCGGACGGCAGACATCCTGAACGAAATCTATCTGCCGGTTGACGCAAACCCGATCACGACTTCGATCGCGACCGCCGAGATGGTCAAATATGTCGACAACGTCTGGCACGCGACCAAAGTCTGCTTTGCCAACGAAGTGGGTCGGCTTTCCAAGTCGCTGGACGTCGACAGCCATGATGTCATGGACATCTTCTGCCAAGACACCAAGCTGAACCTGTCGCCCTATTACCTCAAGCCCGGCTTTGCCTATGGCGGCTCCTGCCTGCCCAAAGAGGTGCGGGCCGTGGCCCATATCGCCCAGAAACAGGGCGTCTCGCTGCCGCTGATCGAAAACCTCGGCGTGTCCAATCGCGAGCAAATCGAAAGCGCGGCGCGCATGGCGGTAGAAACCGGCGCCAAGCGCGTCGGAATCCTTGGCCTCGCCTTCAAACCGGGCACCGACGACTTGCGCGAAAGCCCGATCCTTGAGGTTATCGCGGACCTCCGCGAGCAGGGCATCGAGATCGTCGTGCATGATCCTGCGATCACACGAGAGACGGCGATCGAAAGCCAGCTTGGCTACGTCAAGCACGCCAGCCCCGGTCTGGCCGCACTTGCGGGTGAGCTGCGCGATTTCCTCGTCGACACTCCGGAAGAGGTCGCTCAGAGCGCCGATGCGATCATCGTGACCCAGCGCAATGTGATCTACAGCGACGTCGCCAAGATGGCGGCAGAACAGTTCGAGACGCCCATTATCGACGTGGTGCGCCTCTACGATGAATGCCCGAAAGCCGATGCTTATCAGGGCATTGGCTGGTGAGTTCTTGAGTAAAGGAGTGAGAGAAACCCCATGACAGACACGACGATTAATCGGACCGAGATGATCGGGACGAACCAAACCGAAACCCTTGTCGGCACTTCAGGTGCCGACATGATCCTCGGCCTTGCCGGGGATGATGTGATCGAAAGCGCCGGCGGCGAGGACGTCATTTACGGCGACTTCATCGGCGAGAACCTTCTGGACGGCATCGACACGGCGACCAGCTTTGCCCAATACGGCGAAACGGGCGCGTGGGACATTCGCGACGAAGGCAACGGCCAAACCTCCATGAGCCAGTCAATCGATACGGTCGCGGGCGCGCAATACGAGATCAGCTTCGAACTGGCCGCCAACTATGGAGCGAACTCGCTCTCGGGCGCCGTCGAAGTGCTCTGGAACGGCGAGGTCATCAGCACTTTCGACACCAACAGCGCAATCTTCGAAGACCAGATGGTCGCCTTCACCGGCAACGGCGGCGAAGGGGAGCTAACGTTCCGTTCCATTGAGTCCGAAGTCGAGCCCGAGGGACCCGAGATATTTACCGACCAACCCGTCTTTTACTACGAGACGACAAAGGTCGTGAACGGCGAAGAGGTGACGGTCAAAGCCATCGCCGAAGGCCAGTCGCACATCTACCAAGTGCTGAACGGCAAGCTGCATGTCTTTGATCCGGTGGCTGAACAATACACGCCTGCCGGTGCAGACGCTTCGGTCGTCGTTAATGCCATTGGCTTTAACCAAGAAGACAACCTGATTTACGGGATTGCAGTGAAGGACGGGACCGACTCTCTCGGTAATCCAGTAAGCCAAAGCGACCTGGTGATGTATGACGCCGCGGGCGATACCTACCGGATGGGCGAGACGCCGTACCGCAGCTGGACCGCCGATATTGACGACAACGGCGATCTCTGGGCGTTTCATTCCAGCATGGACCGCGTGACCCGGATTGATCTCGATCACTTTGATGCAAACGGAAATCCGGTCACTGAGACCTTCAAGTTCCCCAAGGACATGGTCACGGATCAGGTCTGGGACGTGGGCTTTGATTCCCGCACCGACACGTTCTACGGCATCGTGCGCCCCTCAAAAGCCGGGGAAGAAGCCAAGCTCTTTGAGATTGATATTTCGCAAGTCGCTGAAGGTGGCGAGCCCGAGTTCTCAACCTCGCCTATCGTCGGAACCTATGTTGGGGACACACTGATCGACGGCGTGCCGGCCATCACCTTTGGCGCTTTCGTCGTCGATGGCGACGGCAACCTCTATGCCGGGGGCAACGGCGGTGACCACGACATGAACCCAGCCACGGCGACGTCAGGTGGCATTTATGAGGTGATCTTTGACGAGGAAACCGGCCAGATCGCGCTCGAGCTCGTCGCCGATGCGCCCAAGGCCTATTCGAACGACGGCGCCGTCGATCCCCGGACGATGGACCCGTTCACCGAGAAGGACACTTACGCCAACGTCCTCATCCGCTCACCCGAGGTTGTCGAGATGCCCGATCCCGAGACGACCTATGACGACCATATTCAATCCGGAGCCGATGCCGACATGGTCGATGGCGGATACGGCGAGGATACAATCATCGGCGCAGGCCGTGGTGATACGCTAAGCGGTGGCGAGGGCAACGACGCCATCTATGGCGGTGCGGGACCTGAGAGCACGGCGACGTTCGTGTCGACCTATGATGACGAAGGCGTCCGCTATGACCCGTTCGGAAACGTCCTGCCAGAGGATGATGACACCCTCTACGGTGGCGAAGGGGATGACTACCTCAGCGGCTCTGCTGGTCACGACACCATGCACGGCGGCATAGGGCAGGACACGCTTGATGGCGGGACCGGCTTCGACAACCTCTTTGGCGAAAATGGCGATGACATCATGAATGGTGGGTCCGATCAGGATAACCTGTGGGGTGGCGCCGGGAACGACACCATGAACGGCGGATCGGGTCACGATACGCTCTATGGCGGTCTCGGCGATGATGCCATGATCGGCGGCAGCGGCGACGATACGCTCCACGGTGGCGACGGCGTCGACACGATCAAGGGCGGCTCGGGGCTCGATACGCTCTATGGCGGTGCGGGCGACGACACTCTCGACGGCGGATCCGATGACGACGTGATCTCTGGCGGTGATGGCAACGATTACATCAAGGGCGGCTCCGGCAATGATGAGGTCTCGGGTGGCGACGGGAACGACCGTCTCACCGGTTACACCGGCGACGACGTGCTCGACGGCGGCGCCGGGAAAGACACGCTTTATCTCGGAGCGGGCTTCGACGTCGCCACTGGCGGCGCTGGGAGCGACCGGTTCGTCTTCCGCTTCGACGATCTGGATGGCAGCACCGACCGCATCACCGACTTCCGGAGATCGGACGGCGAAAGCGACCGGCTCGACCTTCGCGGCCTTGACCTTCTTTCGGGCGGCATGACGACCGAGGAATGGATTGCGGCGTTCGTGTTCAAGGAAGAAGACAACAGCGTGTCGGTCGATCTCGGCGAATGCACCGTCAAGTTCGACGCCCGTGAGGAGGACCCGAACGATCTCCTCTATCAGGAGATCTGCGACGGCTTACTGTTCTGATAAACTTGGGGCGGGCCTCAGAACAGGCCCGCCTCTTTCGCGATCATCGCGGCGTGAGTACGGTTCTTGGCCTCGATCTTGCGGCAGAGCGTTTTGACGTGGAGCTTAATCGTGACCTCTTGCAGGTCCAGATCGCGAGCGATTTCCTTGTTGGACAGCCCCTGGCAAAGGCCGCCCAGCACCTGCAATTCGCGCTCGGTCAGCTGCTTGGCCAGCGGGATATCGGCCTCTTCTTCCACGGCGTTCAGGAAATCCAGCGGCACATAGGTTTCGCCCATCGCCATGAACTTCACGGCATTGACCATGGATTTGGCGGCCATCGTCTTGGGCAAAAACCCAATGGCTCCGGTATCGATTGCCTCTTGCGCAATAGTCTTCGAGGCCGTCCCCGACATGAGCGCGACCGGACGTCCAAACGATGCGTCGATGGCCTTTTTCAACCCCTCCAGCCCGTTCATACCCGGCATGGTGTAGTCGAGAAGGACCAGATCGTAGGCGATGTCATTGCCGATCTTTTCGACAGCGGTTTCGAGCGAGCCGCACGTCTCCACATCAAAATCGCCTTCGGTCTTTAGGAAGGAGGCAAGCGTCTCAAGGACAAGGTCATGGTCATCGGCAAGCAGTACGCGCATGGGTCATCCCTTGGTTCGCTCGCGATGATAGTCGGAAAGAAGCGAAGATAAATGGTTAAGGTTTGTGGGCTTGGGCAAAACCGCATCGATTGTGCCGTCATTGATCCGCGGATCGGTCAGCCGACGCGCCAGAGCCGTGACCAGAACGACAGGGATATCCGGTCGGATCGCCTTTACGCGCTCGGCCAGGTCGCCGCCGGTCATCTCTGGCATATCGTAATCGGTGATCAGGGCGGACCACGCTTCGGGGTCTTCCTCAACGGCCTCAATCGCGTCGCGTGGATCAATCGAGACGGCAACTTCAGCGCCTTGTGCTTCGAGGTACTTCGCGGCAACGGTAGCCACATCAGCGTCGTCATCGACGACGATGATCATCTGGCCGGAGAGGTCATGTGCGCCAGACTGCGCGTCAGGATCATCACGCGCCTGTAGTTCCGCAATGGGCCAATACACGGAAATGGTGGTGCCTTGGTTTTCGGTTGAGGCAATTCCCACGGCGCCGCCGACGCCTTGAACCAGAAGCGACACCATGGCGAGGCCTAGCCCCGTCCCTTTGTGCCCTTTTGTGGAGAAATAGGGCTCGAAGACGGTGTCGAGCCTGTCTGCCGGAATACCGACACCTGTGTCCGTCACATCAATGCGGACATAAGACTGCGACGACAGGAGCTCACCGACGGAAATTCGTTCCTTTGATCGACTGCTGATCTGTTCAGTTGAGACCGCAATCTGACCACCATGTTCGCCAATGGCATCACGGGCGTTCAAAACGAGATTTACGATCACCTGCCCAAGCTCGCCGGGGTTTCCCTTGAGCGCGATGGCCTCACCCAAGGCGGGCATCTCAAGGGCGATGTTGTCCGGAAGACTTGGACCGACGAGGGAGGGAATATCCGACATCGTGGACCCGAGGTCGAAAACGCCTTGCTCATCGCTGGTTGCGCCGATGTCGAGCAAACGGTTGACCAAACGCGCCGCTTGGTTCCCTGCGGTCGCGATCCGATCAACATGGGATTTCAAGCCGTCGGTGAGGTCCATTTCAAGCCCGATCAGCGTGGCCGATCCGTTGATCGCGGATAAAAGGTTGTTGAAATCATGGGCGATACCGGCTGTTAGCTGTGCCGTCGCCTCCTGTCGCTGAAGCTGCTGTAGACCGGCTTTCAGCTCGGCTTCGCGGGTCTCATAGGCAAGCCGATCCGTGATGTCGCGGAACTGCAGAACAAAGCCTCCGCTTTCCAGTTCCGTGGCGGTGACATCATGCGTTTTGGTCCGGCCATCCTCGACCCGTTCCAGAGTTTCCTTGAACGCGCGTTGCCGGTCCCGCCGCTCGGTGCGTGCGTATTGCGCGTACCACATCTTGCCCAGACCTTGAGTCGAGGATCTGAACCCAAGCATCGAGGACGCCGCCCCGTTGAGATAGGTTAGCCGCCCGGTATCATCGGTGATCGCGATCCCGTCTTCCGCCGCTTCGATAGCCGCAAGGCGTTGTGCCAAAAGACGCTGGGCCGCCTTCATTGGCGTGACGTCGGTCGCCGACATTACCATGCCGCCATCCTGCATGGCCGAGGCGCGGACAAGCACGGTTCGTCCATCCGGCAGGTCAATCTCTCGCCCGCTCGGCAAATCGGAAAGGCCGTGAAGGTCCGGCTCGGCAAGGAGCGCAGTGATACGTCCGGGCAAATCTTCGGAGCCCGCGATATAGGTGCTCCAGTTTTCTGAGAAGGTTGTCCCCGGCGCCCAATCCGGCCCCGGAGCCGGAAAGACATCACGGGTCGCATCATTGGCAAAGGCAACGATTTGCCCGTCCTCGAGAACGAGATAGGCATCCTCCGTGGCGGTCAGAGCGCGGGCCATCTGCGCGCGGGTCCGGTCGCGCTCGGCTGCGGCTTCTATCCTTGGGGTGACGTCGTTTTGCGTTGCCACCAGACTGACTACGACGCCTGCTTCGTTCTCGACCGGGAACAGGGTCAGTTCGTTCCAGAAAAGCGTCCCGTCTTTCTTCCGGTTTCGCAGAAGGAATTGACCAGGGGCATTCTCGGCCACAGCCTGCCTCAGACGCACACGCTCCTCTGACGCCTCGGCTTCGGCGGAAAGAAAGCGACAGTTCTCGCCAAGGACCTCGTCAGATGTATAGCCCGAGATTTGCTCGAAAGCCTCGTTCACATAGATCAGCGGGCGTTCGTCCGCCGTCGCATCTGCAATGGCAAACCCAGATGACGAGCCATGGATCGCTGCAGCAAGAAGCTTGTTCTCGCCGGCAATCTTGCTCCCTTGCCAGGCGCGCAAGGCCAGTCCTGCCAGCCGTTCGACAAGGCGCAGGCTGTTCTTCTCGAACGCCGGAGGACGTTCTTTGAGTGCCAATAAGGCATACGTCGTGCCATTCGAAAGGACAGGCACCGCCTGCAGGCACCTCCAACCCGCCAGGTCGATGTCTCCGTCCCAAGGGCCTAAAAGGCTAAGGTCAACGAGGTTGCGCGGTCTCTCGGCAAGGTCGAAGGGAGGCACGACGCGATGTCCGCTGAGCGTGGGATCATCACTGGCGACGACAACAAGCGCACCGGTGTCCTCGATTTCGCAAAGAAGCGAGACGTCGGCGCCAATCGCATTTCTGAGGGACACGAAGATGCTGCTCAGCGCTTCGCCCGGCGTAGCCGCGCCCGAATAGGCCTCGAGACAATCGAGGAGTTTGCGGGTCTCATCAAGAGACTGTGCTTCTCTTTTGCGCAGGAGCTGCAATTCGAGCAGCGCCTCGCGCAGCCGCTCGTCTTCGGCCATATGCGAACTGCCTTGGGTTAGGTCAGCCGAACACTATGCAGGAAATCATCAAATTTCCATGTCGGTTTCCGGCCCCTAGGATCTGGCCTTGTTCCCCAAAAGTGAAGGTCCCGAGGAACGGCGCGCCGTCCAAAGCCTTTGACACTCCGTCGACGACCTCGTCCAAACGATCCCGCACCGACAACATGCAACCACCGCAATAGACCATGAGCGCGCCAGCGATAGGTTCCGCTTCCATTCTACCAGCCGCCCGCGCAAGCGTCGCGACGCGACCCGCGCGGTCGATCAGGCTGGCCTTGGTTCCGGACATCTGCGTCAGGAACTCGCCCTCCTCAACAGAGGCGAAGAGATCAATTGATCCGTCGGCATGGGCAACCGCTGGATGAGCCAGAAGGTACGAGGACACCCCGTCCATGTCTGCGACCTTGCGGCCAAGAGGCCAAAGCGTGCTTTGCGACAAAATCGACTCGCTAGCCTCTTGGGGCACAGAAAGGCCTTCCGCATAGTTGGTCCATGCCTGATAAACCTCAAGCGCTGGACGATGGTCGATCTCGCAAACGCGCCGCCCGTCAACCCGTGTCACGGTTCCCCCAGATTCCGTCGGGGCATACCCGTTGTGGTACGCAAAAGAGACCGGTCGCGAAGGGAACATGACGGACACAACGACACCTGCCGCAAGCGTTTGCAACTTGTCGAAAACAAACCAATCACCGCTGACCGCATTGTCTGCCGCGCTTCCTCCGATGATCGCCACGTCAGGGCCCACAACCGACTCGATCCCCCGTAGGACGGCCTCTTCAAAACCGGGTGTGCTCGACACCCAAATGAGGTCAGGAGTTTCACCGACCCGGTCGGCATGTCTGAGGGCTGAAAGCGTGGCGGCGCAGGCAGATGCCGCGGGGTCAGAAGCGAACGCCTCAGCAGATGTTCCATAGGCTCCGTGGGGGTCTTCCACGACGAAGAAGCTGACACGCTCAGTGACACCGCTTTGCGTCATTGCTCCAAGGCAGGAAGACGCACCGTGGAATTGCCCCTTCAACTGATCGAGTTGCAGCTGCGACGTGTCAGAAAGCACGTTACCATGCCCTGCAACGAAGTCCGCTTGAGCGAGTAGAGTCGGATCGAAATTTTCGTCTGTAGTTGAGAGGGTGCTGATCTTCATAAGGCGGTCCGAGTTGTTGCCGAACCAGCACGTATCCTGAACCGCCCCGCGTTTGGCAAATCAATTGGTATAGCGCTCTATCCGGAAGGATAGGTCATGCTGGATAGGCCGCTTTGATCATGGCATCCGAAAGGCCGCTATAAACTGAAGCCCATGCTTTTTCGTCCTCTCTTGAAAAGTCGTCTCCAAGCAACTGCTTGAGCGTTTTGATCAGTGCAGCGCCCACTGACCCGTATTGCTCCGCCACAACACCATAGTCGACGTGCCGGATGGCCAAAGCCTCTGCCGCTGGCAGAAGCGTATCTGGATCCTCAAGGTTGTCGACAATAAACCCGAGGGTCTGGACGAGCTTGCGCCCTTGAAGGCGCAGGTCGCCCACAAAGAGCGGCTTGGTCGTCGGATCCAGTCGAAACAGATTGCCATAAAACACCCGCGACATCTCTTCGGATATGGAGACGGCTTGGGCCCATGTCCGGCGAATTCGGTCGTTATCGGTTTCGATCATTGCACAGCCTCTCAAGATGCCTCGGTTCCTAAGGGACTCCGGAAGGTGAAGGAAAGGGTTTGTTTCACGCTCTAGCCTGAGACTAGACGTAAGGTGATGGGATTAGGCTAGATTTGGATCACCTCTAGTATCCATGGTTCATAGAATGCGCCGTGCCACATCATCCGTTTGCTCTTCGCCTCGGATTCCACGGCATCAATATTATCCGGTTAGCAAATACTTCGTTCATGGATTGAAAGCAGACTCATACAGGATACGCGTCGTCAGACCGCTTTGGGCTCAGAGCCGTCGTTCGCTGCACGCTCCACCAATGAAGTCTCTGCGGACAAAATCGACGGTCTCTGCGCCTTCGATAGTGTCCGCACTCGCGAACATGGTGCCATTCTCAAAAAGCACTGCTCGAGCGCCGCAGGCCGAATTGCAGTCCAAGTTGAGCGCGCCTCAATACGGTGCATGGCGTCCGAGACTAGCCATAGTTTTCTTCAAGGACGCCCTCAATCTGGGCTGCAAACTTTGCCGGGGCAACGGCCAATGATCGACCGCGAAGCTGACAGAGATAGAGCAAGCCTTCTGGTACGTCCCGGGTATCCACCTTGCGAGAGACGATCCCTTCTTCCGGCTGATCCGATGGCAGGCCAACCGGGATCTGGAATGAGATCATCTGCTCGTGTCCCGGGTATCGTCGCAGAAACTCGAAGCTGTCGGATTCGATCGCAACCTGTGGGTCGATGGACGAGCGTTGCAGCGCCAGATCAAGGAGGTGGCGGACGCCGTATTGTGCTGAAGGTAGACAGATCGGGAAGCCCGCGCAGTCGCGCAGCCGGATGACGTCCCGGTGCGCCAGCGGGTGATCAATGGGCATCACAGCGTGAAGCGGTTGGTGGACTGCGACCAGAACCTGTATCTCGCGAAGACGCACGGGTTCGAAGATCAAAGCGATATCTGCCGTGAGATCGACAAGCGACTGTTCGGCGGCAGCGCGATCTCGAAGACTTACGCCAAATGTCACCGCGGGATGGTCGCGGCGATATTTTGAGATTTGCTCGGGCAGGAAATACGGGAGCAGGGCTTGGCTGCAGGCGATCGAAACATGTCCGCGGCGTTCGCCGGCAAGGTCGGCAATCTGGCTTGTGACCTTGTCGAAATCGGAAATCTGGCCGCGAATATGTGCAATCAGGATTTCCCCGGCGGTCGAAAGGCGAACCCCGCGCGGGAGCCGTTCAAAGACTTGCACGCCCAGTTCTTCTTCCAGCGCCAGTACACGCCGGTTCAGGGCAGTTGAGGTGATCGAAAGCGTTTCGGCGGCTTTTCGGATCGAGCCGGCGCGCGCGATCGCATCGACGTAGTGCAGAGGCACCAGATGTCTGTTGGGCATGGCAATCCTTATGCGCTGCAATTTTTGCAGCGTTATGATGCTTTATTAGCAGAAGACAGCACCACTTGTCTGCCCCACTGTTAATACATCGCGCATGGGGCTGGCTGCTTTCCCCGAGGCGCCATCAACGAATTTCAACAGGAGACGTAGGACATGAGCTCTTACTCGATTTCACGCCGTGGCATGCTCAAAGGTGCGGCCGCACTGACCGGTGCAACCGCGCTTGGCACCCTTCCACAGCTTGCAAGTGCCGGGGGCCATGGCCTGACGGTTGGCTTCATCTATGTCGGGCCGAAAGATGATTTCGGCTACAACCAAGCGCATGCGGAAGGCGCTGCTGCGGTTGCGGCAATGGAAGGCGTGACGGTCGTAGAGGAAGAGAACGTCGCGGAGACCGTGGATGTTCAGAAGTCCATGGAATCCATGATCAACTTTGACAGTGCATCGCTGATTTTCCCGACATCCTTCGGATATTTCGACCCCCATATCATCGAAGTGGCTCCGAAATACCCAGACGTGCGCTTCCAGCATGCTGCTGGCCTATGGTCTGCCGACAAGCATCCCGCGAATATCGGTTCCTACTTTGGCTACATCGGTCTGGGGCAGTACCTGAACGGCGTGGTCGCCGGGCACATGAGCACGACCAAGAAGCTGGGCTTTGTCGCCGCAAAACCCATCCCGCAAGTGCTTCAGAACATCAATTCTTACCTGCTTGGCGCGCGATCCGTGGACCCGTCGATCACCTGCCAGGTGATCTTTACAGGCGAGTGGTCCTTGGCGGTCAAAGAAGCCGAAGCGACGAATGCGTTGGCGGATTCAGGCTGTGACGTCATCACGTGTCATGTGGATGGTCCGAAGGTGGTCATGGAAACGGCTGCGGGGCGCGGTCTTTATGTTTGTGGCTATCACGCGGATCAGTCGCCGCTGGCACCTGAGTTGTACCTCACGGGTGCGGAATGGAACTGGCCCGGCGTCTATACCCGTATGGTTCAGACCGTTCTTGACGGTGGCACAATCGACAACTTCGACCGGGGCGGATTGGCAGAAGGCTATATCAAGATGTCGCCGCTCGGGCCTTCGGTCACGGATGCAGCTCGCAACCAATTCGAAGCCACGAAGGCCGAGATGATGAAGGGTGGTTTTGCCGCCTATGAGGGTCCGCTCATGACCAACACCGGCACCGAAATCCTGCGCGCAGGATCGAGCTTTGTTGAAACCGATATCGCGCTTGAAAGTATGGATTACCTCGTCGAGGGCGTGATCGGCTCGACATCGTAACTGCAATCAGGTCGGACCCAGACAGATGACGCTTGCTGATCCTCCAGCGCGCGGCCCGCGCGACCTGCTCTCTCCGGAGGGCTGGCTCGCCGGGCTGGCGCGACGGTCCGAAGCCGTGGCCATTCCAGTCATGGCCCTGATCGTGGGGTTGGCGGCGTTCTCGGTCTTCTTGCTTCTGGTGGGGAAATCCCCGTCCGAGTTCTACAGCCTCGTCTATCGGGCAGGGTTCGGTACGTCATTCTCCTGGCAGAACACGTTATCGCGTACGGCGCCGCTTTTGTTAGCGGCGTTGTGCGTGGCATTGCCTGCCCGCTTGGGTCTTGTCGTCATCGGAGGCGAAGGGGCCATCGTGCTGGGCGGTGTCGCGGCGGGCGCCTTGGCGGGGGCGTTTTCGTCCTGGCCCGGGTTTATCGCGATCCCCCTTTTGGGGCTTGCAGGCGCCTTCGTGGGCGCCGCATGGATCGGCGCTGTCGGGTTCCTGCGCCATGCGCGCGGTGTCAACGAAACCATTGCAAGCCTCTTGATGGCCTATATCGCAATTGCGCTGATGAACCACCTCGTTGAGGGGCCCTTCCGTGATCCTGCAAGCCTTAACAAACCCTCAACAGCCCCTTTGGCCGAGCAGCTGCGCCTCGGAGACATTCCGGGTTGGGACGTCCATTGGGGCCTTGTGATCGGCATCGTCCTTTGCGTGCTGTCGTGGTTGTTGATCGATCGGACCACCTGGGGCTTCGCGGCCCGTATCGCAGGCGGCAACGTCAAGGCGGCAGAGGTGCAAGGGCTTCCTGTCGGGCGGCTGATCATTGGGTTCACAGCCCTCGGGGGGGCCTTCGCAGGATTGGCGGGCGTTATCGAAGTGTCGGCCGTGCATGGCTCGGCCAATGCGTCGCTTGCATCCGGCTATGGCTATACCGGCATACTCATTGCGTTTCTGGCCCGTCATAATCCGCTGGCCATCATACCAGTAGCGATCCTGCTAGCCGGCTTTGAAGCCTCTTCGGGTCTGATCCAACGCCGGATGGACCTGCCGGACGCAACCGTTCTTGTCCTGCAAGGCTTTGTCTTCATTGCGATCCTTCTTTCGGATTCGCTTTATGGTCGGTTCCGCATCTTTGCCCCTGAACGCTGGAGGACTGCCTGATGGAAAGCGATCTGGGCCTTTGGGCCATTCCCATTGCGATCCTTGGCGGTGCAATCCGGGTGTCGACGCCTTTCCTTTTTGTTTCCCTTGGTGAAGTGCTGACCGAGCGTTCGGGCCGCATCAATCTTGGTCTTGAAGGGACGCTCGTGTTTGGGGCGATGTCGGGATATGCGATTGCATATCTGACAGGTTCGCCCTGGGCCGGGGTCCTTGCCGCGGCCTTCGCGGGCGCGCTGTTTGGACTGCTCCACGGCGTCCTCTGCTCTATCCCCCGGGTCAATGATATCGCGATTGGAA
Source organism: uncultured Rhodobacterales bacterium (assembly GCA_964638245.1). Classification (GTDB taxonomy): domain Bacteria; phylum Pseudomonadota; class Alphaproteobacteria; order Rhodobacterales; family Rhodobacteraceae; genus CAZWZG01. The sequence continues at coordinate 24,449 of CAZWZG010000017.1, forward strand.
TTGCGATGATGCTTTTGGGTACGGGATTGGCGTTCTTTTTTGGCAAGCCGTACATTCAGCCCGTGGCCCCGGACCTGCCGTCTATTTCGTTTGGCTGGTGGTCGGATGTGCCCCAGCTTGAGGCGGCACTGCGCGTGAATGTTTTGTTCCTCATCGGGATTGCCGCGGCTGTTTTCCTCTGGTGGATGTTTCGCGCCTCCAAGATCGGGCTCATCATTCGGGTCGTCGGCGACAGCACGGATGCGGCCCGCGCCATGGGCCTGCGCCCGGCCTTGATCCGCACGCTGGCAACCGCCGCAGGCGGCGCGTTTGCGGGGGTTGGCGGCGCCTATCTTTCGTTGTTTTACCCCGGCAGCTGGAATGAAGGCATATCTTCGGGCCAGGGACTTATGGCTGTCGCGCTGGTCATCTTCGCCCGATGGAACCCGATTGCCTGTTTTGGCGCGGCCCTTTTGTTTGGCGGCGCGGGCGCGCTTGGTCCGGCGTTGCAGTCGGTGGGGGTCTCGGAAGGCTATTACCTCTTCTTTGCGGCCCCATACGTCCTGACACTGGGCGTGCTGATCGCGATCTCATCCAAAACACAGGCCATGGCCGGTGCGCCGGGCGAGCTTTCAATCACAAAATAGGAGCGGTTTCATGAATGGATTGGGCGGTCTGAACAAGTCTCCGGAAGGCGTTGTGATCGGCATGGTGCAGCTACAATTGCCCGTGGTCGAAACACCTGCCGATCTGGCGGCGCAAACGCAGGTGATCGTGGACATGGTCGGCAAAGCGCGCCGCAATATGGGCACGATGGATCTGGTCGTGTTCCCTGAATATGCCCTGCACGGGCTCTCCATGGACATCAACCCCGAGATCATGTGCTCGCTGGATGGGCCCGAGGTTGCGGCCTTCAAGGCGGCCTGTATCGAGCATGACATCTGGGGTTGCTTTTCGATTATGGAAAAGAACCCCGGCGGGATGCCCTATAACTCGGGACTGATCATCGACAATACGGGGGAGCTGAAGCTTTATTATCGCAAGCTGCATCCATGGGTCCCGGTCGAGCCGTGGGAACCCGGCGATCTTGGTATTCCCGTGATCGAGGGTCCCAAGGGGGTAAAAATGTCCCTGATCATCTGCCATGACGGTATGTTCCCTGAAATGGCGCGTGAAGCTGCCTATCGCGGGGCAGAAGTGATGCTGCGCACAGCAGGGTATACGGCGCCGATCCGCGACAGCTGGCGTTTTACGAACCAGTCCAACGCGTTCTGCAACCTGATGGTCACGGCGAGCGTTTGCATGTGCGGCAGCGACGGGACGTTTGATTCCATGGGCGAGGGCATGATCTGCAATTTTGACGGGTCGATTATTGCTCATGGCACGTCCGGGCGCGCCAATGAGATCATTACCGCCGAGGTGCGCCCAGATCTGGTCCGCGAGGCGCGCGCGAACTGGGGTGTTGAGAACAATATCTATCAGTTCGGGCACCGCGGCTACGTTGCTGTCAAAGGCGGTGCGATGGATTGCCCTTACACCTACATGACCGATCTGGCGGCCGGGCAATACAGCCTGCCTTGGGAAGATGAGGTCAAAGTGACCGATGGAACGGGGTTTGGATTTGATGCCCCGACGCGCCTGTTTGGTGAGACCCGAAAGGAGGCCGCAGAATGAAAGATTTCGTCCAAGCGACGATCGCGTCAGAGCCCTACCGCTGGCCCTATAACGGCGATCTGAGGCCCGAAAACACCGCGTTGATCATCATCGACATGCAGACCGACTTTTGCGGCAAGGGCGGCTATGTCGATGCGATGGGCTATGACCTGTCGCTGACCCGCGCGCCGATCGAGCCCATAAAGGCCACGCTCAGCGCGATGCGCGCGAAAGGCTATCACATCATCCACACCCGCGAAGGGCACCGTCCCGACCTTTCGGACCTGCCGGCCAACAAGCGCTGGCGATCGCAGCAGATCGGCGCAGGGATTGGTGATGCGGGACCATGCGGCAAGATCCTTGTGCGGGGCGAACCCGGATGGGACATCATTGACGAGCTTTACCCGGAACCCGGCGAGATCATCATCGACAAGCCCGGCAAAGGATCGTTCTGTGCCACCGATCTTGAGCTGATCCTGCGCACGCGTGGCATCGAAAACATCGTGCTGACCGGGATCACGACTGACGTCTGCGTGTCCACGACGATGCGCGAAGCAAATGACCGCGGGTTTGAATGCCTGATCCTAGAGGACTGCTGCGGGGCCACGGATCCCGGCAATCATGCGGCCGCGATAAACATGGTAAAAATGCAGGGCGGCGTCTTTGGGGCCGTGTCCAACAGCACAACCCTGATTGCGGGGCTGGTATGACATCCCCCGGCCATACCGAGGCCGGTGCGATTGGCGTTGAGACGCTGAGCATGACGATGCGTTTTGGTGCGTTCACGGCGCTGGACAATGTCTCGATGCGGATCGAGCCGGGCAGCTTTCACGCGCTTTTGGGCGAGAACGGCGCGGGCAAATCCACGCTCGTAAAATGCATGATGGGGTTTTATCACGCGACGTCGGGCGAAATGCTGGTCGACGGGCATGAGGCCCGCATCGTCGATCCGCGCTCGGCCCATGCGCTGGGTCTTGGCATGGTGTACCAGCATTTCACACTTGTACCTTCGCTGACCGCAGCGGAAAACCTTGTCATTAGCCGCGAGGATGCGCCCCGTGTGATCAATTGGCGCGCTGAAAGTGCGACGCTGGAACAGTTCATGGCCCGCATGCCGTTCTCGGTCCCTTTGGACAGGCCCGTCCAGACGCTGGCCGCTGGCGAAAAGCAGAAACTCGAGATCCTCAAACAGCTCTACCTCGGACGTCGTTTCCTGATCCTGGATGAGCCGACGTCGGTTCTGACGCCCGACGAGGCGGACGAGGTCTTGGGGCATGTGCGCGCGCTTTGTGAAGCGGGTGAAATCACCGTTTTGATGATCACCCATAAGTTCCGCGAGGTGGACGCTTATGCAGACGAGGTTTCGGTTCTGCGCCGGGGCGAACTTGTCGGTCAGGGCAAGGTCGCGGATCTTCGTCGCGAAGACATGGCACGGATGATGATGGGCGACGCTGAACTGGCCACTTCCGCCCCGCGCTCAGGAAAGACGGGAGACGCCGTTCTCAGTGCCACGGGCGTGCGGGCCAAAGACTGGTCGGGCCTCAAAGAGATCCGTCTGGATTCACTGGATGTGCGCAGTGGTGAAATCGTCGGCTTGGCCGGCATCTCGGGAAATGGCCAGGTTGAGTTGATGGAAATCCTCACCGGACAGCGGCCTGTTGAAGCGGGCGAAATCACGGTCAAAGGCGCTGCATACGGCGCCACCCGTACCGAGGCGCGCATCAAATGCGTGCGCTATCTTCCGGAAGAACCGCTCCACAACGCCTGTGCGCCACGCATGACGGTCACGGAGAACATCGGCTTCAGAACATTCGATCTGAACGGGTCAGGCACCCGCTTCTGGCTCAATCCAAGCGAAATGCGACGCCGCGCGAGCGAACTTGTGGACGCGTTTCGCGTCAAAACGGCCTCGCTCGACAGCCCCATCTCCGCGCTTTCAGGGGGCAACGTCCAGCGCGCCGTTCTTGCGCGCGAGTTGACCGGAGACGTGGACGTGCTTGTCGTAGCCAACCCCTGTTTTGGGCTCGACTTCACGGCCGTTGCCGAAATCAGGGCGCGTATCATGGCCGCGCGCAATGGCGGGGCGGCTGTTCTTTTGATCAGCGAGGACCTCGACGAGATCATGGAACTGGCCGACCGCGTGCTGGTGATGTCGGAAGGCGCCATTGCATATGACCGCCCCGTTGCCGAAGCTGATCTTGCCGAAATCGGACATCGCATGGGCGGACACCACTGATGGTTGAGATCCCAGCAGAGCCATTTCCGCTCACATTCGATCCGGCCACGACCGCCTTGATCGTGATCGACATGCAGCGCGACTTCATCGAAGATGGCGGCTTTGGCGCCACGCTTGGCAACGACGTCGCGCCGCTTCAGGCCATAGTGCCGACGACCGCGAATCTGATCGCAGCAGCGCGTAACGCTGGCCTTCCCGTGATCCACACCCGCGAGTGCCACGCTCCCGACCTTTCCGACTGCCCGCCCGCCAAGCGCGAGCGCGGATCACCCAGCCTGCGGATCGGTGACCCCGGCCCGATGGGCCGCGTTCTTATCTCTGGCGAGCCGGGTGCAGGGATTGTCCCCAAGCTTGCGCCGATCGCGGGTGAACTGGTGCTCGACAAGCCGGGAAAAGGCGCGTTCTACGCAACGCCCCTTGGGGAGCATCTGGCCGAGCTTGGCACAAAGACACTGATCTTTGCTGGTGTGACGACCGAGGTTTGCGTCCAGACGACAATGCGCGAAGCCAACGATCGCGGCTTTGAATGCCTGTTGGCCGAGGACGCTACCGAAAGCTATTTCCCGGCCTTCAAAGCGGCCACGCTGGACATGATCCGAGCGCAAGGCGCGATTGTGGGCTGGACGGCGACAACAGCCCAAATCGAGATGGCCCTCAATGGATAACACGTCCCCGATGTCGTCTCATTTCTCGGACATTCTGAGGGACGGCTGGAAATCGGCCACCTTCGGCCCCTTCCGGGAGGGCGTCGAAATTTGCCATCTGCGTCGCGCGGACCCTGCGGTCGCTCTTTTGAAATACGCGCCCGGCGCACAGGTCCCCCGCCATCTGCACACGGGTCTGGAGACCATTCTCGTTCTGGACGGCAGCCAAAGCGATGAGCGGGGCACCTACACAACGGGCGACCTTGTGCTGAACCCGGAGGGTACGACGCACTCGGTCTGGTCCGAGGACGGCTGTGTCATCCTGATTTCTTGGGAGCGCCCGGTAAGAATTCTTGATGAGGACAACCCGTGAGCAACCTGAAGGATCTGAGTTTCGACGTCACCTCGCTTCACGCGGCGTATGGAGAATCCATAACACCCGATGGGGTTGTGCGCGAAGCCCTGCGCAGACTGGACGCGGCTGCCGATCCGGGCATCTTCCTGCATCTGCGGAGCGAAGATACGCTTGTTGCGGAGGCCAAGGCCCTGCCGCCTTTCGATCCCGAGCGGTATCCGCTTTGGGGTCTGCCCTTTGCAATCAAGGACAACATCGACCTTGCAGGTACGCCCACGACCGCCGCTTGCCCGGCCTTTGCGTATGAGGCCAAGGAAGATGCTTTCGTCGTTGCAGCCCTAAGGTCGGCTGGCGCAATTCCTTTGGGCAAGACCAACCTTGATCAGTTCGCAACCGGACTGGTCGGCGTTCGCACCCCGTATCCCGTTCCCCGCAACGCAATCGATCCCGACATCGTACCGGGCGGCTCGTCGTCCGGGTCGGCCGTCGCTGTCGCGCTTGGCATCGTGACGTTCGCCCTTGGAACCGACACCGCAGGATCGGGCCGCGTGCCCGCGGCCCTTAACAATATCGTCGGCCTCAAACCGACTCTGGGTGCGTTATCGGCGCAGGGTGTTGTCCCCGCCTGTCGAACGCTCGATACGATTTCGATCTTTGCCCTTACAGTGCCAGACGCATGGAGGGCCTTTGAAGCGGCATCAGGGTATGATCCCGCCGACGCCTATTCGCGCGAAATCGCAGTGAACCCGCTTGGCGCTCCGCCCCCCGAACCAACGATCGGCATCCCCGATGCCGCAAGCATCGAGTTCTTCGGAGACGCCGTTCAGGCGGCCTCCTTTTCGGAAACAGTTGAACGGCTGAAAGCCGGAGGTGCCAAGATCGTCGAGTTGGATTTCACGCCATTTTACGACGTCGCCGCAATGCTTTACGAGGGCGCCTGGGTTGCCGAGCGCATGGCCGTCATCGAAGAGATGATGCGTGAGGCGCCCGAGGCAATCCATCCTGTTACCCGCACGATCGTTGGTGCGGCGGACAAATTTTCCGCTGCCGATGCGTTCCGGGGGATGTACAAGCTCGCAGAGCTCAAACGAGCGGCCGAAATGGCCATGGACGGGTTGGATTTGTTCTGCGTTCCAACAATACCGACGTTCTATTCCGTGGCTGATCTGCAAAGAGACCCTGTGACGCCGAACTCACTGCTTGGGACTTATACCAACTTCGTCAACCTCATGGATTTCTGCGGGATCGCCGTACCGACGGATACCCGTGCCGACAACCGTCCTGGCAGCGTAACCCTTCTGGCGCGCTCAGGGCAGGATGGAACGGCGGCGGCCTTGGCCGCTCACTTGCATCAAGAGGTCGGACCAAAGCTCGGCGCCACGCAGGCACCTTTGCCTGCGCCGCGAAAACAATCGGCCACAGCGGGCAAGGGCGAAATAGCCATTGCGGTCGTGGGCGCCCACATGTCCGGTCTGCCGCTCAACCATCAATTGACGGACCGCGGCGCGCGCTTTTTGGAAGCAACAAAAACAGCGCCAGAATACCGCTTCTTTGCCTTACCAGGGGGGCCACCTTACAGGCCCGGGTTGTTGCTTTGCTCAGAAGGACACTCGATCGACCTTGAAATATGGGCGATGCCATCTGAGCACTTCGGAAGCTTCATGGCAGGAGTTCCTGATCCGCTTTGCATTGGTACGGTAAAACTCGCTGATGGGCGAACGGTAAAAGGCTTCCTCGTAGAGCATTGGGCAACCGTTCGAGCAGAGGACATCACCGCTTCGAAAGGTTGGCGGAGGTACCTCGCGACGCTTTAGAGAGAAGAACCATACGCGGACTGAAAACTATCACTCCGCATTTGAGATCGTATGTGATGTGCACAATTCCAGTGACCTACAGACGCTTGGAACCTGGTTTGGAACAGCGCTGGTTGTGCGCTTTGGAGCATCGAAATTCAGGCATTACGTTGAAAAACCGGGCGTGTTCGCCATGCACCTCGGCCTGTGTGCTGGAAGCAATGCAAATGTTTTCGCGACGCTCCATAATCTTCGATGGCTCAACTTTCTGCGCCCGGTAGGTTTGGGCTCATTGCCGACCTCTGATGCAGAACAGCAGCGTTAGGCAAGTGCGCCCCTACGACCTTCACAAACGGCCCATAGCCGACATTCACCTACCTTGTTCGATGCTGGAGCGCGGCCCGCCAAAGCTGACATTCGCTGCAGACCGACAGTCGAGGATTCATGGAAGGTCAGGTCTGCGGGACAAAGTTGCCATTTGAATGATCAATACAAGGTACTGCAATGGCGCATAGCTGCCGC
>CAZWZG010000018.1:0-15136 GCA_964638245.1 uncultured Rhodobacterales bacterium
CCATCTCGCGCTCGGAACACATCATGCCATGGCTTTCGACGCCGCGGATCTTGCCGACCTGGATGGTGGTGTCGATCCCTGGAACATAGGTCCCGGGATGGGCGATCACGACGGTGATGCCTTCGCGCGCATTGGGCGCGCCACAGATAATCTGTTTCTCGCCCTGGTCCGTCGCGACCTGACAGACGCGCAAACGGTCGGCATCGGGGTGCTTTTCAGCCCTCACCACCTTGCCGATGGTAAAGGCGGCCAATGAATCCACAGGGTTGATGACCTCTTCGATCTCGAGCCCGAGATCGGTCAGCGTATCGGCGATGTCATCCACCGAGGCGTCCGTGTCCAGATGCGTCTTCAGCCAGGAGAGCGTGAATTTCATGGGATTTGCCCGTCAATTTTGTCGAGCGCTGACCTAGCGCAGCCACGCAAGGAAGGGAAGCCTCTGCCACCACTGCGTTAACCTTGGCCACGCCCGAAACTGCACAGTTTCCGGGATTTCTGACGATTGTTCTGACAACGCGGCACCGCTCTGGCGTGCGTTATGTAAACTTTTCAATAAGTTGCAAGTTTCCAAGCCCGTGCCCAGATTTAGCCGCAATTCATTCCTAGCCCGGGATCGTTGTGTAACCAGTGTTGTGGTTTGAGTGATGGATAGTGAAAGCCTTACGCGGTTCGCCGCGGCGGGGTTTCTGATGGCAGCGGTCGCGTTTTATGGCGTGACCAAGCCAGAGGACCCCGAAGACAATTCCCCAATTTATCAGGTGCAGTTCCTGAGCGCCCTGAAGACGTTCTGCCCTGAGCGGATCGGCCAACCCACAAATGATCGACTGGATTGCTTCCGGCGGGGTCGCGGGACCGCTGCCGGAACGACGGTGTTCCTCAAGGTACCCGAGGCGCAATACCCGGACCTTTAGAGGAGCAAGCGCCGCGTCCGGATACTGTAGGGGGTGGTTCGGGCGCGGCGCCGTTTAGCGGCTGAGCCCACCATGCAGCGTCGGCACCTCTAGCGGCACAAAGCCATAGTGGCGCAACCAACGCAGGTCGCTTTCGAAGAACGCGCGCAGATCGGGGATGCCGTATTTCAGCATCGCCAAACGGTCGATCCCAAGGCCAAAGGCAAAGCCCTGCCATTCGTTCGGATCCACACCCGCGGATTTCAGAACGTTCGGATGCACCATGCCGGACCCACCGGCCTCGAGCCAGTCGTCGCCTTCACCCAATTTCAGCGTGCCGTCTTCCCACGAGCAACGGAAGTCGATCTCTGCTGAAGGTTCCGTGAACGGGAAATGGGAGGCGCGGAAGCGCACCTCGATTTGGTCGACCTCGAAAAAGGCGGCTGCGAACTCTTCCAGCACCCATTTGAGGTTTGCCATCGAGATGTCGCGGTCAATGGCAAGACCCTCAATCTGGTGGAACATCGGGGTGTGCGTCTGGTCGTAATCTGCGCGGTAAACGCGGCCCGGCGCGATGATGCGGATCGGCGCGCCTTGTTTTTCCATCGAACGGATTTGCACGGGTGACGTGTGCGTGCGCAGGACATGCGGCGGGCGATTGTCGCCCTCTTCGCGCGCCATGTAGAATGTGTCCATCTCGGTGCGCGCCGAGTGGTAATCGGGCATGTTCAGCGCATCGAAGTTGTACCAGTCGCTCTCAATCTGAGGGCCTTCGGCAACGGCAAAGCCCATATCAGCGAAAATCGCGGTGATTTCCTCGGCGACTTGGCTGACGGGGTGAATCGTACCCTGACGGCGCTGACGACCGGGCAGCGTCACGTCGAGCCATTCATCGGCCAGGCGGGCATCCAATGCGGCATCGGCCAGCGCGGATTTCTTGGCCTTCAACGCGGCGTCGATTTCATTTTTGAGAGCGTTCAGCGCAGGGCCGGCGACCTGGCGCTCCTCGGGCGTCATCTTACCCAGCTCGCGCATTTTCAGCGAGACCTCGCCCTTCTTGCCTAGAGCCGCGAGGCGCACGTCTTCGATGGCGGCCTCATCGGCAGCGTTGGCAATAGCGTCGATGTATTTCTGACGTAGGTCTTCCACGGGGTCCGGCCCTTATTTCCTGCCGGGGTGTGCTAGCGGGATTGGGGGAATGGTGCAACGGGTGTTGTGCGACGACGGTGCCGCAAGCGCACCACTACGCAACCGCGAGGTCGGACAGTGCTGCCCATTCGCGCGCGGAAATGACCGGGCGGGCCGTTTCCAAGTGACGCGTCTTCAGAGCGGCAAGCACCTCTGCCCGCAGGATTGGTGGCAGACGTCGAAGCGTCTCAGGACCAACGAAAAGGCTTTCGCACCAACGCCCGTTGGCCGAGACAATCTCATGCCTTGCAAACGCAAGGTGGACGTAAGTCGTAGTTGTATGCGGAGCCAGTCGCACGGATTTGCCATCGACCATGTGACGCGCAGCAACGAACCCTTCATGGGTATCATGGGTCAGCGCAAGCGCGGGGTGAGACACCAGAATTCGGTGCTGTTGCGAAACGCGCAGTGGGGCGTGGCCAGCACAGGCCGCGAATTGAACCGGAGCTTTGTTTTGCGTGGCCACAACTGTTTCCTGCCCCACCCAAAGAAGCGGTTGTGCGCCATGATCCTTGGTCGTGACCTTATCCCCTCGCACTAAGGTCTCGACCCGTTTTGGTCCGTCCGGGGTCGCGATAACACTGCCTTCACAGAAGCAGACGAACCCGCTGTCGCCCTCTGAGATGGCATTGTAGCTGACCTCGCCCCCATCCTCCTTGTTGAACTGGATCGAGTAGTCGGCCTTGTTGGCGTTGGTTGGCGTCGGGATGTTTTCGGACACTTCGCCCGCAGCCGGTCCGTCTTTGGCTTCGATATTCTTCGTGCCACCACCGATGTCATAGAAATCGATCGTCTCACCCGCGGTCTGATCGACAAGAGCGAAAGCTTCATAGTTGTTGGAGCCACCGCCGTCGGGGTCGGTCAGGAACGTGTTGAACACATCCGAAGAGATCTGCAGCACCGTTTCGCCGGTTTGTGCGTCGACTGTCGTGGTGACGCCGGGGTCATCCAGCGAGATGACTTTGCCGACCTCGCCGGTGTGCTGATAAAAAGCGACCTGAAAATCCGCCGGGTCCTGACCCGGTTCGAGCGCGACCTCGAGAAATTCGTCGATGCCAGAGCTTTTGGCATAGGCGTTCGAGTAGTGCAGTTCGCTGATGCGTGCCATGACGTCCTCCTTCGCGGCGTCGTGCCACAAAGGTCTTGCCAAACGCCTTACACGGGCAGTTCCGTCAGGCGCAGAAAGGTGCGGAGACGCTCGGTTTGGGGGTCATGGAGGATCTGGGCCGGGGGGCCTTGTTCAATGATACGGCCTTGATCGAGCATGCACACGCGGTCGGCGGCTTTCTCGGCGAAGGCCATCTCGTGGGTGGCGAGGATCATGGTCATGCCTTCGGCGCGCAGTTGCAGCAGGACCTGAAGGACTTCGCCGCGCAGCTCTGGATCCAGCGCTGAAGTGACCTCGTCGAAAAGCATGATCTCGGGGCAGAGTGCCAAGGCACGGATGATCGCAACGCGCTGTTGCTGACCGCCGGACAACTGGTCAGGGTATTTGCCCATATGATCGGCGAGACCGAAGCGTTCAAAGAGCGCGCCGATCTCGTCGGCGGTGTCGGTGCGTCCTTGCACGCGGCGGGGGGCAAGCTCGACGTTTTGCGCCGCCGTCATGTGGGGGAAGAGGTTGAAGCTCTGAAAGACGATGCCGATCCGTTGGTGGATGGGCTCGGGATCGAGGCCGGGGGTGGCGATGTCTTCGCCTTCCAGAAAAATTGCCCCGTCGTCGATGGGCTCCAGAAGGTTGATGCAGCGCAGAAGCGTGGACTTGCCCGAGCCCGAAGAGCCGATGAGACAGACCAGCTCCCCCTCTTTTACGTCAAGCGAAAGCCCGTCGATGACGGTGCGTTCACCGAAGGATTTGCGGACGTCTTGCAGGCGCAGCTTCATGAGCGTTCGCGCCGCTGTCTGGCGAGCAGGTAGTCGGCATAGCGGGTCGCCGGAATGGTGATGCAGAGGAAGATGATGGCGGCCCCGACATAGGGTGTGAAGTTCGCAAGCAACGATTTGTAGACGCCCGCTTGGCGCAGGATTTCGACCGGACCGATAAAGCTGAGGAGCGCAACGTCCTTTTGCAGGGCCACGAACATGTTCATGTTGGCGGGCACGACGCGGCGGATCGCTTGGGGGAGCACGACGTACCGCATGACGTCCGCATGTTTGAGACCGAGCGATCGGGCGGCGGCACGCTGACTGTCGTGGACGCTTTCGATGCCAGAGCGGAAGATCTCGGCAACATAGGCTGAATAGGTCAGAACCAGCGCGACGGTGCCCCAGATGTAGGGCGAATTCCATGGGCGCGGCAGGCCGAGGCCTGGCACGCCAAAGCCGATCAGGAAGATGGTTAGGACGACCGGGATGCCCCGGAAGACGTCCGTGTAAATGATTGCGAACAGCTTGACCGGGAACAGCGCGGGCGAGCGAACGTCGCGGGCTAGGGCCACGGCCAACCCGAGAACCGCGATCATCGGGGCGGACCATGCGAAGATGGCGACGTCCAAAAGGAACGCTTCAAGAAGGCCCGGAAACGTGTCGGTCAGGATGTCCCAGTCGAAGAACGACTTTTTCACCGCCTCCCAACCGGGGGCGAGCGGGATCAGGACATAGATCAGGATCAGAACGCCCGCCGTGGACGCCCCCGCAACCGTCAAGGAACGGCGGCGGAGAGCGTCTTCGTAGGCTTCGCGCCGGGTCGGTGCGGTCACGTTATTCGATGACCGGAACGCCGGTGGTTTCCTGCAGCCATTCGGCCTCGATCGCGGCGAGCGTGCCGCTGGCGGTCAGCTCGGCCAACGCCTCGTTCACGCACTCCTTGATCGGGTTACCTTCTTCCATGAGCAGGCCGAACTGATCAGGGTTCTCGGCGCGATCCGCTGGAAACTGGCCAAGGATCGCCCCATCGTCGAGTGTGACGGCGGATAGGAACAGCGCTGTCGGCAGGTCAAAGAGCGCGGCGTCGATCTGGTTGGCCTTCATGGCTTCAACGACGTTGGTGTTGTCATCGTAAAGCAGCGGATCGCTGTCGGGGCCGATGAGGTTCATCACCACGGGAAGCGCGGTTGTCGAGGCGACGACGCCCCATTTCAGGCCCTTCAGGCTTTCGATCGTGGCTTCCGCTCCGGCATCGACCACGGGTTTCCGGGTCAGGACGGCCATGGCGGAGGAATAATAAGGGTCGGAAAAATCGACGACTTCTTCACGCGCCTCGGTGATCGAAAATTGCTGAAGGTTGAAGTCGAAGTTCTTGGCGCCGGGCTGGATCGACTGATCAAAGCTGGCGGAGGTCCAGACGACATCTTCGTACTGAAAGCCCATTGCGTCAGCGACGGCATAGGCGACCGCAGCCTCGAAACCCGCGCCCGAGGACGGATCGTTGTCCATCACCCACGGATAGTAGGCCGGGTTGCCGGTGGCGATGGTCAGCTTGCCTTCAGTCAGCGTTTTGCCCGCGGCACAGTGGCCTCCGGCGATCGCTGTTGAAGCGGCAAAAATGGCGGCTGTGGCGAGAAGTGCGGTCTTCATGAAGATCCCCCTGATGTCCTGATCAGCGGGAACGGTAGCAAGATCGTCCGGAAATTCAATGCAACAGAGCAGGTTGGTACGGCTCGTTCCCGCTTGCGTGCACAACGCTGGACCAAAGGCGCAAACCGTTTCATAGGTTTTCAAAGGCACGGGAAACGTCTGGATCAACCCTTGGGTTCTCTCACCACGATTTACGGCTTTGACGTCGCTCTGGATGCGCGTTTCGCAGCCATGATGGTCATTGTCTATCTGGCAGGGATCATTCGCGGCTTCACCGGATTTGGCTCAGCCTTGCTATGCGTGCCCGCGCTTGCCGTTCTGTACGGCCCGGCGCAAGCCGTTGTGATCGAAGTCCTGATCGAGATTCCCGTCTCACTGGGGCTCTTGAGCGTGGCCCTTCGCGAAGCCAAGCGAAAAACGGTGCTGCCCATGCTGTGCATGTTCGCGCTGTTCGTGCCAGTTGGAGCGCTGCTTCTGACGGTCGTGAATCCGGATGCCGTCAAAATCTTCATGTCGGTGTTCGTGCTGATCTCGGTGGGCATCATGTGGCAGCAAAAGCGTGTGGTTCGCCTGATCTCGCCCGGGATCACGTATCTGTTCGGCGCCATTTCGGGCACGACGCAAGGGATGAGCGGTATCGCCGGGCCTCTTTTTGCGACGGCCATGATAGCGCGCGGTGATAGCAGCTCTGTAACGCGCGCCAATATCAGCGCCCTGTCAGGCGGAATCATCGCGCTTTCGGTGACCAGTTTCTGGTTCTTCGGCCTTTTGACTGCTGAGGCGGCGTTCTACGCCGCCTTGGCAAGCCCGGCGATCCTGCTGGGCGTCTGGACCGGAGCAATTTTGTTCCGTCGCACGACCCTCTTGGACTTGCGATCGGTGATCTTGGTTTTCCTGACCCTGATCGCGATCTTCACGCTTTTCGACACACTAGCCTGAGACAAACGAAAAAGGCCCGCCAGATGGCGGGCCTTTTGCTTTGTATTCTTCGTGGCTTAGGCCAGCGCAGCTTTCGCCTTTTCCACGATCGCGCCGAACGCTTCGGGCTCATGCACGGCGAGATCGGCCAGAACCTTACGGTCCACTTCAATCTCTGCCTTCGCGAGTCCATTGATAAAGCGCGAGTAGGTCAGCGCTTCGTCATGGGCGCGCACAGCCGCGTTAATCCGCTGGATCCATAGCGCGCGGAACGTACGCTTGCGCGCCTTACGGTCGCGCGTGGCGTACTGGTTGGCCTTGTCGACAGCCTGCGTGGCGGTCTTAAAGTTACTTTTCCGGCGGCGATAGTAGCCTTGTTCGGCCGTGATGACCTTCTTGTGCCGGGCGTGGGTGACGGTGCCGCCTTTGGTGCGTGACATCTGGTCGGTCCTCCGTCAGCGATTCGAATAGGGCATGTAGGACTTCGCGAGCTTCTGATCTGGTTCAGAAAGCACGGTCGTTCCGCGTGCGTTACGGAGAAACTTGTTTGTCCGCTTGATCATGCCGTGGCGCTTACCGGCCTGGGCCGCCATGACCTTGCCAGTACCCGTCACTTTGAAGCGCTTCTTGGCGCTCGACTTCGTCTTCATCTTCGGCATTTTGAACTCCTCTAGTCCGAAGTTTTCGCGCGGGATGAGGCAATGCCGTTTTGAGCCGGTCCCGCGGCTGAGCGCGCCGTATACGCGCCGACCCCCTGTCTGGCAAGAGGAAAACGCCTGTTCGAGGACCCTATTCGGTATCAGCGCCTAGCTGGCGACGCCGCGTATGACGGAAACGAAGAGGCCCGGAATTTCGCCGAAAGAATAGCCCCCCGGTGTCATGTTGAACGCCACAACCACCAGAATCGACCCAAGGAACAGGAAAACGCCTGCAAGCGTCGGAGGATTTCCGCTGGAAAAGGCTGAAATAACGGAGGGAATCGCCAGCGCACCGATGACAATTCCGATTACGAGTATCGCGTCTGCGTCCAACATTGGGCCACCTTTAAAATGCCCCCAAGCAGCGTCTTCTCACCCGAATAGGGGCATTATCCGGGGTCGGTCCGATAAATCAAGTCTTCCTGACACGGCGCGACACGAAGAATATTTGTTGTGCCCGATCTGCCAAAGGGCACGCCAGCGGTCACAACGATCAAATCGTCTGGTTCGGCAAAACCCTCGGTCGTCGCTGCACGGATCGCGCCCAGGACAGCATCCTTGAACCGCTCAACCTCGCTCGTGATCGCGCAATGCATCCCCCAGCTGAGGCACATCTGGCGGGCGGCGGGCATTTCGGTGGTCAAGGCAATCACGGGTACGCGCGGACGTTCACGCGACACAAGCAGTGCTGTTGTCCCGCTTTGTGTGAAACAGCAGATCGCCGCGACATTCGTGGTTTCCGCAATCTCGCGCGCGGCCGAAACAATGCCATCTGCCACGGTGGCCTTCGCACCCGAGCGGCTTGCCTCGATTACGTCGCGATAGGTCGGATCGGCTTCAACCTCTTCAGCGACGGCATTCATCGTCTTGACCGCTTCGATAGGATAGCTCCCGGCAGCAGACTCCGCTGAAAGCATCACTGCATCGGTGCCTTCATAGATCGCCGCCGCAACATCCGACACTTCGGCGCGCGTTGGCACAGGGCTTTCGATCATCGATTCAAGCATTTGCGTCGCCACGATCACAGGCTTTGCAGCCGCGCGACACTTGCGAACAAGACGCTTCTGGATCGGTGGTACGTTTTGAACCGGCAGTTCGACACCCAGGTCACCACGCGCCACCATGATCCCATCCGAGATCGCCAGAATGTCGTCAAAGGCCTTCACAGCGGCTGGTTTTTCAATCTTGGACAGGATCTTCGCCCGTCCCTGCGCCAGTGCCCGCGCTTCGCCAACATCCGCAGGGCGCTGCACAAAGCTCAGCGCCAACCAGTCGACGCCAATTCGACATACGAACTCGAGGTCTTTTTTGTCCTTTTCGCTGAGCGCGGCGACCGGCAGCACAACGTCGGGTACATTCACGCCCTTACGGTTCGAAATCGTCCCGCCGACCACGACCGAGCAATTGGCGTAGTCGGACCCGCAATCCTCAACTTTCAGGCGGATCTTGCCATCATTCACCAGAAGGCTTGCGCCGGGTTCCAGTGCTTCGAAAATCTCTTTGTGTGGCAGGCAAACGCGCGTCGCATCGCCTTCCTTCCGATCCAGGTCCAACCGGAACATCGCGCCTTCTTCAAGCTCTTCAGATTCGTTGGCAAACGTGCCGACGCGCAGCTTGGGTCCCTGAAGGTCCGCTAAAATCGCGATCGGGCGCCCCAGATCTTCTTCGATCTGGCGAATGATCTTGTGGCGCGCGCCGATCTCTTCGTGATCGCCATGGCTCATGTTCAGGCGAAAGACGTCTGCCCCGGCTTCAAACAACGCTTTGATGGTTTCATAGTCGTTGGACGCTGGACCAAGCGTCGCCACGATCTTTACGTTTCTCTGGCGTCGCACTGATTTTCCCCTTCTGACGGACGGCACTTTGGGCGCTAACACTTGCGCGAATACCTATGTCGCAGTTTACAGGTTTCTGCAACTGGCGCAGCGTTGATTACCTCGCTAGAACGTGCCGATGGCCCGCGACAGTTCCATGACAGAGCCCCCCTTCTTCGTCCTTGGCGCCGACAGGCCGGGGCGGTGGATTGTGACATGTGATCATGCCTCAAACCGCGTGCCCGAAGATCTTGGCGGGAACCTTGGCCTCGCACTTGAAGATATGGCGCGCCATATCGCCTTTGATCCGGGCGCGGCGGGTGTTACCCGTTATCTGGCAGAGCTTTTGGGCTCACCTGCCGTGCTTTCGAACTTTTCCCGCCTCGTCATCGATCCGAATCGAGGCGAGCTGGATCCAACGCTTGTCATGAAGCTCTATGACGGCACGATCATTCCAAGGAACCGCGACGTTGACGCCATCGAGGTGGAGCGTCGCCTTGACGCCTACTACCGTCCCTATCACGGAGCGATTGACGCGCTGACCGCAAGTCGCGCGCCCGAAGCGATCGTGTCGATCCATTCCTTCACACCGCAGTTCAAAGGGCGCGCCCACCGGCCCTGGCAAATCGGCATCCTGTCAGCAAGCGATCGACGCCTGTCGGATCCGCTCCTCCGCCTTTTGCGCGAAGACTGCGACCTGATCGTTGGGGACAACGAACCCTACACGGGGTCACTTGCAGGCGACGCGATGGACCGCCACGGGATCCAGCCCGGACGCCAGCACACGCTGATCGAAATCCGCAACGACCTTATCACCACCGATTCCGATCAAAGAGCATGGGCAGAACGCCTTGCCCCGCACCTTGAAGCGGCACTCGACGAAGCCGAAGTATAGCTCAAAGGAGACGCCCATGGATGACCAGACCCGTATCGAACTAGAAGCCGCCGCCTTTCGCCGCCTGCGCGACCACCTAGCGGCGCGCACCGATGTCCAGAACATCGACCTGATGACGCTGTCAGGCTTTTGCCGAAACTGCCTTAGCCGGTGGTACAAGGAAGCCGCTGAAGAGCAAGGCATTGCGATGGATCAAGGCGCAGCGCGCGAAATCGTGTATGGTATGCCTTATGACGACTGGAAGGCGGCCCATCAAACCGAGGCCACACCAGAGCAAAAAGCGGCCTTTGCCGCGGCGGAGGCTGCCCAGAAAGGGAGCTGACCCATGGACCTGACAACATGGACGCATGTGTTCGGATGGATGACCGTTCTGAACACAGGGTTGTTGCTGTTTGCCACTCTGATGCTTTGGATTATGCGCGACTGGGCCGCGCGCATTCATTCCTCAATGTTTGATATGGCCGAGGTCGACGTCAGAAGTGCGTATTTCGATTACCTGTCGCGCTACAAGACACTCGTTCTCGTCTTCAACCTAGCACCCTATCTGGCCCTCAGAATTGTGGCCTGATCTCCAAAGGTCCTGAAGTATCCCGGGGGGTCTGGGGGGCTGGCCCCCCAGACGATCTCAGAAAGCCACTTTCCGGCTCTCGTCCAGGTAAATTTCCCGAAGCCGCGCGGCGACGGGACCTGGCGTGCCTTCGCCAATGGCTTCGCCGTCAATTTCGACCACTGGCATCACGAAGGTCGAGGCAGACGTGATGAACGCCTCATCGGCATCCTTGGCCTCGTCGAGCGTGAAGGACCGTTCTTCGACTTCCATTTGCGCTTCGCGCGCAAAACGCAACACCGCAGCGCGGGTGATCCCGTGCAAAATCTCGTTGCCCAGATGCCGTGTGATGATCTTTCCGTTTTTGACGATGTAGGCATTGTTGGAGGTGCCCTCGGTCACAAACCCGTCCTCGATCATCCAGGCATCATCGGCCCCTGCGGCCTTTGCGGCCATCTTGCCCATGGACGGATAAAGCAGTTGAACCGTCTTGATGTCGCGGCGCCCCCAACGCAGGTCGTCAATCGAGATGACCTTCATGCCTTCCTTGGCCTTCGGGCTATCGGCAAGGCCCGGCTTGGCTTGTGTGAAAAGGACAAGGCTCGGCTGGACGTCGGCACCGGGATAGGCAAAATCGCGATCCGCCGCGCCACGGGTGACTTGCAAATACACCAACCCTTCCTCGATGCCGTTGCGCGCCACGAGCTCCCGATGGATCTCTAGCAGGTCAACATCCGGAGCGGGCATGTCCAGCTCGTTCAACGACCGCTCCAGCCGTTTCGCATGACCTTCGAAATCAATCAGCTTGCCGTCGAGGACGCTGGTCACCTCGTAGACGCCATCCGCAAAAAGGAACCCGCGATCAAAGACCGAGATCTTGGCCTCTTCTTCGGGCACGTAGTCTCCGTTCACATAGACGATGCGGCTCATGGGCGGTCTCCTTTATTCGTTGGTTTCTTCCTTGCCAGCCTTGGTCGCGGCGTCAAGCCGGAACCGGGGCGGTCGGGTGTTTCAGAACGGTCGGATCCAGTCGAACCGTGGACATCAGGTGCACAACGACAGCCGTGACCATGCGGGCATCGCCCAGCGCGTCGTGACCGCGCGCATCCGGAACCTCGATACCGAAATGCGTGGCCATCGTGTTGCTGCGCAAGGACTGCACCTCTTCCAACGGCAATCCCGCGTGCAGGAAAAGCCGTGTGGCATTGCCGAAGCGATGCGCGGGTATTGGCGGCACTAGGCCTTCGACATAGGCGCTGATCGCCATCATGTTGAATTCGTCCTTGCCCCAGGACCAAATCGCATCGTCGCCAACAAACTGCGCAAAGGCGTCAAGCCCCTCCGCAAGGCTTCCGCCCTCGGCAGCCAGCCGCGCATTGGTTACCCCGGTCAGTTTTTCAGCGAGCGGGTGCAGCGCGACGGGCACGCCGCTGCGGTCCTTGGGTTGTACCAGAACCTCGAACCGCTCGAGTTCGTCGAAGGGCGGCTCTAAACCGATGCGCACTGCGCCGACCTGAAAGATCACTGGATCGGGATCGTTGGGGCCGCACCAGAAGCGTTGCGGCGCGCCCGGTGCGGTCAGAAACTCGCAGTCATAGAACACCGCGCAGTCGGTCATGCGGCATGGTCCGGCATAAGACGCAGCGCTGCGTGCTGGAGAAGGATGACCGTTTTGGCGTCACGGATCTCGCCCGTTTCAATCATCTTGAGCGCGTTCTTCAATGGAAGATCGATC
This sequence comes from uncultured Rhodobacterales bacterium, assembly GCA_964638245.1. Classification (GTDB taxonomy): domain Bacteria; phylum Pseudomonadota; class Alphaproteobacteria; order Rhodobacterales; family Rhodobacteraceae; genus CAZWZG01. The sequence continues at coordinate 12,202 of CAZWZG010000018.1, forward strand.
ACCTCGATCTCTTCGCCCTCTTCTTTCAGACCACCAAGCATCGCGTCGGCGTCCTTGGATTGATAGGGCGCAGCGAAGAAATGCAGGACTTCGGTCACAGACCCAGGCGACATGTAGAGGCGGAACAGGAACGTCGGATCTTCAAGCGTCAGCCCCAACTCTTCTTCCACCTCGCCCTTAATCCGTGTCTCGGGGTCTTCGTCATCAAGCAGCCCCGCGGCGACCTCGATCAGATAGGGGTCTGCCTCTTGATTATAGGCCGCAGGCCAGCGGAACTGACGCCCAAGCAGAACATGGCCACGTTCGGGATCATAAGGCAGGATCGCCGCGCCGTCGCCTCGGTCATAGGTCTCGCGCCATTGGTCGGACGTGGTGCCATCAGCAAACGTCAGGCGCAGCTTCGTCTTTTTCAGGGTGGCCCAGTTGTCGGACAAAAGGACGGTCTCAAGGACCTCCCATCGGGTGTCTAACCCCATAAATCAGCCTCTGGCGGATGGACGCCAGCCTCGTCATAGAAAAGTGGATGAGGACGGTCTTCAGCCAGAAGCAGCGGTGCGTCAAGGTCCGTGATCGCGCAACCCTGTGCGACCAAAGTTGCGGGCGCCATCGCAAGGGAGGATCCCATCATGCAGCCGGTCATGATCCCGTAGCCTTCCGCGATCGCAGCCTGCTTGAGGGCCAATGCCTCGGTCAGGCCACCGGTCTTGTCGAGCTTGATGTTGATCATGTCGTATTTGCCTTTGAGATCACCCATCGTTGCACGGTCATGGGCGGACTCATCGGCACAAACGGGGATCGGCCGTTCTATCCCGATCAGGGAACCGTCGTCGCCAGCAGGCAAGGGTTGCTCAACCATGGCGACACCAAGCCGAAGAAGATGGGGTGCAAGGTCCGAATAAACCTCGGCCGACCAGCCTTCGTTGGCATCAACAACGATACGCGACCCCGGGGCGCCCCGGCGAACGGCTTCGAGCCGAGGCATGTCGTCCGGCGTTCCCAGCTTGATCTTCAACAAGGGGCGGTGGGCGTTTTCGCGCGCTTTGGTCTCCAACACCTCCGGCTCTGCCAGCGACAGGGTGAAGGCGGTGATTTCCGGGCCCGGCTGAGCAAGACCCAGAAGCTGCCAGACGCGCTTTCCGGCCGTCTTCGCCTCCAGATCCCAAAGCGCGCAATCGACAGCGTTTCGCGCCGCGCCGGACGCCATCGCGTCTTGCAGATCAGCGCGGCTGATGTCCGCGGGAAGCGCCGCAATCTGCTCGGACACGCTTTCGACCGTCTCGCCATAGCGCGCGTAGGGCACGCATTCGCCCCAGCCGGTCACGCCGTTGCGCGTCACCCGGACTGTGACAACGTTAGCTTGCGTCCGCGAGCCACGGCTGATCGTGAACACCTCGGCAAATCGGAAGGCGTCCGTGCTGACCTCGATCATATCGCGGCGAGCGCGTCGACCAGCTTGCCCGCGCCAAAGCGATAGGGGTCCGTGGCCGGCAATCCAATCCGCTTTTCGGTCTCGGCCAACAGGCTTTGCGCCTCTTCTTCGCCCAGGGCCTTAGTGTTCACGGAAACGCCCACGACCTGACAGGCAGGGTTCACGATGCGCGCCAGAGGCAGCGCCGTGTCGCGGAGCTGTTCCAGCGATGGGAGCTTATAGTCCGGCAAGCCGCGCATATGGGTCCGCGTCGGTTCATGGCACAGGATAAGCGCATCGGGTTGCCCGCCATGGATCAACGCCATCGTCACGCCGGAATAGGAGGCGTGATACAAGCTCCCCTGCCCCTCGATGTGATCCCAGTGATCGGGGTCATTGTCCGGCGTAAGATATTCGACCGCGCCCGCCATAAAGTCGGCAATCACGGCATCCAGCGGAACACCGCCGCCGGTGATCAGGATGCCGGTCTGACCTGTGGGTCGGAACGTGGATTTCATGCCGCGATTGCGCATTTCGGCGTCCACGGACAACGCCGTATACATCTTGCCGCAAGAGCAATCGGTGCCGATGGCCAGCACGCGTTTGCCTGAGCGTTTCTTGCCGTTCGCAATCGGGTAGGCGACGGTCGGAATACGGACGTCATGAAGCGTGCGCCCGTTGACCGCTGCTGCGGCCTTAAGCGCGTCTTCATTGCGCAGCAGGTTGTGAAGCCCAGCGGCGAGGTCGTAGCCTTTCTTCAAGGCCTCTACGAGCACTTCGATCCAAGCTTCGCTGATGTGGCCACCACGGTTGGCCACACCAATGACCAGCGTTTTCGCACCCGCTGCGAGCCCCTCATCGAGAGTCATATCCTTTAAGCCCATGTCGGCGCCGCATCCTGGCAGGCGAAACTGACCAGTAGCATTTTCGGGCCGCCAGTCGGTAATACCCTGTGCAACCTTTGCGGCGAGTTGGTCCGGCGCATCGCCGAGGAACAGAAGATAAGGCGTCTGGATCATTGAAATTTCCTCTTTTTCTCTTCCTATCTTGGTCCATGACATGCCGGCAGGTCAAAAGCGACGGACCTAGGCTGGTTCGGGACCCGGCTGAGTCACTGGTGCTCACGATGGGAAACATGTGTTCCGAAGAATGCTGCGAGCGCAAAATCACTTGTGCGCTGCAGCGCAATATAATAATCGGAGCGGCGACCATGTTGAAATAATCGTGCGAGACCGAATTCATGAGCTTTCAAGTCCAGCCCGCCGCCCCGGATCGTCCGAATCGCTGTCAGCTGTTTGGACCGGGTTCTCGGACGGCCTTGTTTGAAAAGATGGCGGGATCGGCGGCAGATGTCCTGAACCTGGACCTTGAAGACTCGGTTTCGCCCACGGACAAGGACACAGCGCGCGCCAATATCATTCAGGCCAGCCACGAGATTGATTTCGGCTCCAAGACCGTTTCCGTACGGATCAACGGGCTCGATACGCCCTACTGGTATCGTGATGTTGTGGACCTGCTGGAGCAGGG
>CAZWZG010000018.1:15236-17519 GCA_964638245.1 uncultured Rhodobacterales bacterium
ACGGGCTCGATACGCCCTACTGGTATCGTGATGTTGTGGACCTGCTGGAGCAGGGTTCGGAACGGATCGACCAGATCATGATCCCGAAAGTCGGCTGTGCTGCAGACGTCTATGCTGTCGACGCGCTTGTGAGCGGAATTGAAGCGGCCAAGGGGCGCAAAAAACGCATCTCGCTCGAGGTGATCATCGAGACGGCGGCGGGTATTGCACATGTCGAGGAAATCGCGGCGTCCTCACCACGTTTGCAAGCGATGAGCCTTGGTGCAGCCGATTTCGCAGCCTCGATGGGTATGCAGACGACGGGCATCGGCGGGACCCAGGAAAACTACTACATGCACCGCGAGGGCCAGAAATATTGGTCTGATCCGTGGCACTGGGCACAGACAGCCATCGTGGCCGCGTGCCGGACCCACGGGGTTTTGCCCGTGGACGGCCCGTTTGGAGATTTTTCGGACGACGAAGGATTTCGCGCGCAGGCGCTGCGTTCGGCGACGCTGGGCATGGTCGGCAAATGGGCGATCCATCCCAAACAGGTGGCTTTGGCCAATGAGGTGTTCACACCGTCGGATGCGGCCGTCACCGAAGCGCGCGAGATTCTTGCGGCGATGGAAGAGGCCGAGAAATCCGGGGCCGGAGCTGCGGTGTACAAAGGGCGGCTGGTCGATCTGGCGTCGATCCGGCAAGCCAAGGTCATCGTCGGCCAGGCAGAGCGGATCGCCGCCGCAGACTAGGCACCTCACCGGGTTCCCAACCAAAACACGATCTGAACGCTTGACCCGATCGAGCCCAGCGCGCTTAGCTTTCCCGAGGATTCAGGAGAGCTTGGACATGATTGCAAACGATGCTGAGCAGGACTTCTGGTCAAGCGATCCGGGCAAGCAATGGGTCATCGACCAGAAGCCGATGGACGCCTCTATGGCCAATCTTGTCACCGCCCTTCTGGAAACGGCCGAACCGCAACCAGGTCATCGCGTCCTGGATATCGGATGCGGCACGGGCGCAGTTAGCCTTGCTTTTGGCGATGCCGTGGGACCGGATGGCGCGGTTCTCGGGCTGGATATCTCCGATGTGATGATTGCCCGGGCACAGCAGCGCGCGGAACACACGCCCCATGTTTCTTTTCGAACGGGTGACGCGCAGGTCGATGCGTTGCCAGAAGGCCCGTTTGATATCATCACGTCCCGGTTTGGCGTGATGTTCTTTTCCGATCCAAAGGCTGCCTTTCGAAACTTTGCAAAGAACCTCGCTCCGGAAGGAAAGCTGGTTTTCCTCGTTTGGGGGCCACGGCAAGACAACCCTTGGATGACGCTTCCAAGCCGTACGGCAATGGCGAAACTGGGTCAGGTGGACCCGCCCCAACCCAATGCCCCGGGACCGTTTGGGCTGTCTGACATACACTACCTTGAGGGCATCCTTGAGGCTTCGGGCCTGCCCAACCCTAAGGTCGAAGATGTCACGATTGACCTTGTCCCTGAAGGCGGGGCGGAAGGAACCGCCTCACTCGCGATGCGGATCGGCCCGGTGGCCTCGATCATGCGCGACAAGGAGGCCAGCGATGAAGATCGCGCCACGATCCACGCCAACCTGATCGAGACCTTCAGACCTTTCGAGACGGACGGCAATATTGCAATTCCTGCGCGCCTCTTCATGATTACGGCGGGCTAGAGAGCGACCTTTGGTCGAGCCTTGCACGCTCCTGCCCGCGTAGGCATATAAGAGGCCAATCACGCGAAGGGGCCTCCATGGCGCATTATCTGGATTTCGAGAAACCGCTGGCCGAGATTGAAGGCAAGGCGGAAGAGCTTCGCGCGATGGCGCGCTCGAACGAAGAAATGGACATCGAAAAAGAGGCCGCTGCGCTTGATAAAAAGGCAGCTGACATACTACGCGACCTTTACAAGGACCTCACACCGTGGCGCAAATGTCAGGTCGCGCGTCACCCCGAACGTCCCCATTGCCTGGACTACGTTGACGGGCTTTTCACTGAGTTCACGCCTCTCGCAGGGGACCGGAATTTTGCCGATGATCACGCGGTGATTGGCGGCCTGGCACGGTTGAATGACCGTCCGGTCATGGTCATCGGCCATGAAAAAGGTTCGGACACCGAAAGCCGGATCGAGCGCAATTTTGGCATGGCCCGACCCGAAGGCTACCGCAAAGCCATTCGTTTGATGGGGATGGCCAGCAAATTCGGTGTCCCTGTCGTTACGCTTGTCGACACACCCGGCGCGTTTCCCGGCAAAGGCGCTGAAGAGCGCGGCCAATCCGAAGCCATCGCGCGTT
>CAZWZG010000018.1:17619-29636 GCA_964638245.1 uncultured Rhodobacterales bacterium
GCGTTTCCCGGCAAAGGCGCTGAAGAGCGCGGCCAATCCGAAGCCATCGCGCGTTCAACCCAAATGTGCCTTGGCCTGCGTGTCCCCCTTGTCAGCGTCATCATCGGCGAAGGTGGATCCGGCGGCGCGGTCGCGTTTGCAACAGCAAACCGGATCGCAATGCTGGAGCATTCGATTTACTCCGTCATCTCGCCCGAAGGCTGTGCTTCGATCCTCTGGAAGGACGCAGAGAAAATGCGCGAGGCCGCCGAGGCGTTGCGCCTGACCGCGCAGGATCTGAAGTCCCTCGGGGTGATCGACCGTATCATCTCTGAACCAGAAGGCGGCGCGCAGCGGGATCGCACCAAAGCCATCCAAAGCGTCGGCAATGCCCTTGAGGATATGCTCAAAGGGTTGGAAACGATGTCGCCTGAAGAGCTGATCCAGGATCGCCGCAAGAAGTTTCTGGATATGGGCTCAAAGGGCCTTGCCGCCTGAGCGCACCCTGCGCTTCCTAGGGCTTCGTTTCGGGGACCACGCCTGAGCCCATTCCCATCAGCTCATTTGAGCGTGGCTCGATCAGCGCTTCAAGCTTGGCCAAGACCTCTTCGTGGTTTTCCCCAGCCGGGATCGCGTCAAAAAACTCGACAATCGCATGACCGGGCTTCTTGAGAATGCCCGCTTTGGGCCAGAACAGTCCGACATTGGTGGCAACTGGCACGACCGGTTGACCCAGATCGCGATACATCAACGCGGTGCCGACCTTGTAGGGCCGATACTCACCGGGCGGGACGCGAGTACCTTGGGGATAGATGATCATTTGCCCGGGATCGGCTGCGCCTTTTTCGACATCGGCCAGCATTTTCTTAATCGCTTGACCCCGTTGGCCGCGCTTGACCGGGACACACCCGATCTGCCTAGCGAAAATGCCTAGCATCGGCGCATATCGAAGTTCGTTCTTCATGATGAACCGCGGGCGCTCCAGTGTCGCGACCAGCATGAGGATATCCAGAAAAGACTGGTGCTTTGATGCGATCATCACAGCACCCGTTGGGACGGGCCCGCGAACCTCGGCCCGGATCCCAAGCATTGGACGCGCAAGCGCGACGACCCAGCGCGAATAAAGACGAACGCTAAACACCGCGATATCCCGGCTGAACAGCGCCGGGATCACAAGGAACAGACCCATCACCGCCATCATCGTGTAGATCGTGATCACGAAGATCAACGAGCGGATCCATTGGATCATGTCAGCGCCCTCAGCCGCGCGAAGGCGGCATAGCGCGTGGCCCAGAAGGCGACGACGGCTGCGGCAATGGGAAGGAAGAACAAAAGCGCCCACTCGCCGCCCCGGAACCCGAGACCAGTCAGGAAAGCGCCGGGATCGCCCTGATCGGGTAGCGCGGCGATGGCAATCGCGCCGAGCGCGGTTCCCACTGCCGCGCCCATTGCGGCACGGATCGTGAACCGTCTGACGAATGCCCGCGCAATGTAGGTGTCGCGCGCCCCGACCAGACGCAGAACATCGATGATCTTGGCATTGGCCGCCAAAGCCGCACTGGCGGCAAGGGTGATCAGGGCCGCCATCACTCCTCCAATGACCACGATCGACAGAATGCCGAGGGTACGCAGCCGTGAGGCCGCGTCGATCAGCGGTCGCCGCCAGCGCGTGTGATCGTCTAAAACCGCTCCCGGCGCATCGGCTTGTAGGCGCAGACGTAGCCCTTCCGCATCGTAACCTTGAGCCGTTTCAACCACTTCGACCAGCACAGGCAGCGGCAAGGCGTCCAACGGCACGTCCGGGCCAAGCCATGGCGACAAGAGCGCGGCCTGTTCATCACTTTCGATCTCACGGGCCGAGGCGACACCTGGTGTTTGTTCAAGGATTTCAAGAACGGCGATCAGCTGCGGCTCAACCTGTCCGGCAGGGGCTGAGATACGGATGGTCGAACTCTGCGCCAATTCTGACGCCCATCGGTCTGCAAGGCGGTCCGTCGCCAAAAGGAATGCCAGCGCGAACGTCCCTAGAAGCGCCATAGCAGCAGAAGCAAGGATCGTCAGCCAAGCTGTGAACCCGGTGGGGGGCACCACGCGGTCCGCGCGGGCATCCCCAGCCAGAAGGCGAAAGACCTCGTTGTGAAGGTTCATAGGTCCGCCTCGGCGCGTTGGAGCGATCCGCCCGAGATGCGCAGGACACGCGCGGCGACCTTGGCCTTTGCCAGACGGATCAGCCCAAGGTCGTGGGTCGCGATCAGGACGGTTTTGCCCATCTGGTTGAGCTGCACGAGAAGCGAGAGAAGCTTCTGAGACATCTCCCAATCGACGTTGCCGGTTGGTTCATCAGCAAGGATCAGGTCGGGCGCGTTGATGACGGCCCGGGCAAGGGCGGCGCGCTGACGCTCCCCGCCTGACAGGCTGTCGGGCAAATGCTCCGCCTGTCGTGTCAACCCGACCCACGCCAGAAGCTCTTCCAGGTTCTGCGCGCCCGTGCTCGGATCCCGGCCCATCACGGTCATCGGCAAGGTAATGTTCTCGGACACCGAAAGATGGTCAAGAAACGCACAATCCTGATGCACCACACCAATGCGACGACGCGCGATTGCCACATCATCACGGTTGTGGCTATTGGCTGACTTGCCGAAAAGCGAAACCTCGCCCCGGTCGGGATGAAGCGCCAGATAGCAGAGTTTCATGAAGGTGGTTTTGCCAGCGCCAGAGGGGCCTGTCAGAAAATGAAACGACCCGGGTTGAAGCGCGATCGAGACGTCCTTGAGAATGGCATCCCCGCCGTATCCCACCGTCACGTCTTTCAAATCGATCACTGAAACCGCCCCGCCTGCTCATTTCTTATGCGCGGCAGTTTTGCCTCATGCGTTTGGCGTCTTCAACGCCCGAAAAGCCTGTAATCTTTGCTTGAGCGCGCAAAAATGATACCTATTCGCCAGTGAGGCAGACAAAAGACGGAAAAATCCGTCCATTCAGGGGTAGAGAACATGCGGCTGGTATGCCCGAATTGCGGTGCGCAATACGAAGTCGACCGAGGATTGATCCCGGACGCGGGACGGGACGTGCAATGCTCGAATTGTGGGAACACGTGGTTTCAGGCGCCGCCTGAAGAAGACGCAGCACTGGCCGAAGAGCTGGGGCAGCCCGAACCTGAGACGGTCGAAACGATACCAGAACCGGATCCCGAACCGGAACCAGTGGCTGAACCCGAAGCCGCCCACGCGCCCGAAGAAGAGCCCGAGCTTGTTTCTGAAGTTGAGCCTGAGCCGGAAGTCACCGAGCCAGAGGTGGAGGACACGCCAGAACCAGAGCGTGAGTTTCCTTCTGTTGCCGCGGCAACGAGTCAGACCGCACTCGACATTCTACGCGAAGAGGCCGCGCGCGAGATGGCCGCGCGCCGTGGCGCAAGCGAACCGCTGGAAAGCCAGCCGGACCTTGGCATCGATGCGCCCCCCCCAGCCTCTGACACCGAGAAACGTGCGAAAATGGCGCGCCTTCGGGGCGAACCAGAACCGCGCGTGGATGCCACGGGCACCGAGCTTCCCCCGTCGCGCGGAAGCGACTTGCCCGATATCGAGGACATCAATTCAACGCTGCGCCCCGAAGATGTAGCCAAGGCGAACAAGAAACCCGCCGATCCGGTTGAAGAGGCCGAGCAGCGTCGTGGTTTCCGTCTTGGATTTACGGTGATGGTTGCAGCCGCGGTCGCGCTGGTATGCCTTTATATCTATGCGCCCTTGATCGTCGAACAGATGCCCGCGTCCGAACCGGCGATGATTGCCTACGTGGACTGGGCCAACGGCGCGCGCGACGGCATAGACGCAATCCTTGCCCGGTCCGCGAACGGGCTAAACGTGTTGCTGGATCGGCTTGGGGTCGAGATCTAGAACCGGTCAAGCAGCCGCTTGAAGTAATCCAGTTCCTCGGTCGGGCGTGTCTGATCGCCTGACTTCTTGCGCAACTCTTCAAGGATTTCGCGCGCGCGACGGTAAACGTCTTCGCCTTGCAGAAGGTTGTCCTCGGTTCCAAGGACGCCATTTGCCCCGGCTTCGCGCCCTAACGGATCGCGGCGCGTTCCCTGCTGGTCGCCGTTCTGAGCCGTGCCTTGCTGCCCTTGTTGCTGGCCCTGCTGCTGGGCCATCTGTTCGGCCAGTTCCTGCATCCCTTCACGCAGCGCATCCATCGCCTCGGCCTGGTTGTCGAGCGCGCCCGCGAAGTCTTCTTCGCGCAGGGACTCTTCGGCGTCATCCATGGCGCGGCCTGCACGGTCCAAGGCGTCGCGCGCCGCGTCGCCTTCAGGCGTGCCTGCTCCGGGCATGTTTTGGGCCTGCCGATCCAGTTCCTGGCGCAACTGTTGCTGACGGTCGGCGAGAGAGCCTTGCAGGTCCTGACCTTCTCCGTTGCCGGGCTGACCGGGCATTGGTTGGCCCTGGCCCTGTCCAGGCTGGGTTTGGCCAAACTGCTGTCCCGGTCCGGGCTGGCCCTGCTGACCGCCCGGCTGTTGGCCTTGCCCGGGTTGCTGACCCTGTTGGCCTTGCTGCCCGGGCTGTTGCCCCTGCTGGCCTTGTTGCCCTTGCTGTTGGCCTTGCTGCTGACCCGGATTGAACTGTTCCTGAAGGTCGCCAAAGGTTTCATCCGAAAGGCCCTGCTGTTCGCGGAGTGTCTCGGCAAGGCCTTCCATGGCTTGCTGACCCGGGTTTTGTCCTTGCTGACCCTGCTGACCCTGAGCGACCTGCGCGTTCTCCATCATCTGCATGAGTTGATCGAGAAGCGCCTGCGCCTCGGCCATGCGGCCCTGCTCCATCAGCTCTTGAATGCGGTCGAGCATGTCCTGAAGCTGATCGCCGGTCATTTCCTGACCCTGCTGGTTCTGGGCCTGCTGCTGATCCTGCGGGTTCTGCTGGGCCTGCTCGGCAAGCTGGCGCATGTAGTCCTGCATCGCCTCGCGCAGTTCCTGCATCAACTCGGCGATTTCGTCATCGGACGCGCCATTGCGCATGGCTTCAGACAGGCGGTCCTGCGCGCGGCGCAGGCGCTCAAGGGCGTTGGACAGATCACCCTCTTCGATCAGCAGAGCAATCTCCCAAAGCGCCTCCGCGGCAGCATCGCGGGCCTCTTCCGAAATGACGTCCGAGGATTCAAGATCGCTCTCGATACTGCGGATCAGGAACCGCAGCCGCAGATAGATGCCTTCGTCACGGAAAATGTCGTCGGGGCGGTGCGAGACGGCGCGCAAAAGCTGTGTGGTTCGATACGCGTTCTCGCGGTTCCAAAGCAGGTCACGACGCTGCTCGATAATTGCATTTGCCAGAGGGTCGAAAAACCGACGCCCAGGTAGTGGAACTGCGATCGGCTCTGCCTGTCCGACTTGGCCGATGGCGTCCGTGGCTTCGAGCGTGATCGTCACCGGCAGGCCGACCCAGGGATGTTCAGACAGGTTCTCTGCAAGGACTTCAGAGAACAGGGTGCGGTCGCCCGAAATCGGGAGCGGCAGGTCAAGCACGATGTCTTCACGCGGTTCGGGGTCCAGTGCGAGGCCGAAACGCCGGTCCAGAGACGGCATATCGAGCGCGATGACAGCTTGGCCCGAGATCACGCCGTAGTCGTCTTCAGCCGTGAACGGCTGGCGCATTTCACCGCCCGCCGCCCGCTCGATATCGCCGTCGGGGGTAATGACTGGTGCGGCGTCTGGTAGGACCGAGATCGTCCAGCTTTGCCCGCCGGGGCCGTCGATTGTGACGGTGCCGGTTTGCATAACGTCAAAGCTTTGCGCGGAGTCTGTGGCCGCGGGGACGTCGGTTGTGCGGCCGGAGACGGTTTCCGTCAGCGACAGCGCGCCCACTTCGCCGTAAAGGCGGACCGTCATCCGAGAGCCCACGGGGACCGCGATCCGTTCGCGGTCGATGTCACCAAGGTACAGGCTGGGGCGGCCCGTGTGGATAGGTGGCTCGATCCACCCTTCCCAGACGGGGCCGGTCGCAAGGTCCTGCGCGCCGCCACCCGGCGTCATTTCTGTGACACTGGCCACGCGCAAGATCGAGCCGAACATCAAACCGATCACAAGCACCAACAAGGCCACGTAGCGCAGCGCAAAGGGATCGCGGTCGTTCAGACGCAGATCCGGGCGTGTTGCCTTGGTCGCGGCAACACGTTCGGCCATTCGGGTGACATGGGCCTGCCACAGCGCCTCGGAGGCGGCATCGCCTGCGCCAACGGCCTGAGTGTCCGAAACCGCCTGGATCGGCCGACCGGGAAGTCGCTCGTCGATCCGCGCCATTGCTTGGGCACGGCTTGGCCAGCGAAATGTACGGAGCCCGCGATAAATGCTCCAAAGCCCGCCCAGCACCAGCGCTACGGCGCTGCCCCAGACCAATTCAAGCGGCAAAAGCTCGTGCAAGCCGAGAAAAAGCGCGCCGGTCACGGCGAAAACGATCGTGATCAGGGGCCAGAAGGACCGAAGCGCGCGTTCGGCGACCATACCGGACCGAGTCCAGTCAATCGCGCGCGCCAGAGACACGCGCGCCGCAACCGGGAGATGCCGGAGATCACTCACCGACGGGACAGGTTGGTCAGAGCCATTCTGGAATGGTATCTCGATTGATGATCTCGTCAAAGGTCGGACGTGGCCGAATGACAGCGAATTGATCATCCTGAACGAGGACTTCGGGGATCAGAGGCCGGGTATTGTACTCGGACGCCATCACCGCTCCGTAAGCGCCCGCTGACCGGAAGGCGACCAGATCGCCTTCTGCGACGGCTGCCATCGCGCGGTTCTTGGCAAAGGTGTCCCCGGATTCACAGACCGGTCCGACCACGTCAAAGGTCGCCCCTTCCGCGCCCGCTTGGGGTTCGATGACGGGAATGATATCGTGGTAGGCCCCGTACATGCTGGGGCGGATCAGATCGTTCATCGCACTGTCAACAATGAGAAAATCGCGATCTTCTCCGTTTTTGAGGTAGATGACTTCGCTGACCAAAATGCCAGCGTTGCCCGCGATCAGGCGTCCTGGTTCGATCTCGATCTCGCACCCCAGATCGCCGACCTCTTCCTTGATCATGGCGCCGAACTCGACCGGCAAGGGCGGCGCTTCATTCGAGCGTTCGTAAGGGATGCCTAGGCCCCCACCGAGGTCGAGACGGCGAATATCATGCCCATCGGCGCGAAGCTGCCGTGTAAGCTCGGCGACCTTTTTATAGGCAAGTCTGAAAGGGTCGAGGTCCGTCAGTTGGCTTCCGATGTGTACATCTATGCCGATCACCTCGATTCCCGGGAGAGCGGCGGCCTGCGCATAGACCTCGCGCGCCCGCGATATTGGAATGCCGAACTTGTTCTCGGACTTGCCGGTGGAGATTTTCTCATGGGTCTTGGCATCGACGTCCGGATTGACGCGCACCGTGATTGGCGCGGTCTTTCCAAGCCGTGTCGCAACCGCCGAAAGACGGAGCATTTCGGGTTCGCTTTCGACATTGAACTGACGGATGCCGCCCGTCAGAGCGGCCTCCATTTCAACCACTGTTTTGCCAACGCCGGAAAAGACGATTTTGTCGGGCGAGAAACCTGCAGCAATGGCGCGCGCGTATTCACCGCCTGAAACAACGTCCGCCCCAGCTCCCAGACCGGCCATCAGCCGCAGGACAGCTTGGTTCGAATTGGCCTTCATCGCGTAACAAACGAGGTGATCCGTGCCCTCAAGCGCTTCGTCAAATAGCTTGAAGTGCCGCGTCAGAGTGGCCGCGGAATAGCAATAGAACGGCGTGCCGACCGTCGCCGCAATCTCGGGGACGGGCACGTCTTCAGCATGCAGGATACCGTTGCGGTATAGAAAGTGGTCCATGGCGGCCTCATTTGCGACCGAAGCGGTTTAGCAGTTTAGGCTGCAGGAGCAATGGGGTCCGACGGCCGCCGTCTTCAGAGTTCCGGCCCTTTCACGGGCGCCGTCCTGAGGAACAGATAAAGCGGCAGACCGCAGCTCAGCCCGATGCAGAAGGTCGCCGGGATCGCCAGAAGGCCGATCCAGTTGCGACGGACCGTCACCTCGGCGATCACCCAGACCGTGAGCGCGATCGCAGCAATGGTCAGGTCCCAGACCAAGCCCTCAGTGCCACGGTTCACGTACCAGCTATCGATCAAAAGGCTGAGCGACCAGCCGTTTTCATTCCAGAACCCGATGAAATGGTACATCGGATGGATGGCGCCCCAGATCGCGAGGGCGAGGAACGTCCAGCGCAGTAACGACATCAGAGCTTGCCGGACACGCCCACGCGGCCTTCGCCGGTAATGCTGATTTCCGGTTCCTGAGGCGCGCCATCAACGCCACATCCCGCAAGCGCCAAAAGCGCGATCGCTGCAAGTATTCTCATAAGTTTATTCCTACTGATCCGCCGGACGGGCCGCTTTCGTCAAAAAGTACGGTCCCCGTCACACCGTTGTCCGACACGGAAACCGCGCAGCCTGACAATCCCATCAGGGCAAGCACGGCGATCCATCTCATCCCAGACGTTCCTTCCACAACTCGACCATCGACAGCACATTTTCGGGCGCTGTCCCACCGAAAGATGTGCGACTTTTGACCGAATTATCCACCCCGAGCACATCGTAGACCGCTTCGGTGATGCTCGCGTGGGCGGATTTCATCTCATCAAGGCTGAGGTCTGGCAGATCGCAGCCCTTGTTTTCAGCCAGCGCAACAAGCGCGCCAGTGACGTGATGAGCGTCGCGGAAGGGCAGCCCGGCCTCACGCACCAACCAGTCGGCCAGATCGGTCGCTGTCGAGAAACCCGACGCGGCTGCGGCGCGCAAAGCTTCGGTATTGGCCTCCATATCTGCTACCATGCCCGCCATCGCTGCGAGCGCCAGATGCAGTGCGTCCGCGGCGTCAAAGACCTGTTCCTTGTCTTCCTGCATGTCCTTGGAATAGGCGAGCGGCAGCCCCTTCATCACCGTGAAGAGCGCAACGGTCGCCCCAAGAATACGCCCGATCTTGGCTCGGATCAGTTCGGCCGCATCGGGGTTCTTTTTCTGTGGCATGATCGACGAGCCAGTCGAGAACCGGTCGGACATGCGTACAAACCGGAACTGGGCCGAGGACCAGATGACAAGCTCTTCCGCCAAGCGCGAAAGATGCATCGCCGTGATCGTTGCGGCTGACAGAAACTCAAGCGCGAAATCGCGGTCCGAGACCGCGTCCAACGAATTGGCCATCGGACGGTCGAACCCAAGCGCATCTGCGGTCTGATGCCGGTCGATCGGAAACGACGTCCCGGCAAGCGCGGCGGCCCCAAGCGGGCTTTCATTCATACGTGCTCGTGCGTCCGAGAACCGCCCCACATCACGGGCAAACATTTCAACGTAGGCCATCATGTGATGACCCCATGTCACTGGCTGCGCTGTTTGGAGATGGGTGAAACCGGGCATGACCCAGTCGGCCCCGGCCTCCGCTTGGACCAGAAGTGCGCGCTGCAGCTGCATCAGGCCCGCAATCGCGTCATCGCATTGCTCGCGCACCCAAAGGCGGAAATCGGTCGCGACCTGGTCATTGCGCGACCGTGCCGTGTGCAACCGCCCCGCCGGTTCGCCGATAATTTCCTTCAGCCGCGCCTCAATATTCATGTGAATGTCTTCCAAAGCGGTGGAAAACTGAAACGAACCGCCCTCGATCTCTGACAACACCGTGAGCAACCCTTCACGGATCGCCTCGGCGTCTTTATCCGTAATGATGCCCGCCGCAGCCAGCATGGCCGCGTGGGCCCGGGATCCTTCAACGTCCTGGGCGGCGAGCCGCTGGTCGAACCCGATCGAGGCATTGATCGCCTCCATGATCGCGTCCGGTCCATCGGCGAAACGTCCGCCCCACATGGCGTTTTGGGTCTTGGTCATTGTCTTAGCCCTCGGAGGGAAACATGGGTCACTTAAAGTCCGCCGTTCTGTATACGGCCCTCGCCCTTGGCGCAACGAGCGCTCTTGCCGCCGACATCGCCGAGTTGGAGGCGCTGCGGGAGGGCACGATGAAGAAGCTTATCTTCCATTCCGAGCCTCAGCCGATTTCTGACGTGCCGTTTTCCGATCCTGAGGGCAACGAATTCACGCTGGCCGATTGGGAGGGAAAATATGTCCTGCTCAACTTCTGGGCCACGTGGTGCGCGCCGTGTCGCAAGGAAATGCCGGCGCTGAACGCATTGCAGGTTGACTATATGGGCGACGATTTCGAGGTTGTGACAATCGCCACGGGTCGGAACGAACTTGTGGGCATCAATCGTTTCTTCGAGGAAGAAGGCGTCACCGACCTTCCAATCCTGCTAGACCCCCGTTCTGCACTCAGCCGCGACATGGCGGTCCTTGGCTTGCCAGTGACCGTTCTGATCGATCCCGAAGGCAACGAAATCGCCCGCATGCGCGGTGATGCGGAGTGGGCGGATGAAAGCGGACGCGCGATCATCGAGGCCCTGATCGCAGGTGGAGCAGGCTAAAAATACGCATTCGCGTAAAATTAGAACAAAACGCGAAACATTAACCGGCTGTTCAGGGATTCCGGCCCATTCATAGGCGTGACATACGGAGATGTGCCGCCATGAACGACGCGATGCTAACGAAACGCCCGAATGACCCCTTAAGCACGGCGGTCATGGATCGCGACCGCAACGTTGTGGATATGGTTGCCGAGGCGCTGGAATTAAAAAATGTCGTTTTGGCTTATCAGCCAGTGGTGGCGGCCAACCGCATGAACCGACCAGCATTCTTCGAGGGTCTGATCCGTGTTTTGGACAAGACTGGCCGCCCAATCCCAGCGCGGGAATTCATCAATCAGATCGATAATCACCCGTTGGGTCGCAAGGTCGATGCGCTGGCGCTCGAACTGGGGCTGAAAGCACTTGCCGAAAACCCGTCGCTACGCCTGTCGATCAACCTGTCTGCGCGATCCATCGGATACACCCCTTGGCTTCGGGCACTTGATGAAGGACTGCGAGACGACCGTTTCATTGGCGAGCGGTTGATTCTGGAAATCACCGAAAGCTCTGCCCTTCTCATCCCCGACGTCGTGCGCGCCTTCATGGACGAGCTGCAGGACAAGGGCATTTCCTTTGCTTTGGACGACTTCGGCGCTGGCTACTCGTCGTTCCGCTATCTGCGCGATCTCTACTTCGATATCATCAAGATTGACGGGCAGTTCATTCGCGGCATCCATCAAGACCCCGACAATCAGGTGCTGACAAAGGCCATGGTGTCGATTGGACGGCACTTCGATATGATGACCGTTGCGGAAACCGTAGAGACAGTCGAAGAGGCGCAGTATCTGGCCGGGATCGGCGTCGATTGCTTGCAGGGTTACTACCTTGGCGCGCCGTCACTGAAGCCGGTTTGGACGACGGGCGCGGGCAAACGTAAGGCCAGCTAGGCCATGCATCAGGCGGGACGCGGCCCTGCATAGGGCGATGTGGACTCGTGGCTTTGCTTTATCTAGGACTCTCCTCAAGAGAAGCGCGGTCAATGCCGCGCTCTGGAACCGTATGAGGAGGATCTCAAATGACGAATGTAGTGATCGCATCGGCAGCACGTACGGCTGTGGGGAGCTTTAGCGGGGCGTTCGCCAATACACCTGCCCATGACCTGGGGGCCGCCGTATTGGAAGCCGTGGTCGAGCGGGCCGGTGTCGACAAAGCAGACGTCAGCGAGACAATCCTCGGTCAGGTCCTGACCGGCGGCCAGGGTCAGAACCCCGCCCGTCAGGCCCACATCAATGCTGGCCTTCCGCAGGAAAGCGCCGCATGGGGCATCAACCAGGTTTGTGGCTCCGGCCTGCGCGCCGTCGCTCTTGGCGCACAGCACATCATGCTGGGCGACGCGTCGATTGTGGCTGCAGGCGGTCAGGAAAACATGTCGATGAGCCCCCACGTGGCTAACCTTCGCGCCGGTCACAAGATGGGCGACATGAAGTTCATCGACTCGATGATCAAAGACGGTCTCTGGAACGCCTTTAATGGCTATCACATGGGGCAGACCGCTGAAAACGTTGCAGAAAAATGGCAGATCAGCC
>CAZWZG010000019.1:0-29296 GCA_964638245.1 uncultured Rhodobacterales bacterium
ATGCGATGTCCGCCTCGTTCGGGTACGAGATCCCAATGGAAAGATGAAACAGGCTGTCAGGATTTCGCCTGTCAATCACATATGAGCCTTCTGGCGTGCGCCCGTCCCCTTCAAACTGCTTGTGACCTTCGGGTGCGAAGCCAAGGCCCATGGGAAACGTGCGCAAAACACCTTCTGTCCCATCGAGGACAATCATGCGCTGACTCTTATAGACCCTCAGCCGGGTCACCTCCGGCCCCCTGTAAGTGCGGAACTTGTTCGCACATCCAGAAAGAAATGTCGCCAGCGCTCCCAGGAGGATCGTGCGACGTGAAACTCGAAAATTCACTGCTCAATGCCTCTTTCGTGAGGTCTCTTCCGAATTTGACACTAACGTGGCGTGCCAGCCCATTCAATGGCCGTGCGCCAAAGCACCTTCGGCCAATCTGTCACCGACGCGGTCACCGCCTTGGGGTGGAGACTCCGCACGGTGTCCGTTCAAAAGTCTGAGCGCATTTGCGACCACCAGCAGTGACACGCCAACATCTGCAGCAATTGCCCCCCACATCGTCGCCATGCCAAGGGCCGTCAGCCCTACGAAAACGGCTTTGGTGGCGAGAGAAATGCCGATGTTCTGCCGAATGATCGACATCGTGCGGCGCGAGTGACCGATCAGCCAGGGAACTTTGCCAATGTCATCGGTCATCAAAGCGATATCAGCAGTTTCAATGGCCGCATCCGAGCCGACAGCGCCCATGGCTATCCCGTAATGCGCCCGCGCCATGGCAGGCGCATCATTGACCCCGTCCCCGATCATCGCGACCATGTCATGCTCTGCGACCAACTCCTCAATAGCCGTCACCTTGTCTTCGGGCAAAAGCTCGGCCCGCACCTCATCAATGCCAACCTCGTCGGCCACGGCACGGGCTGTGCGCTCGTTGTCACCGGTCAGCATGATGATCTTTGTGACGCCCTGCGCGTGCAGCTGTGCGACAATACCTTTGGCATCGGGGCGAATGCGGTCGCGCAATTCCAGAAGCCCTGTCACACCGTTCTCATTGCCTACCGCTACAAGCGTGCTGCCCGCTTCCTCGATCCGGTTCCGCAGATCAGATGGAATGGTGTCGCCAAAGCCCTTTTCGACCGCAAAGCGATCCGATCCGAGCCAGACACTCCGCCCGTCCATGCGTCCTTCCAGCCCACGACCCGGAACCGTGCGGGTGTCTTCGGCGGCTTTGACCGAAATCCCGTCCTGCTCGGCCTTGCCGAGAATGGCGCGCGCGAGGGGATGCGACGACCGCGCCTCCAAAGCCCCAGCGATGGTGAGGAGATCGGCTTCGGACACATCACCCAAAGGATACACTGCGGCCACCTCCGGCTCGCCCATGGTGATCGTGCCGGTCTTGTCCAAGGCGAGGGCCGTGGTCCGACCGGGGGCCTCGACATAAGCACCGCCCTTGATCAGCACACCGGCGCGCGCAGAGGCCGTCAGAGCTGCAACGATTGACACTGGTGTCGAGATGACGAGGGCACACGGGCAGGCGATGACAAGCAAGACAAGCGCGTTGTAGAACCAGTAGCTCCAGACGCCGCCCAAAAGAAGCGGAGGCAGGACGGCAATTGCGACGGCAAGTGCCATCACGATCGGCGTATAGATCCGAGCAAATTTTGTAACCCATTGCTCGACCTCGGCGCGTTTGGAGTGCGCGTCGCCGACCATGCGGATGATTTTTGACAGCACCGTGTCAGTCGCCGCTTTCGTCGCGCGGACCGTCAGCGTGCCCTCGCCATTGATGGTTCCTGCGTAAACCTCATCCCCGGCTTCCTTCGGGACAAGCGCGCTTTCGCCTGTGATTGGGGCCTGATCGACGGCCCCTGCCCCGTCCAATACCTCACCATCAAGTGGAATGCGATCGCCACCCCTGACAATGAAATGCGCCCCGACGCCGACTGCGGAAGCCGGAACGTCCGCCTCGGATCCGTCGTCGTAGAGGACACGTGCTGTTGGCGGTGCGAGATCCAAGAGCGCTGAGACTGCGTTCCGGGCCCTCCCGACACTCCAGCTTTCCAGATAGAGAGACAAAGAGAAGAAAAACGCGACCGTCGCGGCCTCAAAATATTCCCCAATCGCAATGGCGCCTGCCACGGCCACGACCATCAGCAAGTTCATATCGGGAGACAGGCGACGCGCAGAGGACCATGCTTTCGGTGCGACCAGCCAAACACCGAAAAGAATGGCGAACCCGAAAAACGCGACCTCGGCAACCGGCATTGCAGCCTCGCCATGTCCCGAGAACAGACCGAGTGCACCGCCCAAGCCAGTTTCCACGATATGATACCCGAACCCTGCAGCCCAAAAACCGCCACTCAGAAACGTGAACCATTTCTGCTTGGCCAGATGCGCCGCCTGATCGGCGCTGGCATTGTCCGCGTCCCACGCACGGGCCGTCATCCCCGTGCTGGCAACCAAGTCCAAGATCTGGCTGTCCGAAATCTGGTCAGCGCTTTCCAGCACGGTCATCCGACCGTTGATCACATCAAAAGCCAAGTGCTCTGCCCCGCCGAGTTTCGGACCGACGACTTTGGAGAGGATGGAGACCTCTTCGGCGCAGTCGAGGCCACTCACCTGAAAGCTTCGGCCATGCTCGGGCGGCGTCGAAGGGATTGCGCCCGCAGATCCCGCGCCGCCACCGCAGCAGGTTGCCTCACCAGACCCATGCGTTGAATGGTCATGTGCGTGAGAGACGTCGTGTTGCTCGGTCTCGGAATTTGCCGCCATTTGATCTCTCCAGAATCATATATTGAAACAACTCTAATGTCTCCAGTGGCTTTAGGTTCAAGGCCTAACTCCAATGTCGTTGCAGATTTCCAAACGGCACAACTAAGGTCGTTGCAACATGGCGCAGAGAATGCGATTGATATCAGTAGAAATGCAAATTGTGTGAACTGGCAGGGGGTTGTCGTGCGAACAGGAACTGGAACACTATTGGGCGCTGCATTCCTACTGGGTGGGTGCGCCGCCACGACCTCCCCAAACGGGCCATCCGATATCGGGAACGTCCCGGAGGCCGTTGTGGAATTGGCCGGGCCAGGTCAGAATCTGGCTACAGCCCGCCTTCGCCCAGAAGACGGTTGCTACTGGTACGAACACAACGGGCCAGTCGAAACCACGCTCTTACCTTTGCGCACAGCGAATGGTAACCCGATCTGCGTGGCCAAAGAAGCCTGACTGTTCCTTGCGGAAGAGGTCATTCGGCAGCGTAAAGGTATGCCGTCGAGCCGGTCTGTACATTCGGATAGAGATCGTTGATATGCGCCATCACCATACGGACGCAGCCTGAACTGGCCCGACCACCGATAGATCGCGCCTGAGGCGATCCATGTATTCTCAGATAGGTGTCTCGATTGCCAACAAAGAGATAGAGCGCACGGGATCCAAGCGCGTTTGTCGGTCCCGGTTCCTGCCCGTTGGCAAATTCCTCATATTCCGGGTTCCGCTCGATCATGGAGGCCGTTGGCGTCCAATGTGGCCATTCGACCTTGCGCCTTATGGTGTAGGTCCCCGGCTCGTAAAGGTTACCCCGCGCAATGGCCACACCATAGCGCATTGCTGTGCCGCCATCCTCAATGTGGTAGAGATAGCGCGCAACTGCATCGACGTGAATGTCCCCCGGTTTCAGCCCATCGTTCGCAGTCACTCGCTGCGGTAGAAACCGAGACTGCAGCCCCCATGGGTTTGACGTCGCCGGATCGTACCCTACTGGAGTGACTTGCGCATCCCAGGCGGCTTTCTCGCTACTTGTCGGCCAGCTTTTTGCCAACACGGGGCTTGCCAACGGTGCCGAGAACAATGCAGCGCTCGTTGAAATGAAATGACGTCGTGTCAGCATTAATCGTACTCCGGCTTCTAATTCCAACAGTCTTGCGGCATTTGTCATCGGGTTTTATCGTGGTGGTACAACCTCAAGCAACTATAGGTTCAAGTGTCCATCTCAGTTTTCTGGTCAAGTTTTCTTGAGTAATGGGGCTGATGAAACAGCCGAATTTGGCCATTCACATGTCATATCCCACCGAATTCCCTGAATGCGAGTAACGCGTCACAACGGTTCCTGTTGCGCGATTTTGGGTTGCGCGAATGAATGCTTGTAAGCGGCGTACGCCCAAACCACTGCAAGCATAAGACTAAGCACAGCGTTCCAGCTCGCCATAGACAGGCTGAGGAACTCCCAGGCGACTTCGTCGCACATGACCAAGGCTGATGGTGCGGATGATGCAGAGGGCAACAGGTCCGCGCCTGACAAGTTCGATATATCAAGACCAGAACCAGTGCATGACGTCGGTCCTTCCCACCATCCTCGCTCTACGCCTGTATGAAAAAAACCAATGCCTGCTGTTGTGAGCGCGGCAGCAGCACCTGCCGTCAAGAGGAGTAGGGTGGGCACGCCTGTCAGGAGCAGTACGCCAATTGCCACAGCGATGCCGTGAGGATACCTTTGCCAGATGCACATCGCGCACGGCGCATAGCCAAACGATTGAAAAGCAAATGCCGACAAGAGAAGTGTTGCTGACCCGATCGCAGCTAACAGCCCAAAGTGTTTTCCCGTAACCGACATTGTTCTGTTTCCTGTCGGGGTCTTGCAGAATGTAGGCGCGCCCGAGCTTCGAGTATTTCCGTATCGCGCCAACTCAGTGTTTTCACGAGAAGAAATGTATCGGTTTGTAATGTTGACCTACTCCAAGACGGGACGGTACGACGTCGCACGTGATCCCTTTCGCAAGGCCTCAAATGGATTCCAAGAAACGATCAACACTTTTGACGATCGGTGCGATCATCGCGGGCTATGCAGCGCTTCGAACCGTGCCCTCTTTGCTGCCGGAAAAACTTGAACTTGAAGCACTCGATCGTCCGAAAGGCTTCCGGAGATTTATTGCCGGTGAGACATCCGGATCGTTTGACCCGTTCGGCGGCTTGGACAGTCCGGACAGTGTGGATGTGGCAGCACGGAAGGCGGCGGCTATCGAGCGAGTCTCAGCAGATATTTGCGGCGCTCTCTACGGAGACCTCGACATGAGCAATGCACGTATCCCTTTGGCATCATTTTCTGACTATTATTGTCCTTTTTGCAGAGTACAAACCAAGAGCTTCGCCGATATGACAAGTAAAATGCCAGATCAGGTTGCAATAGCATGGCACGAGCTTCCTCTGCTGGGCGACAGCTCTAATCTGGCAGCAATGGCGGCCTTGGCCGCCAAGCGTCAAGGTGCATACGTCGCATTCCAGGAACGTTTGATGACCTCGCCATTTCAAGCCACACCGGAATACCTTGCCCGTCTCTCTGAAGATCTGGGCGTTGATGGCGAGCAATTGGTCGCCGACATGGAGAGCCCCGAAGTCGCGCGCGAGCTGGAAAATAGCGCGGCTCTCGCGCAGGTTTTTGCGTTTGTTGGCACGCCTGCCCTCGTCATCGGTCGTACAGTTGTCCAAGGTCAGGTCAGCGACAGAATGATACGAAGGATCATTGACCTTGAGCGCGAGGAGGGCTGGGACGTTGCCTGTGTGTCGGCCTGACAAACCTATGCTGTCTGCTGTTCTCTCCGCCTTACTCTTCTATCGAAATTGGAGACGGAATGGATAGACGGCACTTCATCCTACTAGCTTCTGCGTTGGTCATGGTCCCCTATTCTGTGACGGCCGCCACGCGCAAAGTCTGGTCAGCCGTCGAAGCCTCGGCCGCGTTGGCGCAGGGCGAGATTTCCCTGATTGATATTCGTTCACGCGTTGAGTGGAGGGACACAGCTGTGGCGAAAGACGCCTGGCCGATCAGCATGCATGAACCGAGGTTTGAGCAGAGGTTGTTCGCTGCACGCGATCTGTCCGGCGAAAAACCAATTGCCTTGATCTGTGCCACCGGAGGGCGGAGTGGCCGTCTCTTGAGCGCTCTAAATCGAGCGGGATACCCGGGCTTTATCGATGTCTCAGAAGGCATGTTGGGATCACCGAAAGGGCCAGGCTGGATCGCACGCGGTTTGCCTGTGATGGATCTGGAGGCGGCCTTGGCCAATCTGCCGGACGTTCTCCGTTGATCGTGGGTCCGCGTCCATGAAAGGAGCGGTTTCTCAAATCGGGGCTGGGTTGCTGTCGATTATGTTGGGTTGCGTCAGCATCCTCGCCGCCGCTGGCGCTGATGCCGCGGAATCCGAGACTTTTTCAAATCCTGCGGTCACGGCACGTCTGATCTCGGCCGAAGACGGGATTGCGCCGGATGCCGCCTCCGTTTCCCTCGGATTGGCCTTGGAGTACGGCGAGGGCTGGAAAGGATACTGGCGTACGCCCGGCGAGGTTGGCTTGGCACCCGAGATCAACTGGTCGGGTTCAACCAATCTGAAATCCGCCGAGCTCCTCTGGCCCGCGCCGGAACGGTTCGAGGCCTTCGGGATCGAGAACTTCGGCTATTCAGGTCAGGTTGTCTTGCCGATCCGCGCGAGACTTGAGGACGCCGGCCAGCCTCTGGAACTGCGTGCCCGCGTGTCCTTGCTGACATGTTCGACTGTCTGTGTGCCCCATGACTTCGAACTCTCACTCGCCCTGCCACAAGGCGTCGGGATCGATCCAAACTCGGCTCGCCAGATTGCTACTTATGCCGATCGCGTTCCCGCGGTACCCGAGAACAGCGACATCAGGATATCGGTCACGGCCCTCGATTCGCGCGACTCGGCTCTCATAGTTATGGCAACGAGCGACACGCCGTTCGGTAAAGTCGACGTGTTCCCGGAATTCGGACCCCTTGTGACCTTTGGCAAACCAGATATCCGATTGGATCGCGATAGAACGGAACTCTGGGCACAAATACCGATCAACGCCTGGACCGAAGAGCACGCAGAGCCTTCGGTGACGATCACAGACACCGCACGTGCAATCACGGCGCCGATCACTCTTACCTCAGATCCCCCTGCCCCACCGTTTTCAAGCGCGAACCCTCGCGCGAGTGTGCTGAAAGTCGTGGCGGTGGCCGCCATCGCCTTTCTCGGTGGTCTGATCCTGAATGTCATGCCCTGCGTGTTACCCGTTCTATCGATCAAGCTCACATCTGTTTTGAAGGCAACCGGTCAAACCCGGCGGATGACGCGTAACGGATTCCTGTTTTCAGCTTTGGGGGTACTGACATTTGTCTGGGCGCTTGCGGCTGCCTTAGTGTTTCTTCAATGGATCGGAGTATCTGTCGGCTGGGGTATACAATTCCAAAATCCGGTCTTCGTGACGCTGATGTTCATCGTCATCGCCGTCTTTGCCGCCAATCTCTTCGGTGCATTCGAGATAACCCTGCCCGCGGCCCTTCAAGACCGCCTGGGTGCAAGCAGTGCCAGAGCCGGGTACATCTCAGACTTTGGCACCGGACTGCTTGCGGCCATCCTCGCTACGCCGTGTTCCGCACCGTTTCTCGGCACCGCGATTACCTTTGCGCTCGCGGGTACATCACTGGAAGTGGTCGTGATATTCACGGCGCTCGGTCTTGGACTGGCCCTCCCCTACCTCGTCATTGCCGCACGTCCCGAGTTGGTCACGCGACTGCCCCGGCCCGGGCGATGGATGCTTCTGGTCAGGATTCTTCTTGGCGGTCTGTTGCTGGCAACAGCCGCATGGCTCTTGTTCGTTCTTATCGGCGTGGCGGGTGGGCGCGTGGCCGCCATTGTCTCGTCACTCACAGCTGTGTTCATCGTCGCCGCATCAATCCCACAGGCAAACCAATGGGTACGGCGTGCGGTTCTTAGCGCCTGTGTTCTTTTGGCAATTTTCGGGGCGGGTTTCATCTCAATGCCCAACCGCACCACCGCGGCCTTCGATGCGACATCTCACTGGCAGAATTTCGAACCTCTCGGCATCGCGCGCCGCGTCTCCGAAGGAGAGATCGTGTTCGTCGATGTGACTGCAGATTGGTGTCTGACCTGCAAAGCCAACAAGTCTCTCGTGCTCGACAGGGATCCAGTGCGTGCGCGGTTGCGCGGCGGTTCCGTGATCGCCATGCAAGCGGATTGGACGAGGCCGGATGACAACATCACGCGGTTCCTCGAGCGATATGACCGCTACGGCATTCCGTTCAATATCGTCTTCGGCCCCGGGGCGCCTTCCGGTATTGCTCTCCCGGAGATACTGACGCCACAGGCGGTGATCGACGCGCTAGACACCGCTTCTGTGCGCAGTCTCGCCGCGGAATGACACCATTTCCTACGCTGGAATTTCTGCGCTCTTTCCAAAATCAAGAGTCCAGCGCTGGAGGCTCTTTAAATCAGATGCGTTTTCAGCGGATGTTCTTCAGGTCACCAGAAAGATCCTTCAAGATCGGGCAATCCGGTCGGTGGTCTCCGCGGCAGGCCTCGACGAGATGGGACAAGGTCTCGCGCATTTCCTGAAGCTGCGCGATTTTGTCGTCGATTGCGCTCAGGTGCTCTTCGGCGATCGTCTTCACCTGGGCGCTTTCCCGCGTTTCGTCCTCATAGAGGCTCAAGAGATTGCGGCAATCCTCAATCGAGAACCCGAGCGCGCGCGCGCGACCCAGGAACGCAAGCTTGTGCAGATCGGTCTCGCGGAACGCGCGGTATCCGTTGCCGCTGCGCTGCGGTCTGACCAGGCCGATATCCTCGTAGTAGCGGATGGTTTTGGGCGGGATGCCGGACCGCTCCGCGACTTCTCCAATGTTCATGAGACGATCCTCCTATTCTGCGGGTTGGGTCTGTGCACTGATCCGTGGTGCGGTGATGTCTCTGTCTTCCCGCAAGGCCGGCGCGATGCGGCGCAGACGCAGGGCGTTTGTCAGAACCGATACCGACGACAGGGCCATCGCACCCGCCGCGAAGACCGGGGAAAGAAGCAAACCAAAGGCCGGATAGAGAACCCCGGCGGCGACCGGGATCAGCGCGACATTGTAGCCAAAGGCCCAGACGAGGTTCTGGCGAATGTTCGACATGGTGCGCCTGGAAACCTCGACCGCATTCACCACGCCGCGCAGATCGCCTGACATCAAGACCACATCGGCGGATTCGATGGCGACATCGGTTCCGGTGCCGATGGCGATGCCGACATCCGCATGGGCCAGGGCCGGTGCATCATTGATGCCGTCGCCGACGAAAGCAATCTTTCGGTCTCCCGCGCGCAGATCGTCGAGCGCTGCGACCTTGCCATCCGGCAGGACTCCCGCGATGACATGGTCGATTCCGGTTTCGCGCGCGATGGCCTCCGCCGTCTCGACTTTGTCTCCGGTTATCATCGCAACCTTGAAACCGCGCGCGTGCAGGGCTGCAACTGCTTCCTGGCTGGCGGGTTTCACGGGGTCTGCCACGGCGATCACTGCGGCCAGTTTGCCGTCGATAGCCGCATAAAGCGCTGTCCGGCCCCGACCTGCCAGCTCGGCTTCCGTTTCGACCAAAGCGGCGATATCGATGCCTTCGCGGTTCATGTAGCGGTCCGCGCCAACCATCACCTCCTGACCTTCGACGGTCGCGGCGACGCCGTAACCCGTGATCGACCGGAAGCCCGTGGCATTTGGAACGGCGATCCCTTCTGTCTGCGCGCCGCGGACAATAGCTTCGGCGATGGGATGCTCAGACTGGGCCTCAACAGCGGCGATCAGGCTCAGCACCCGGTCTCGGTCGAAACCGTTAGCGGTGACCAAATCGGTCAGCGACGGCTGGCCTTCGGTGACAGTCCCCGTCTTGTCGAGCGCAATGACATCGACTTCGGACAAGGCCTGGAGTGCATCCCCCTTACGGAACAAGACCCCCATCTCTGCGGCGCGCCCCGTTCCCACCATAATCGACGTGGGCGTGGCCAAGCCCATGGCGCAAGGACAGGCGATAATCAGAACCGAGACGCCGGCCACCAGCGCAAAGGTCAAAGCGGGGTCCGGTCCTACAAGCAACCAGACCATCACCGTGAGCGCGGACAGCGCCATGACCGCAGGCACGAACCACAGTGTTACGCGGTCAACAAGGCCCTGGATGGGCAGTTTGGCGCCTTGCGCCTCCTCGACCATGCGGATGATCTGTGCGAGCGTTGTATCCGACCCGACCCGTGCGGCCTTGAACGTCAGGCTCCCGGTGCCGTTGACGGTCCCGCCCGTTACGGCCGCACCTGCAGCCTTCTGCACGGGCACAGGCTCTCCCGTGATCATGCTCTCATCCACATTGCTGGATCCCTCGGTCACCTCGCCGTCCACAGGGATCCGCTCACCCGGTCGGACCAGGATCACATCGCCGACGGCGAGTGCATCTACATCGACCTCTACCGTGCCACCACCCCGGACGACGCGCGCGGTGCGGACCTGCAGGCCCAGCAGAGCCTGAATCGCAGCGCCGGTGCGGCCCTTGGCGCGTGCCTCGAGCCATCGGCCAATCAGAATGAGGACGACGATGACCGCAGCGGCCTCGAAATAGACCGCGCGCACACCCTCTGGCAGAAGTCCGGGAAGAAAGGTTGCGACCACCGAATATCCCCAGGCCGCGCCGGTGCCGACGGCAACGAGGCTGTTCATGTCCGGCGCGCCCTTGAAAAGCGCGGGAAACCCCTTGGTGTAAAAATGGCGTCCCGGCCCGAAGAGAACGAGTGTTGCAAGGACGAACTGGATCAGCCAGGAAGTCTGCGTTCCGATTCTGGTTTCGATCGCCATATGAAAGGCGGGGATGAGATGCGCGCCCATTTCGAGGACAAAGACCGGGAGCGTCAGAACTGCCGCCAAAAGGACGCTGCGGCGCAACCCGTCGGCTTCTTCTGCCTTGCGTGCGACGCGAGATTGGCTCGCCCGCGCCTCCGCAATCTCGGCCGGATAACCAATCGCCGCCGATGCGGCCATCAAGTCGCCCAAGGACACCGCACCCTCGAGATACTCGACCGTCGCCGTTTCTGCCGCCAGGTTCACGCTGACGGAAAGCACTCCGGGCACGTCAGCCAGTGCCTTGTCCACCCGCCCGACGCAGGATGCGCAGGACATGGACGCAATGTTCAAGGTGACCTTGGATGTCCGCGCGGGATACCCCAAGGAGGCAAGCGTCTGTGTGGCGTCGGTAAGTCGAGACGGATCATCCAGCGAAAGGCGCGCCGTCTCAGACGCGAGGTTGACGGCGACTTCGGAAACCCCGTCGAGCCCCGCCAAGGCCTTTTCAACACGCCCCACGCAGGATGCACAGGTCATGCCTTCGATGCTGAGCGTTGTTTGGCTGGTGTCGGTCATGGCGTGTTACCTCGATTGCGTACTCATGCAGATATAGGGCTTCCAGTCACTGGAAGCTCAAGGGGTTTATCGGAGATTTCTTTTTGGGGCCGGCACAGCATCAACCTACGGTCTCTCTAACCCCCTGTTTCCAATTGAAATGTATCGATTTGTAAACTTGTCGCACGAGCGATTGGTGCGCTATCTCCGAGGTAGGAGTATGTTCGATGAGTATGTCAGATAAAGAAAAGCAACCGCAGAATTCAAAGATGATGCACGTCGGCATGTGGGTGTGCTGCGCGGTCATGCTGCTTCCACTGCTTGTCTTCTTTGCCCGCGGCGGCACAGTTTCTGGCCTGCAGGGCAGTTTCGGCGTTCTAATCCCGATCGTCCTTTGCCTCGGCGCACATGGCGTGATGTTCTTTTTCATGGGGAAGTCCTGCCATGGAGATCGCAAGACATCGAACAGCGACGCGCCCGGCGAGGCAAAAATCTCTGTCCAGACATCAATGGACGCTTGACCTTCTACCAACCGGAAGCCCCATCTCTCATCTGGTGAAAAAAAGGGTGCTCCATGCGACTTCACGTTCCGGACATGAGCTGCGGCCATTGTACCGCAGCGATTACCAAAGAGATCACGGCCCTGGACACTTCAGCGAGCGTTAGGGCGAACCTAGACTCGCGAACGGTCGATGTGGACACGTCGTGCACGATCAGTGCTATCGTCGAGGCGATCAAAACTGCCGGATACGCAGCTGAACCTATTTCTTCATAGCCCGCGCCTCTTGGGTGAGACGGATCATTTGATCGGCCTCGATGACGCCCGGAACCAGCGCATCTCCGATCACGAAAGACGGGGTGCCATTGAAGCCGAGCAGGCGGCTCATCTCCATTGACGCCGCGATATGGGCATCGATCTCAGGCGCCTGCATGTCCCGTCGCAGCTGCGCGATATCCAAACCAATCTCCTGTGCGACCTGGATGACGGACGCTTCCTCGGCCCGGCCTTGCATGCCCATCAACGCCCAGTGAAACTCCTCGTATTTGCCCTGCTCTCGCGCGGCCAATGCGGCGCGCGCGGCAAACACCGAGCCATCACCGAGGATCGGCCACTCTCGATAGACCAGCTTCACGTTGGGGTCTTCGTCCAGCAGTGCTTCGATATGCGGCTTCACCCGACGACAATAGGGACAGTTGTAATCGAAGAACTCCACGACCGTGACGTCGCCGTCTGGATTTCCGAGAACCGGCGCGTTCGGGTCGTTCTCGAGGAGATCGCGGTTTTCGGAGAGGACACTCGCCGCTGCGGCCGCCTGCCGCGCCTGTTCACGCTGTTCAATGATCTGAACCGCCTCGAGGACGATTTCCGGGTTTTCGCGGATGGCCTCCAGAACCAATTCCTTGACCCGGTCTTCGCTGAGCGCGTCAGCATGAGACGCGAGTGGGGTAACCAGAGTGGCAACCAATGCCATTGCCGTTGCGATCTTCATGAGCGTTCTCCTAGTTCACCGGCACGCCATTGGTGCGCGCGGCCTGCATGTCCTGAATTTCCTCGGGCCAGGTCGACTTGATGTACCCGAGAATGTTCCAGATTTCCTGGTCGGTGAGTTGATCTCCGAAGCCGGGCATGCCGCTGTCGAACTCCATGCCTTGCGCCGCCATCATCTCGCGGCCTCCAAGTCTCGTGTAGTTAAACAGAACCTGGTCTTCGTGATGCCAGGTGTGACCGGTTTCATCATGGGGTGGTGCGGGCAGCCGACCGTCCTCGCCCGGACTCCGCCAGTTGTCCTGACCTTCCAGATTGACCCCATGGCACGCGGCACAGGTCTCGGCATAAAGCGCCTTGCCGGCGACGAGATCGACGCTTTCCGGCATCACACCGCTTTGGACATCACCGGCAGACCCGGTCCAGACATAAGCCGCCGCCCCGAGCGCCGCCAGGACACCAATCCCCAGGATGGCAGTCATAGCTCTCATGCCACATTGACCCACGCCATCATGCCGGACGCCGCGTGTGACAGCATATGGCAATGCAGCAGCCATTTTCCGGGGTTGTCTGCCACGAAGGCAATGTCGCGCACTTCGCCCCGGTCGAGCAGCGTGGTGTCGCGCAGCGCGCCGAGGCTGCCATCGGGTGCGATCTCGTGAAAATGCATGCCATGAAGATGCATGGCATGCGGAAACGATGTGTCATTGGTGATCTTCAGCCGGACGGTTTCGCCACGCGACAGTTCCGCCAGTGGCGGGCCATCCATGCCCCCCACTGCGCCGTTGAAGGCCCAGAAGTTTCCTGCCTCCATCATGTCGCGCATCGAAGACATCCGTCCGCCCATCATGGCACCGCGCATGCCGCCCATGGCCCCGCCCTCCATCAGCAATGCGATGTCCCTTGCCGAAGCCAGATCGGGCATGGCATGGGCATTCGGCGGCAGGGGTTGAGGCGTTTCGCGCCGCGCGCGAGTTCCGTCACCGGTCACTTCGAAGGCCACCTGAGAAAAGCTTTCATCGCCACCCATTTGCACGACATGGCCCGCGCTGCCGACTTCGGCGGTCACGTCGACGATCAGGTCCACCCGTTGTGCCGACGACAGCAGGAACGGACCCTTCACAGGTTGCGGCGTGGCCAGCGGCATCCCGTCCATGGCCACGATCCAGCCTTCGAGGCCATCCAGCGCGAGTTGGAAAATCCGGGCATTGGACGCATTGATCAGCCGCAGACGCAGACGCTCATGCCGTTTCACATTCTTCGCGAGATTGTAGACGCCGTTCGTTGTGATGTAGTTCCCAAGGCGCCCGGCATGGCTGAGGTCTTGCATCGCCCCGAAGGTATCCGCGATTTGGGCCGTTTCCGGATCGATGCGCCAATCGTCGAGGATCAGAACCTCTTCCCGGTCGATATCGATCGGCTCCGTCTCTTCGACGATCAGCGCGCCTTGCAGACCTCGGGCGACCTGCTCAAACGAACGGTTGTGCGCGTGATACCAGTAGGTGCCCGCGTCAGGCACGACAAAATCATAGTCAAAGCTGTCCCCGGAGCGAATGGCATCCTGCGTCAAACCCGCTACTCCATCCATCGCATTGTCGATGCGAATCCCGTGCCAATGGGTCGATGTCGGATCGGGTAAGTCATTGATAACACGCCTCTGTACCCGCGCGCCTTGCATAACCCGGATTTCCGGGCCCGGTGCGATACCATCGAACCCCCAGATCTGCGTTTTTCCGTAGTCGTCAGGTAAAAGCTGCATGTCGGCGACCCGGGCTGTCACCGCGCGCATGTCTGGCTGCGCGAACAGTGCATTCGGCATGCACACCAAACCGGCAGCACTCATGCGAAGAAAGTCGCGTTTTGAAAGTTTCATGATGGCACCGTAAGGATTGAGGTGAACACGGCTGTAGCGAGCAAGATGACACCGATACAAACCCATTCGAGAGAAATCGATCTTGCAAGGTGCGGCCCAGCTTTGGGATCACCCCTCTGCAAAGCGGGCACAAGCCGTGTTTTGTTGATGGCGGCAAGGGCCAGAAGCAGCGTCACGACGGCAATCTTTGCCAGAAGTGTCAAACCATAGGCAGTGCCGAGAAGCGCGGATAACGAACCAACCAGTCGCCAGGTCATTACCACGCCAGCGAGTAGTAGGAGTGGGACCGCAACAGATGCGACCTGTCCAAAGCGATGTCCAAGCACGCCAGCAACTGGCAGCGTGTCCGCAGACCCGGAAAGCTTATAGAGCGGAAGTAGGA
This sequence comes from uncultured Rhodobacterales bacterium, assembly GCA_964638245.1. GTDB lineage: Bacteria > Pseudomonadota > Alphaproteobacteria > Rhodobacterales > Rhodobacteraceae > CAZWZG01. Next base: position 14,922 of record CAZWZG010000019.1, read on the forward strand.
CGCCGATCCAGAATGCGGCAACGATCAGATGACCGAACAAGACGCTCTGAAACCACAGGCGATCTTCGCTGGCGACATGACCGATCTCGCAAAAACTCCAGATTGCCAAGAAACTGCCCAAGAGCGCGACCCATAGCCACCGCCCCCCCAAGACCACACCGGTCAGGAGTGCCCCCAGGCCCAGTAGCCGCAACAGCAGGGCGTCTCCGGGCGGCGTTTCCCAGAGCAACGCCAGGATCGCCAGATCAGTCATGCCTGAAGCATCATCCATGAGCACTGCGCCCCGCACGGAAAAGCCGAGGAATGACATTGCGGCCGCCAAAAGAGCAAAGAAGACAGCCCAGACGCGTATAAAACGGTCGAGCCCAGCCAACTGCTCGGAAAAGACTTGGCGACAGAGTATCAGCCCGGCACTCGTGAGGACGCCGAGATAGAGCAAAAACTTTGTGGCAACCGCAGCCTGTCCCCAGATATCCGGCACCGCTCACTTCACTTCAAACGAGAAGACACCGTTCATCGGGTGCCCATCAACACCAAGCCCGCGCCATTCGATGTGATACATCCCCGGCCCCATCGGCGTGAGAGGCAGCGAGAATTCTTTGACAAAACCGGATTGGGCGCCGAGGTCTAGAGCCTCGGTGTGCGTCTCCGCATGGGTCATTTCGACTTTCGTCAAACGCATCCCATCGTTGAAGCGCAGTCCAATCATTTCTGGCACGACCTCAAGAACGGCTCCGTCTGCAGGCGTCATTCTTTCCTTTTCAGAATGGGCAAGAGCAGTCGAACCGATAAAAGTCAAAACCATGACAAAAAAGAAATTGTACTTCACTGGAATACCCCTTCGTTAAGCATCACGACCGGTTGTGCCCGTTGCGAGCTACTCTGGCGATTGACATGATCCTGTCGCGCCATATCAGATCAACCTGACTTTCGTGCCAACGGGCACTCGGTCAAACAATTCTTCAACCTGTTCGTTGTAGAGGCCAATACAGCCGTTGGAGGACCGTCGTCCGATCTTGCGCGTGTCCGCCGTGCCATGAATTCGGTAATATTGCCACGACAGGTATAGCGCACGCGTACCGAGGGGGTTTTCAGGATCGCCGCCAGGGATTCTTGCCGGCCATTCGGGATTGCGCTCGCGCATGGACGGGGTTGGCGCCCAACTTGGATTTTTCCGCTTCTCGACGACTTCGGTGTACCCACGCCTCGTCAATTCTTCTGTCATGGGAACGGAAGTTGGATAGAGGCGCATTTCGCCATCGGCTGTCCAATGCTGCAGCACTTTCGAGTTGGTGTCAGAGATGATCAAGCCGACACCGAGCGCGTCGAAATGGTCCTGCCAAGCATGCGTTCGAAAGGACGACACATTGCGCCGCACCGAGTTGACCTCCTGCGCTCTGACAAGAGAAGGCGCGAAGAGCACCGTGGCGCCAAGCCCGCGCGCAAAGCTGCGCCGTGTGAAAAAAAATCGGTTTCTTGACTGCATGGGCCTGCCTCGTTTCCATGTCGAACGCTTTGTTTTATATCGAAGATCAGTGAGCGACGGAATGCAGGAAGGCCCGGAATTTTGTAAGGTTATGTATCAACCCGCCGGTTGGATGATGGCGCTACACTTTCTTGGTTCGAGCCGAAAATCCGGTTTCGGCGCGCGCTTCGGGATGCTCTGACGGAGATGTCATTGCAGCTTGATTCGCAGTCACGGGCAAAACAATGCGTGCACAGAGCCCACCCTCCGCGCGGTTCGACAGGGTGATCGCGCCGCCGTGTTGCAAAACGATGCTGCGGGCGATTGAAAGGCCCAGCCCATGGCCTCCGGTTTCGCGGGAGCGCGATCCCTCGAGGCGCAGGAAGGGCTGGAAGACATCGCGCAACCGGTCATCGGGGATTCCCGGCCCATCGTCCTCGACCAAAATCTCGATGCTCTCGTCAAAGATGCCCCAGGTCAGGGTCGGGTTGCGCCCGTAGCGCCCCGCGTTGTCGATGAGATTGCGCAAAGCACGGCGCAGCGCCTTGGGCTTGATCTGCACCATTGCCTCGGGTCCCGGGCGCACGTCCAACGCACCTTGGGTTGCGTCCCGAATGTCGGTCAGGAACGCGCCAATCTCGGTCCGTTGCAGGGCCTCGTCCTGTCCCACACCGCGCGCATAGGCCAGCGTGGCTTCCACCATATCCTGCATCTCGTCGAGAGAGGCCGTGATGCCGGTCTTGGTCTCCGCATCCTCCACCATCTCGGCATGAACCCTGAGCGCGGTGAGTGGCGATCTCAAGTCATGAGCCAGGGCGGCCAGCATTTGCGTCCTGTCCGTGACGAAGCGAGCCAGGCGCGTTTGCATGTCATTGAAGGCCGTCGTCAGGTTCCGCACTTCATTTGGGCCGACCGGCGTGAGGGGTCCTTGCCCGCCACCGCGCCCGAACTCCTCGGCTGCCGCGGCGAGATCATTCAGGGGCCGCGTCAGGCGCGTCAGCAGAAACCAGAAGATCGCCAGCAGCAACACGGCGGCCGTCAACACGAAAGAGAGGGTGGAGGCCCAGGACCATTGTATCGGCGGCCGCTCGAACCGGGTGGCGACGTTCAGCCATTGGCCTCCGGCAATGGCGATCGAGACCTCCATCTCGAGGGCCGCCAGCGTGCCCTGCATCATCTCGGCGTGCATTTCCGCCATTTCCTGAGAGAGGTTCGGCAGCGGCAACAGCCCCTGTTCAATCTCATGCACTTCGACCCGAATATCGCGGGTGTAGCCATCGTTCAAAAGCGCACGCACGCGCGCTTCGATCGCTCCGTTCTCATCATGGTGGGTGTGCGTTACGGCAGGCGTGTCGCCGAGATCGAAGCGTACAAGGGGCGAGTTTGCCGCGGCCACGATATCCTCATGCAACGTCGGCGGTGCTTCCTCGATCAGACGGGCGACGTTTGCTGCGCGTCCGGCTGCCTCGCTGCCGATGGCCGCTTGCACGGCAAGCGACCGTTCATCGACAAAAAGCCACAGACCCACGACCTGCGCCACGAACAGGACCACCACCACCAAAAGGGCGATCTGTGAGCGGAATCCCATCCGCATCAAGCCTCGACCTCCACATCACAGTTCAGGCAATACCCGCCATTGCGCACCGTCGATATGATCCGGGGGCGAAGCACATCGGGTTCGATTTTCCGGCGCAGGCGCGAAACCTGATTGTCGATCGTACGGTCAAATGGTCCGGCGACACGGCCGGCGCTCAACTCCAGAAGCTCATCCCGGCCGATCACCGCCCGGGGACGCTCCAATAACACCGTCAGCAACTTTGCTTCGGCCGTGGTCAGCGTATTGACCGTGCCATCGGGGCAAATGACATGGCTGGCGTCGTGATCGAATGTGATCCCGGCAAATACGGCCCGCTTGCCCGCAAATGTTCCGCCATGGGGTGCATATCCGTCTCCCGCACGGCGCAGGATCGCATTGATCCGGGCCAGAAGCTCGCGCGGATTGAAGGGCTTGGCCAGATAATCATCTGCACCGGTGTCGAGCCCCTTGATCCGAGCGTCATCGTCGCCGAGCGCCGTCAGCATGAGAATCGGCGTCTGCTGCTGCTCCCGGCGCAACCGTGCGCAGGCCGCGAGCCCGTCCTCTCCCGGCATCATGATATCGAGCACGATCAGATCGAATTCGTCCTCGCTCAATCGTGCATCCATCTCGCCCGCGCTTTTGGCCCCCGTCGCGCGCAGCCCGTTTTTCTCCAGGTAGCGCGTCACGGAGTGCCGGATCTCGGCATGATCATCGACGACCAGAATATGCGCCGATGCCGCCATCAGCGATCGGGTCCCACACATCGGCACGTCTGGCCGATCGGTCTACTGTTCAATAGATCGAGTTCCATAACACCCAGAATAGATTGTTCTTTCGGGAAAGACCCGCACCTCGTTTGTCGCAATATGTATCAATAGACCTGACATGTCTTGACCCTCCAGTTGCTGGAAGCCCCATCTGACGCGGCATGACAGGCGCAAGACCAGACATATCGGGACAACATCCCGCCCAATCAGCGCACCGGACCTTGGCGGCGCCCGCTTGGATCGGGTTTGCGCTTTTTGTGGTCACAATGCCCGCTCACCTCCTCCTGGAACAGGCAGACTCGCTTGCCTTGGCAGCGGTCACACTGGCGCTGATCGGCGGGGCTTATATTGGGTTCGGAGCCGCCGATGGCCGTCGCTCCGTGTTCTGGTCTGAGCTGGCGGTTGCTCTCGTCTTTGGGGCGGCGGCCGTAGCGGGTCTCCTTTGGCATTGGGCAGCCTTGCCTCTGGGTCTCGCGCTCCATGCGCTGTGGGATCTTGCCCATCACAATGCGGTCCGCCTTGCCCGGGTCCCACACTGGTACATCCCGTTTTGCGTCGTCTTTGACCTGATGGCGGCAGCCTTTCTTGTGCTGCTTTATGCGAGGTAGGCCATGGTGCGTGTCGTTGTTCTTGTCCTTCTGGGGCTCTCGCTTCTCGTCCTGGCGCGTCCGGACCTTGCGGGGCTCGATGCCGATCTGCCGGAGCGCGACGACCTGCGCCTGTGGATCGAGGCGGCTGGTCTTCTTGGTCCGGTTCTGGTCGTGGCGCTGATGACGCTGGCGATCGTGGCCAGTCCCCTGCCCTCGGCGCCGATCGCGCTGGCTGCCGGGGCCGCCTATGGTCACACCTACGGAACACTGCTCGTCGTGCTCGGCGCAGAGATCGGCGCGCTTGCCGCGTTTCTGCTCGCGCGCGGGCTGGGGCGCCCTTTCGTGGAACGCCATGTCGGCGAGACGATCGGACGCGGACTTCTGGGGTCACAGAATACACTGACGTTTCTGGTGTTCGGAAGCCGACTGCTGCCGTTCCTGTCCTTCGACATGGTCAGCTACGCGGCGGGGTTAAGTGCCCTGCACCTTTGGCGGTTTGCCCTGGCGACACTCGCGGGGATCATTCCGGCCAGCTTCTTGCTCGCCCATCTCGGCAGCGAAGCCATGAATGGAGACGTGCAAACCGCCACCTGGACGGCGCTGGCGCTTGGCGCATTTACCGCCCTTTCCGTCCTCTTTGCGGTCTGGCGCGACCGCCGCACTCCAAAGAAGGAAATCTGACATGGCCACTCATTCACACGCGGGACATCTGCCGTCGTCGGGAAATGCTCTGGTCATATCCGCCTGGCTGACCGGCATCTACTTCGTGATCGAACTGGCCGTCGGGCTCTGGACCGGGTCGATCGCGGTGCTGTCAGATGCGTTTCACACGTTGTCCGCCGTGGGCGGCGTGCTCGTCGCCATCATCGCGCAGCGGATCGCGCGCCGCCCGGCGGATATGGCGCGCAGTTACGGGTGGTATCGCGCCGAGATCATTGGCGCGCTCGTGAATGGCGGCTTTCTTCTCGGTATGGCGCTTCTGGTGATCTGGATGGGGGCGATGCGGCTCGGAAATCCGATCCATCTGCCCACGGGACCGATGCTCTGGGTGGCCTTCGGTGGCTTGGTCACCGAGGTGATCTCGCTCGGCCTGATGTGGAGATCCAGCCAGGATGATCTGAATGCCCGCGGGGCCCTCTGGCACATCATCCAGACCTTCGTCGGCAGCCTGTTGATCATCGTGACCGCGCTTGTCATCGAGTTCACCGGCTTTCTGGCGATCGACCCGATCCTTGGTATGGCCTTCGGGGTCGTGCTCCTCTGGGCCTCGATCGGAGTTATCCGCGAGGCGGTGCATATTCTGTTGGAGGGGACCCCGGAGGACACCGATCTCGAGGCCGTGACCGCTGATCTGCGCGCGCAGGACGGCGTTCTCGATGTTCACCATGTCCACGCCTGGACGCTGACCAGCGGGAAGCATGCCTTCTCGGCCCATCTCCGCCATGCCAAGCCCGCCGATGCTGCACGCATCCTTGAGACCGCCTATACGCACCTGACCAAGCATCACAGGTTTCACATGGTGACCCTGCAGCTTGAAACCGATTGCCTCGACGAGCGCCACGCACAGGATCTGGACGTGACGCGGTCGCAACCGGGTGGTTCTGAGGGTGCAAAGGGTTCATCATCGGATGTGCACGCCCACGAAAACATCGAATCGACAATGCATGAGAAAAACGAGTGATTGACGCCATTCTCAACGCGGAGCCTGAAATTCGACTGGCCGCCTTCCTAAGCGTGCTGGCGATCATGGCGCTGTGGGAAATCGCCGCTCCCCGCCGTCGGCGTGACATTCCGCGCGTCATCCGATGGACGAACAATCTTGCGCTTGTCGTGATCGATACGGCAATCCTGCGACTGACCTTTCCCATTCTGGCAGTAGGCCTCGCCGTTATCGCCGAAGACCGAGGCTGGGGTTTGTTCAACACCTTGGAGGTCTCCGTCTGGGCAGCTGTGCTCGTCTCAATGCTTCTGATCGATATCGCGATCTACCTTCAGCATGTCATGTTTCACGCTATTCCTGCGCTTTGGCGCCTGCACCGCATGCATCATGCGGACCTCGAATTCGATGCGACAACCGGCCTGCGCTTTCATCCAATCGAGATTCTGATCTCGATGGCGATCAAGCTCGCGGTTGTCGCTGCTCTGGGGCCCCCGGCCGTTGCGGTTTTGTTGTTCGAGGTGATCCTGAACGCCACGGCCCTGTTCAACCACGCCAATATCAGTCTGCCGCCGTCCGTCGACCGCTGGCTGAGGTGGATTGTCGTCACCCCCGATATGCACCGCGTCCACCACTCGGTCGATCCGCGGGAAACGAACTCGAACTACGGGTTCAACCTGCCCTGGTGGGATCGACTTCTCGGGACCTATGTCGCGCAACCTGCGAAGGGACACACCGGCATGGAAATCGGTATTGAGCAATTTCGGACGACGCGAGATTTGTGGATCGACAGAATGCTGGTTCAGCCGATCCGGGGACCCGCAAGCGGATATGCGCTCGATATGTCCGGGTATAGCAAACCGCAGTCCGAACAGGCGCTCGACTCCCAGTCCGATAAGACCAATATTCCAGATACCGAAGAGAAGGATTGATGAATGAAACGACGTAGCTTTCTGCTGACCGGCGCTGCCGCCACAATCGCGCTCCCGGCCATGGCTGATGCCGGGCCCATCATCAAGGTTGTCAAAACCCCGACCTGCGGATGCTGCACGGCCTGGGTCGATCATGTCCGCCAGGCCGGGTTTCAGGTCGAGGTCCAGGATGCCGGTCAGGACGCCCTCTATGCGCTGAAAGACAAGCTCCAGATTGCCCCAGAGCTGGCCGGGTGCCACACCGCTGTGGTGGGCGATTATTTCATTGAGGGCCATGTGCCGACAGAAGACATCGCCCGGCTTCTCTCAGAGCAACCGGCGGCGCGCGGGCTAAGCGTGCCGGGTATGCCGATGAGTTCCCCCGGCATGGGCGGTCCCGGTGCCGGCGATACGTTTGATACGCTGCTTGTCGGGCCCGATGGCGCGACATCGGTCTTTGCCAGTCATAGCTAGGCCAATCGGTAGGTTCCGCGGGATGGGTTGTTGACCCGACCCGCTTCGACAAGCGCCCGCAGCGCACGGTAGGTCGCCTCATGCGTCAGCTGGAGGCGCGCGGCAAAGTCGATGACGGTGCCATCCAGTAGACCCGCAACGATCCCCGCCATCACCCGATCCTCGGCGCGTCGGATGCCGACAATTTCCATGATCTGCCGGTGCGCCTGAACCTGTTGGGCCGCCTGGCGTCCATAGGCCCGCGCAAAATCTGGGTTCGCGAAGGCGGCGAGAACCGCGGACTTGTCGATCCGGACCAACTCACCTGCATCCATCACGATGGCATCGCAATGATAGCGCTCCGAAAAGACCGAGGCTTCGGCAAAGCTGGTCCCGGATGTCGCCCGGTGAATGATGAGGCGCTCGCCATTCGGACCAACCCGTTCGAGATGCACACGCCCGGTCTTCAGCACATAGAGGCCCCGGGTCCGTGCACCCTGTCGAAAGAGCACGTCGCCAGCCGCAATTGTTTGCGACTGACGCGCAGTTGTCGGGAGAAGGTCGTAGGGCTCTGGCAGCATATGATTGAAATCATATTCCAGAGCAGGCTTGCGAGCTAGGAAAAATGGGTAGCGTGCCGTTCAAAAGGATCCCGCCATGCGCCTTGTTGCTTTCCTGCTTGCCCTGTCATTGTCTGGACCCGTCGCGGCCCAGCACAGCCATTCTGCGACCGGGCATGCGATGCCGGGTCCGCAGGAAACCGGGCAATCCGCTTTTGCCGCCATGGCGGAGATCGTGGCGCTCCTGCGCGCCGATCCCGAAACCGATTGGGCAAATGTCGATATCGCGGCTCTGAGGCGACATCTGGTGGACATGGAGCTTGTGACGATGGAGGCCGAGGTTACCCGCAGTGTGCGGCCCGCCGGTATCCGGTTCGAGGTCCGGGGGGCACCGCGCGTTCTCGGGGCCATTCGCACCATGGTGCCTGCCCATGCGCCGTTCCTTGCAACCGAGACGGGTTGGGAGGTCACGACAGAGGATCTCGGGGATGGTGTTGCCCTCCTCGTCGATGGCGATTCCGACCAGATACAGGGTCTTGGGTTCTTCGGGCTGATGACCATCGGCGCGCATCACCAGGAGCATCACCTCATGATGGCAAAAGGCGCACCACCCCACCATTGAGCTGAAGATCCGCCACAGTTTCCCTCCGCCAGCCCCCGGGTTGCAGACAAAACACTACAAAACCCGCGTTGACGTTCCGGGGCGGGAAGGTTGCACATTTGCCATGCTATGGAGGCGACCAAGGACACTGACCGCAGGGATTTCCTGTATTATGCCACTGCTGGCGCGGGCGTGGTCGCGTCCGGTGCGGCGCTCTGGCCGCTGATCAATCAGATGAACCCTTCGGCGGATGTGCGCGCCCTGGCGACTATCTCGGTGGATATCTCCGGGCTCGCGGAAGGCACGCAACTGACCGTCAATTGGCGCGGAAAGCCCGTCTTCTTTCGCCACCGGACGCAAGCGGAGATGGCCCAGGCGCGTGAACAGGCGGTCTCAGCGTTGCCGGACACCGATGCGCGCAATCCCAATCTTCCCGGCGAGCCGCAGCGCAGGATGAGAACCGCGCCATTCCGGGCCATGAGGCCTATCTGGTGATGATCGGTGTCTGCACGCATTTGGGATGTGTCCCGCTTGGCGATGGCGCGGGCGATTTTGGAGGGTGGTTCTGTCCCTGCCACGGGTCGCACTACGATACCGCGGGTCGTATTCGCAAAGGGCCTGCGCCGGAGAACCTGCACATTCCACCTCTGGCCCTGTCTGACAACATGGTGCTGACGCTCGGTTAGGCGCATGAGGCGTTGTCATCTTGATTGGCCCGCCAACCGCACGGCTGGGCAGGCTCTAGGGCACAAGATGCCCCGGAGCCAATACTGTCTCCGCCCTTCTGGGTAACGATCCTTCGGGCATAAGGCAGAGGCAATCTCTGGCCTGCCCGCGATCACGGGGTCAATCGACGGGGGCGCCGCCGCTCTGCTTTGGCACCCCGACGGTTTTGCATTCTTCCTCCGCCTGACATCCGCGCGACGGCGCGAACAGGGGCTCGGGTGCCGCTGGCGCGTCAGCCTCCGCCGGAGAAATCCGGTGCCTCCCGTCGGTCGATGCCGCCGGGTCCCTCCCGATTTCACCGCTCCGGCCCCCTGTGTCCCGCCGCCGCCCGGCCGCAGGTCGGGCTGCGCCCTTCCCTGCTCTGCCCTTCGGAAGACGCGGGGGTCTTCCGAACGTCAGAGACCGGGATGGCCCGCGCCCAAGGCGGACAATGGGCCAATGCACAAGAAACCCATGCCGCGCCAACCACGAAGGAAAGGAGCGAGACCATGGGCCTCGATCAATATGCCTATCTCAAGACACCCGAAAGCGGAGACGAAGGGGAAGTGCCCGCCTTTGTCTGGCGCAAGCATTCCAAGCTGCAGACATTCATGGAAACCCTCTATGTCGCCCGCACCGGCCTCTCGGCCAGCGACCTCAACTGCGGCGAGTTGATCCTCGCGCCGGAGGACATCGACCGCCTGGAACGGGCCGTCACCGACGGCACCCTGCCCCAATGCGAGGGCGGCTTTTTCTACGGCCACCAGTTTCAGGATGAACAGGCGCAAGACTACCGCACCTATGATCTGGATTTCTGCGCATGGGCGCGGGCCGAAATGCAGGCCGGATCAACCGTGGTCTATTCCTGCTGGTGGTAACCCGACAGCGCCTCAGAGACGCCCTGAGCGTCTTTGACCCCTTCCCCCACCCTATCCACCCACAGGCCTTTCTGCGCCGCCCAGAGGGCGCAGGGCGGCCCCTGTCCATCCAAAACGAAAGGAGACTTCCCCATGACCAAGCAAGACCCAATCCCCACCGATACAGGCAGCATCGAACTGGTGCCGCTGGACGCCCTCACGCTCTCGGACCTCAATCCGCGCAAGAGCGTCTCGGATGCCCATATCGACACGCTGGCGGCCAGTATTGCCCGCTTCGGACTGATCCAGAATCTTGCAGGCCTGCGCACAAAGAAAGGCCGCGTCGAGATCGTCGCGGGCGGATGCCGTCTGCGGGCATTGCAGAAGATCGCCACCGAGGCCGAGACCCCGGCCCCGGTCACCGTCCCGGTGCGCATCACCGAGGATGCCGAGGAAGCCGCCATCTGGGCCAATGCCGAAAATGCCGCGCGTGAAGCCCTGACCCCGGCGGATGAAATCCGCGCTTTCGGGGCGATGACGGCCAAGGGCGCGACGGTGCCCGATATCGCGCTGGCCTTCGCCACCAGCGAGGCCCGGGTCTATCAGCGGCTGGCCCTTGCCGCCCTGCCCGCTCCGGTCATTGATGCGCTTGCCGCAGGCGAGATCACCCTCGGCGCGGCCAAGGCCTTCACCCTGTCGGAGGATGCGGCGCTGACGCTCACGCTTCTCGAGCAGATCAAGGGGCAGCCGATCTCCGAGGCGCAACTGAAATCCGCGCTCACCCCCGAAGCGGTGACCGGCAGTGACCGGCGCGCGCTCTTTGTCGGCCAAGAGGCCTATGAGGCCGCTGGCGGCGCGATCACGCGGGACCTGTTTTCACAGGCGGTCTATTTCACCGATCCAGCTCTGCTGGATGATCTCTTTGACGAACGGCTTGAGGCGGCCCGTGCCGCGCTGGTGTCGGATGCGGGCTGGCTCTGGGCCGAGGCCAAGCGCGAGCCATGGCTCAACTACTATGAAATCGACCAAGCCAAGCTGACACGGCTCTACCCGTCGAGGGCGATCTGAGCGACGCGGAGGCCGAGGATTACGACCAACTTGCCGAGATGTGCGAGGCGGGTGTGCTCGACGCGGAAGGCGAGGCGCGGCTGGCCGATCTGCAAGCCACTCTCGACGGCTCGTACACCGAAGATCAGAAGCGCGTCTCCGGTTGTCTTATCCATGTAAATCAATCGGGTAAGGTGGAGATCACCGCCGGTCTGGTGCGCGCCGAAGACAAGGACGCGGCCCTCGCGGCGGGCGTTCTTACAGCCCTCGACCGCCCTGCCCCCGCGCCGAAATCCCCCTACTCCCAGAAGCTGAGGGCCGACATGCAAGCGATCCGGCTGGCGGCGGTGCAATCGGCCCTTCTGGCCAAGCCGGACCTTGTGCTCGATCTTCTGGCCTTCGGCCTGTCGGAAGCCTCCGGGTCGTTCGAAAGCCTCTTTGATCTGCGCCTCGGACGTCCCAACAACGTCCCGAGCATCGAGGATGGGTTTGACCGCGAGCCGCGGCTTGATCACGGTCTCGACCCGACCGCCGCGTAGCAGACCGGTACCCGCGTCGATGATCTGGAGGAGGCCTTCGCCGCCTTTCGGGCCAGCGGCAAGAAGGCCCGCAACGCGGTCCTGACCGAAGCTTTCGCGCGCGCCCTGCCGGATCAGGCCGGGTCCGAAGGTTTCTTTGCAGCCATCGCCGCCGAGGCCAAGGCCGATATTCGAGCCCACTGGACGCCCACGGCGGAGAATTTCTTTTCGCGCGTCTCCGCCGGGGTGCTGACCGACCTTCTCTGCACCTTTCTCGACTGCGATACCCGCGATGCGTGTGGTGGCCTTCGGCAAACTCAAGAAGGCGGAGAAGGCCGAGAAGCTGGAAAAGCTGATCGGCGATGCGACCACGCAGAAACTCATGGGGCTGACCTCAGAGCAGAAAGACAAGCTGGCGATCTGGGTCCCGGATTGTCTCTGAGCCTTCCTTCGTGGGAAGACCACCTGGCCCCGCTCCGGCGGGGTCTTTTTTGCGCTCGGTCAAGCACGGGTACGGGATGGCCCAAAATTGTCCGGCGGCGAGGCAGAGGAATGCCCCCTGCCCCGCCGCCGGACCGGCGCTGCCCGCGCGGGGGTCGCTGCGCGACGGGAGGTGCCGGGGAAACACTCAGGGGGGCGTCGGGCCTGCGGGGCGTGGAGTGACCGCCTGTGGCAGCTCCGGGGCGCGCCGTTGCGGCCAGTGGATCGCCCCGGTGGCCCATGTGGCGGGGCGGGAGCCTGACACCCGGTGCGCCGGCATGGCGCTCGGACAGGTGGCCTGCCCGCTGCGACCTGTGCCGAACCCTGATTGGTATCTCACGGGATCGCTTGGGGCTAAGCCTGAGTGCAGCGGCCTCCAAGGTTTGCGGCATGGGACCCATGGCGGTGACCGGTGCCGGAGCCAGGCCAGCAAGTTCCCGGGTGAGAGGCGGGATGGCGTGCTGTCCTTGCGTTCCGGCGACATACGTTGCCGAGGCGCAGATCCTGTCCAAGCCATTGGCGCTGATCGTGGCGGGCACCTGTTGTTGTCCGGGGGGTCCGGCCCGTCTCCGACCGGTGTTGCTGAGCGTCGCCGGTGGCAGGGCACCCCGGGAGCCGCAAAGGTTGGGGCCCGTCTTTTTCCCCTGCCCGTGTCGGGAATTCCGCGCGGGTCAAAAAGGGCGCCCCCCTGCCCTTCTCCGCTGCGCTGCGCCTGCGGTGCTGCCCCAGGGCTCCCTGCTTTGGTCACCGGCATTGCAACACCAGAAAAGGAGACACGCAATGACCCCGAACTGCATCAAATTCGACGCCGCCGAGATCGGCACCGCCAAAGGCACCGGGTTGATCTCGACCCTGACCTTCGATCTCGACATCTCTGTGGAACCCGTGACGAGCGACAATCCGATGGCACCCACCCACCGGGTGCTCGGCCGCTCGCCCCGCGGCCGTCTCGTCGAATGCGGCGGCATCTGGCGCAAACAGAACCGGGAGACCGGCGCGGACTATTTCACGCTGACGATCCGGGACTACGGGTTCAATGCCAATCTCGGCCAGGCGGCGCATCAGGACGACCCGACCCTGCAGGCGGTGATCCCCTGGGGCCCCAAAGAGGCCGCGTGAGCTCGCGGTTGGCCGGGACACCCGGCCAACCCACCCGGGCTTGGGCCTGAGAATCGGGGCCCGATTCTCCCCAATGGGTGGCCTGGGGGTGTTTCTTGCCGGGATCCTCCGAGCGAGACCCCGGTGCGCTCCGTGCAGACGACCGTGATTGTGGCGCAAGCCTGCACGCGTGGTCGCAGGCAACGGCCTTCTGGCTCCACGGCCCATGTGCTCGGATCGTGATTTGCCTTTTTTGACAGCCGTGCAAATCGGGAAACATTATTAAAAACAACAATCTATAGTAATTCTGCCGCCTTCTGCGCAGAGACGTAAGGGCTGGACCGATATTGCACCCTACCAGATATTGCGGTCCCTTTTGCCCTGTCTGCGGGGTCTTGTGGTCTCCCCGATCTCTGCCATGATCCGGCAGCGCTTTGCCGCCTGCTGAAAAAATCGTTGTGGATAACCCACTTCCGCTGTAGTCACAGTTTAACGAAAGAAATCGCGATAAAAGCGATATTAGGCGAGGCGGCAGGATGGCGACAGCACCATTCCGGCAAGATACAGGCGAGTTGGCCTTCGATGAAATCATTCTCCAGCAAGGAGAACTGATTTCCGATCGACTCAATATCTTGCGTCAGGAACAATACCCCCCCGATGCCCAGAAGGGTCTGCGGCAGTTTTCTCTCGCCGAGGTGGCCTATTTTCTCGGCGTCACACAGTCGACGATCAAAAAACTGCATCTGGAGGCCAAAGGGCCGGAGCCACAAACCTCGGCCTCTGGGCGGCGATCCTATTCCGCAGCACAAATGCTCGAGCTGCGCGCTTATCTCGACGCCCATGGCCGTCCGGGCAAGCGGCGGTACCTGCCCCACCGCAGCGAAGGCGAAGAGCTGCATGTCATCTCCGTCGTCAACTTTAAGGGCGGCAGCGGCAAGACGACGACCGCCGCCCATCTGGCGCAGCACTTGGCGCTCAAAGGCCACCGTGTGCTGGCGGTCGATCTCGATCCCCAGGCCTCGCTCACCGCATTGCACGGGATTCAGCCTGAATTAGACTCTGTTTCCTCGCTTTACGAGACTCTGCG
>CAZWZG010000020.1:0-28758 GCA_964638245.1 uncultured Rhodobacterales bacterium
CATTGCCATATCCCCATGACGCTTTTCCGCGGGCTCGGCGAAGACGTGGACGACCGCCTGTTTCGATACGTCCTGCCCATGGAGCGCAAGTTCGTCTCGCCCGAGATGGTGCGCATCGGTACTGCTCTTGGCGCATGGGAAAGCATCGCAGGCGGCGTCACTACCATTGCGGACATGTACTACTTCGAGGCCGAGGTGGGCCGCGTCCTCGATGCCGCTGGCTTGCGCGGCGTCGTCGGTCAGACCCTCGCGAACTTCGACCCTCCAGACCATGGCTCGATGGACGAAGGCTTCGCGCTCGTCGACGAACTGGCGGACGAATTCGCCGACCACCCCCGCATCCGCGCCTCCATCGCGCCGCACGCGCCCTACTCGACGGACATCCCCGTGATGGAGCGCGTCGCCCGCTACGCCACCGACCACCCGGACGTCCCCGTCCAACTCCACCTCGCCGAAATGAACACCGAGATGGATTGGGCCGAGAAAACCCACGGCTGCCGCCCGGTTGAAGTCGTGGATCGCGCGGGCCTTCTGATCGACGGGCTGATTGCGGCCCATTGCCTCTATCTCAACGAAGCCGAAATCGCGCGTCTCGCCGAAACTGGCGTCCGCGTCGCCCACAACGCCCGCTCCAATGCCAAAGCGGGCCGTGGCATCGCGCCTATCGAAGCCCTCCGCGCGGCAGGCGTGCCCGTCGGAATTGCCACCGATGGCCCGATGAGCGGCAACACACTCGACCTCTTCTCCCAGTTCAGCCCCGTCTCCATGTTCGCCAAACTGCGCGGCCAAAGCCGGAAGCCGATGCCCGCCAATGACGTGATCGCGATGGCCACGCGTGAAGGCGCAAAGGTCCTCGGCATGGAGGACGAAATCGGCACGCTCGAAGTCGGCAAAGCCGCCGACCTTATCCGTATCTCAACCGCCGCGTCACGCATGCAACCCATCTACGACGTCTACGCCACGCTCGTTTTCGCCACGATGCCCGACGATGTGCAGGACGTCATGGTCGCCGGGCAATGGCTGATGCGCGAACGAGAAGTCCTGACGCTTGAGCGCGCCAAAGTCCTGCGCGACACAGGCCAGATCGCGGCAGAGTTCAAGGCCGAGATGGCCGCAATTGACGCCAATCAGGAGCGGACACCATGAGCGATCTCGACAAAGCTCTCGCCGCCGCAGATGCAGGTGTAGACGCCGGGCTTGAACGGCTTTTCGAACTGATACGCATCCCCTCGGTCTCTGCCGATCACGCCCGCGAAGGCGACGTGCGCCGCTGCGCCGAGTGGCTGGCTGCCGATCTCACCTCGATGGGCTTCGACGCCTCTGTCCGCCCGACCGAACGCCACCCCATGGTGGTCGGCCATGACCGCAGCGCCCCCGAAGGCGCGCCGCATGTCCTGTTCTACGGCCACTACGACGTGCAGCCCGAGGACCCGCTCGACCTCTGGACCTCCGACCCCTTTGAACCCGCCCTCGTCCGGCAACCCGACGGCGAAACATGGATCACCGGTCGCGGCGCCTCCGACGACAAGGGCGCGCTGATGACCTTCATCGAGGCCTGCCGCGCTTGGAAGGCCGCCACCGGCGCCCTTCCGTGCCGCGTCACCGTCCTTCTCGAGGGCGAGGAAGAAATCACCAGCCCCTCGCTCGGCCCCTTCCTGGAAGCCACACAAGATGAGCTGAAGGCCGACACCGTCCTCGTCTGCGACACCGACATGTGGGACCGCGAAACGCCGGCGATCACAACCATGATGCGCGGGCTGGCCAGCGAGGAAATCAAGATAACCACGGCCGACCGCGACCTCCACGCAGGGATCTTCGGCGGGGCCGCGCGCAACGCGCTTCAGGTCATGGCGGATGTCCTTGCCAGCCTGCGTTCGCCTGATGGCGGCATTGCGATTGACGGGTTTTACGACGACGTCGCCGAACTCCCCCAAGAGATCGCCGACATTTGGGCCAGCCTGCCCTTCGACGAGGCCGCCTTCCTTGGCGGCGTTGGCCTCTCTATCCCGGCAGGCGAAAAGAGTCGTTCAGTCCTCGAACAAGTCTGGGCGCGCCCGACTTTCGAGGTCCACGGGATCTGGGGCGGGTATTCGGGCGAAGGCTTCAAATCCATCGTCGTCGGCCAAGCGCACGCCAAGGTCAGCTTCCGCCTCGTCGCCAATCAGGACCCCGAAGCAGTGCGCGAAGCCTTCCGCGCCCATGTCCGTGCACGCATCCCCGAGGATTGCTCAGTCGAATTCACCCGCCTCGGCGCCGCCGCGCCCGTAATGATGCCCACCGACAGCCCGATGCTGTTGCAGGCACTCGAAGGCCTAAAAGACGAATGGGGCAAGGCGGCCGTTGCGGGCACCGGCGGCTCGATCCCGATCCTTGCTGAGTTCCGCAACCGCCTGAACATGAACGCGCTCCTTGTCGGCTTCGCACGCTTTGACAACCGCGTGCATAGCCCGAACGAGAAGTATGACCTGTCCAGTTATGTCCACGGCACGCGGTCCTGGGTGCGCATTCTGGACAAATTCGCCAAAGGTTAGGGCTACCAAACCACCGGATGGCTCTCGCCCGTTGCGACATTCACCAACCCCGTTGGCGCCATCGGATTGGGCGCGACCAGCACCCAGCGCCACGGCGCGCAGGTGAGCGTCGCGAACTGTAGACGCTCCGGGAACCCCGGCCCCCAGCGCGGCGATGAACTTGGCTCGAAATGCCATTCGAACCCTTCGGCCACCTCCAGAAACGCTCGCCATTCGGCATCGAGGTCTTCTGCCGGACGCGCTGTCATCAGTCCACCGATCTCGTAGCGCACCGTCGCCCGCACCGCGCCGCCTGACGCCAGCGCCCAACCGCCCTGTTGCTTGCGGATCTGATTGGCGACCAATGCCATGGCCGCATCCGAAGAACCGACGACCCAAAGGTTGTGACTGTCATGCCCGACCGTGCATCCGACCGCCGTATCCGGCGTTGCCGGTCCTGTGCCACGCCAGAACATCTTCGCGATGGAGCCTTCGCCAGAGTGCCGGTCGATGATCGCCATTTTCGTGATGGCCCTCTCCGGATCGCGTTGCACCTCACCGCCTTCCACAGGCAGTGTCTCGATCGGAAAGTCGTCTTCCCAGTGAAACGGCCGGAGCAGCGCAGCCTGCATTTCCGATCGCCCGGTCTCAGCCGAGATCGCGAAATCGGCGGGCTCAAGGTTGCGCGGCAAGCGCACGCTTTTCTTGGCCCACTCTGGCCAGTCGACATCAGGCAACGCCCCGGTGTATCGCCCCGCTTCGGAGACCTGCTTCCCGTCCGCCCAAACCTCCGCAATCTCGACCGATGTCGTGTCCGCCAAAAGCACCAGATCCGCATAACGCCCCGGCGCAGCTGACCCCACCCAAGGCGTCAGTCGCATATGCCGCGCCGGATTGATCGTCACGCATTGAAACGCTGTTTCCGGTGATAGTCCGCTTTCGATGGCCAGCCGCACATTGTAGTCGGTAGCCCCGATCTCGAGCGTCTCCGACGCCCCCCGGTCGTCCGTGGCAAACGCCACCTGGCTCCAATCGCTCAGACCGCGTTCCAGAAGCCCACCGATGATCTCCGGCATCGAATGCGGGCGGATCTCAAGGAACAGACCACGCCGGATCTTGTCCCAAGCCTCTTCAGCCGTCCAAGCCTCGTGATCCGAGGCCAGCCCGGCGGCGGCGAACGCGTTGATATTCGCCAGATCGCGCAGCCCCGCTGCATGCCCTTCGACCACGCCTCGCGCCGCAAATGTCGCCTCGATCATGCCCCAAAGCCGCTCATGCGCGGGGTTGTCGGCGTCCGTCACCGCAGGCCAGTCCATCACCTCGTCCAGCCCCGCCACCATCGGATGCGCCATGAAACTGGACTGCTCGGACCGCCCGAAGTACCCACCCGACCGCTCAAAACCAGTCGGCGGCGTCGCGGATCCCGGTAGCGGGAATATCTTTAGCGGGGACCCTGCCTTTCGCGCCGCCAGCCAGAAGTCGAGGTTCCCGGCCCCGTTCACATTCGACAACTCATGGCTCGCCTCGCAGGTCCACGTATTCCCCAGCGGCAGAACCAACGCTGCCTCATACTCTGGCGTCAGATGAGAGCTTTCGATGTGCTTGTGCACTTCGCCAAAGCCGGGCACCGCTGCAAGGTGCGAGCGATCCACGCGCTCTTTCGCTTCGCCGGACCATGCGCCGACTGGCCCAACAAACGCGATCCGGCGACCTTGAATAACGACTTCGACATCTTCCATCCAAGTGCCCGTCGCGCTGTCGAACAACCGACCGAGCCGAACAATTCGATCGGCTGGGATACGTCCAAGGGCAACCTGTACCAGGTTCTGGCGAATTTTCGTCTCGGAAGGCGCATCAATCAGAAGGTCGTCTGGCATATCAAAAGGCTTCCGGTTGTTACCAGCAAGGATCGGTCAGATACTGACCCTCGACAACCCCAATCGAGGCCAGCGACCATGGCGACGCCCGTGATCATCGACACAGACCCCGGCATCGATGATGCGGTGGCAGTTTTCTACGCGCTTCGCTCACCAGCATTTCGGGTGCTCGGGCTATGCACCGTCTCTGGAAACATCAGTATTGAGCGAACCACGGAAAATGCGGGACGCATACTGGCCTGTGCTGGCGTTGACATTCCGGTGGTTTCTGGGGCCGACCGCCCTCTTGCGCGCGCTCCTTTTGCGGCGATCGATGTCCATGGGAACGACGGGCTTGGCGGGGTGTCGCTGCCTACACCAGAGAGAGACCCGCTGACAGGTGCCGTTGACTGGCTGGCCATGACTCTGAATGCCGAACCACCGGGAACCATCGACCTTTTGGTTCTGGGCCCGATGACCAATGTCGCAACGTTGATCCAGCGCGACCTAGCCGCAGCACGCCGTATCCGGCGCATCATCGCGATGGGCGGGGCAATCCATGAGCCTGGCAACGTTGGGCCAAAGGCGGAATTCAACATGGCAGCGGATCCTGAGGCGGCTGAAGTGGTTTTTGCTGCTGGTTTGCCGCTGACCCTGATCCCGCTGGATGTCACCCGACAGGTCAGAGCCACACCCGGCGATGTCGAGGCCTTGATGCAAAGCAAGCGCCCCGAAGCGAAGGCCTCCGGCACCCTGATCGATGCTTATTTCAAATCGACAGATGGCGGTGACATTAGCGCAAGCCGTCCCCTCCATGATCCATGCGTGATGCTTTTTGCCGAAGCGCCAGAGCTTTTTGAGTGCGAAACCCACTCGTTGCGAGTCGATCAGTCGCCTCCACGCGATGGGGGAGAGCTGGTGGAGGGGCCACATTCTGTGAACGTCGCCCTTAGAGTTGACGGTGCCAAAGCTTTGTCGCTTCTCCTTGCGCGGTTGACGGCCTAGTCGCCCTCGATCCACCCGCCTTCAGCCTTTCGCAAAAGCGGGGTTGAGATTGCGCCCTCTACGGGCGTCGCCTCGGCAATCAGGTTCTGCCAACGCGACGTCTGGAGCATGGCAGCGCCAATGCAAACCGGGGTGACATCCACGAGTGCAAGGAGATCAAGGCCAGCACGCATTGACGTTCCGCTGCTGATTACATCGTCGATCAGACAAACGCGCTTGCCCGCCAAGAGCGGCACCATGCGCGGATCAACAAAGAGGCGTTTTTCCTGACCCGGGCTGGTGATCGACGCCATCGGGAGGGATAGGGCCGGATCATACCAGAATTTTCTAGAGGTCCCCAAAGCGACGAAACGCGGGTGACCCAGACGCTGTGCCACCAGACGCGCAAGGGACAAACCCAGCGTCGGCAAGCCAACAACGACATCTGGCCTCGCCGAAGCAACCCGCTGGGCGAGAACACCCGACAACGCCTCTTCGACAGCAAAGCTTGCTTGGTTCAGAATAAGAGACGCGATGGCGTAGTCCGTCCCGGCAAGCGGTCGGATCGGTAGGAACAGAAACCGGCCGTCCGGAAGGCGCGCGGGGTATCTGTCGCGATACGGCGCTTTGATCGGGTCCGCCTCAAAAGACTGCCAGAAGTCGTGGGGTTCGATGGCGCGCTCCTGTTTCGCGTTTGGGGACCCTGTGCTAGCAATAAGCCCCATGAACCCAATCAAGTCCATCGACCCCGACACGCTGATCGCGATCCGACGCGACCTTCACATGTATCCCGAGCTCGGCTTTGAAGAGACGCGCACAGCTGGCATTGTTGCCGATCACCTCGCCGCACTTGGGTTGGAAGTGACCACGGGCCTCGCCGGGACTGGCGTTGTCGGCACGTTGCGCAATGGTGAGGGAAAAAGCGTCGGGCTGCGCGCGGATATGGACGCGCTTGCGATGCCGGAAACCGGCACGCCAGCTTGGGCGTCGCGCAGCGCGGGGAAAATGCATGCCTGCGGGCATGACGGGCATACGACGATGCTTTTGGGGGCAGCGGCACGGCTCGCCGCGGATCCGCCGCGCGGAACCGTGCATTTCATCTTCCAGCCGGCAGAAGAAGGCCATGGCGGTGCGAGGCGCATGGTAGAAGAGGGACTGTTTGAGCGGTGTCCTTGCGATATGATCGTGGGTTTGCACAACATGCCCGGCCTAGCGCCCGATGAGATGGCCGTTGTCGCCGGGCCGCAATTGGCGTCTTCGGACAGTTGGTGGGTGACGTTCCATGGCGTGGGTACTCATGGCGCCAAACCCCATCTGGGCCGCGATCCGATCCATGCGACGGGTGCTTTCCTGACATCGCTCCAAAGCATTCCGGGACGCATCGTTGACCCGCTGCAACCCTCTGTCGTCAGCGCCTGTTCGGTTGAGGCGGGCAATCCCGGCGCGTTGAACGTAATTCCCGATTTTGCCCGGATTGGCGGAACGGCCCGCGCCTATACACCCCATGTGCGCGACACTCTGGAACATGAAATCGGACAGTTGGCCAACGGCATTGCCGCTGCCCATGGCTTGCGCGCGGAGTATGAATTTATCCGGCGCAACCCGCCAGTTGTGAATGATAAAGCCGTCACCGCCATCGCGCTTGATGCTGCGCAAAGCGTGGCAAAAATGGTGCGGACCGACTTTCCCCCGTCCACCGCTGGCGACGATTTTGCGATCTTTGCCGAACAGGTCCCGGGCGTGTTTGTATGGCTTGGAAATGGGCCAGCGACCGAGGGCGCGCTGCATCATAATACCGCCTACGATTTCAACGATTCCGCCATCGAAACCGGGGTGGCGTTTTGGGACGCTGTTGCACGTGAAGCCCTGAGTGCTTGACACGGACAATCGCCAGACGGGCTTTTCTGACAATAAGAGCCGAAGGGTTGGCGCTAACACCCAATTTATAAAGGCATTTTACCTTGAGACCGACCAGCATAACCCTATAACTCACCAGACGCGTCGGGTATCGGCGCGGACCAACCGGCGGTCCGCTTGCAAGAGATCGCCGATTGGCACCAATGAGGAGGATACTATGGAATTCAAGACAATTGCGCGCCTGAGCGCGACGACTGCTGCTGTCGCACTTGGCGCTAGTGTTGCCTTTGCAGGCGGACATGTGGATCGTACAGGCTGGCCCGAGAGCTTTACCGTCGGCACCGCCTCGCAAGGCGGCACCTACTTCGCCTACGGGTCCGGCTGGGCAAGCCTCGTTGCGGACGAGCTTGGCCTTTCCGGCGGTGGCGAAGTCACAGGTGGCCCGATGCAGAACATGGCACTGGTGCACACCGGTGAAGCTCAGTTCGGCATGACCACGATGGGCCCCGCGGCAGAATCGCTGGGCGGCACCAACCCGATCGCTCCCGGCCTTCAAATGACGAATGCCTGTGCAATGTTCCCGATGTACCAGACGCCGTTCTCCGTGACCGCGCTGTCGTCTTCGGGCATCACGAGCGTCTCGGAAATCCCCGCTGGCGCGCGTATCGGCTTTGGCCCTGCTGGTTCGACATCCGACACCTATTTCCCACGCATGATGGAAACGCTGGGTGTCGAGTTTGATCGTCGCAACGGCGGCTGGTCCGACCTTGGCACACAGCTCCAGGACGGCCTGTTGGACGTCATCGCTTTCGCGGCAGGTGTTCCTGTGCCTGCGGTGTCGCAGCTTGAAGTGCAGACCGACGTGAACATCATCGAGTTCACCGAAGAAGAGCAGGCCGCGATCATGGACGCCTTCCCTGTGTCCGAGTTCAACATTGCCGCCGACACTTACACCACGCTGGAAGCCCCGGCGCGCTCGGTTTCGATGTGGAACTTCGCGATCGCCAATTGCGACCTGCCAGAAAGCTTTGTCGAAGCCGTTGTGGACGTCGTGATGTCCGACAACGAGCGCATGGTGAACATTCACCGCGCCGCTCGTTCGACCCTGCCTGAAAACTGGGACAAGAACGGCGTTCTGATGTGGCACCCAGGTGCAGCCAAGTGGTTCCAAGAGAACGCTGGCGCGGACATCCCTGCCGACATGATCTTCGGCGGCTAAGCCGTTGCCTGTCGCAACTGCGACAATGATTTGAAGTGAATGGACCCGCGCTCTCGCAAGAGGCCGCGGGTTCGTCTATCAAGGGCACAAAGGCTGCGGGGGGAACCATGACGGAACAAACAAGCCAGACCACAGATGAAGATCATCTGATCGCAGAAGGCGTCGATGAAGAACCTGTCGAAAGCAATCGGCGATTGTTTCAAGGCCCGGCCTTCCTGGTCATCGCGACCCTCTCAACGGTCTATGCGGCCTTCCACATGCTGGCCCTCAACGGCGTTTCTATCTCGGACTGGACCGGTGTCGAAATCCCGCTTTTGCCGCAGTTCCCTCTGGAAACATGGAACTTCCGCATCGTTCACATAGCGGGCGCGCTGGCGCTTGGTTTCCTTCTATTCTCCGCGCACACGTTTCACGACGACAAAACGACCGAGGGAACGCGATCCCTTTCGATCGTTTCTGCCGTATTGATCCTTCCGGCCCTGATCGCCGGTGCAACGGCCATCGGGTTTGCGAATTCGATTGCCTCCGGAGAGCTTCCGCAGATGGGTGGTTTGACCACATGGGCGGCCTTCCCTGGCACAGAACTCTATCAAACCGAAGTGCGATGGTTCGGAATTCCGCTTCTCATAGCGACGTTTGGCGCAATTGTTCTTGGGTGGTTCGAACGCCGTGGGCGCGAGCTTTTTGCGGCCTCTGACATCGTCCTTGCGGTTTGTGGCATTGTCGTCGCGATCTACCTAATCGCCATCTATGGCACCGCTGCGCGCAACTCTGTCGGTACGTCTTTTGTTCCCATCGGTGTGGCTTTCGCGGCCACTGCCGGGGCGGCCATGATCCTTGAACTGACGCGCCGCGTCGCCGGTCTGGCTCTTGTAATCATTACCGGCGTGTTCCTTGTCTACACATTCACCGCGCATCTGCTGCCCGGCATTCTGGCTGTTCAGAATCCCTACACGTGGCAGCGCTTCTTTGGTCACGTCTATTCGGATGCGGGTATCCTCGGACCGACAACGGCCGTGTCGTCGACTTACATCATCCTGTTCATCATCTTCGCAGCCTTCCTGCAGGCCTCCAAGGTCGGCGACTACTTCGTCAACTTTGCGTTTGCGGCAGCCGGGCGCGCGCGGGGTGGACCCGCCAAAGTGGCGATCTTCGCCTCCGGCCTGATGGGCATGATCAACGGCACATCAGCCGGCAACGTTGTGGCCACGGGCTCGCTCACGATCCCGCTCATGAAGAAGGTCGGCTATCATAAGAAAACATCCGGAGCTGTCGAAGCCGCGGCCTCCACCGGTGGTCAGATCATGCCACCGATCATGGGCGCAGGCGCATTCATCATGGCCGAGATCACGGGCATTCCGTATCAGGAGATCGCGATCGCGGCGATCATTCCGGCTGTTCTCTACTTCGTATCCGTCTACTTCATGGTGGACTTCGAGGCGGCCAAACTGGGCATGCGCGGCATGCGCGAGGACGAACTGCCCAAGTTCAACAAGATGATCCGACAGGTCTATCTGTTCATCCCGATCATCATCCTGATCTATGCGCTGTTCCTTGGCTACTCAGTCATCCGAGCCGGAACACTCGCCACGGTCGCGGCTGCGGTTGTCAGCTGGCTCACGCCGAACCGGATGGGCATACGCTCAATCCTGAAGGCGTTCGAACTGGCCGGTGTCATGTCGATCCAGATCATCGCGGTGTGTGCCTGTGCGGGCATCATCGTGGGTGTAATCAGCCTGACGGGGGTTGGCGCACGTTTCTCGGCAGTCCTTCTGGACCTTGCGGGCGCATCGAACCTGCTGGCGTTGGTCTTTGCGATGGGCATCGCGATCCTGCTCGGCATGGGGATGCCCACGACAGCAGCCTACGCCGTTGCGGCCTCCGTCGTGGCACCTGGCCTGATCACCCTGTTTGTTGAGAACGGTATGACGCAAGGAACGGCGATCCTCACGGCACACTTCTTCGTCTTCTACTACGCGGTGCTTTCGGCCATCACGCCGCCGGTCGCGCTGGCGAGCTACGCGGCGGCTGGCATATCGGGCTCGAACCCGATGGAGACCTCGGTCGCATCGTTCAAGATCGGGATCGCG
This sequence comes from uncultured Rhodobacterales bacterium, assembly GCA_964638245.1. GTDB lineage: Bacteria > Pseudomonadota > Alphaproteobacteria > Rhodobacterales > Rhodobacteraceae > CAZWZG01. Next base: position 10,517 of record CAZWZG010000020.1, read on the forward strand.
GCGTTCATCGTCCCGTTCATGTTCTTCTACAACAGCGCGCTCTTGATGGACGGAACGTGGTTCGAAGTCGCACGCGCGGGCACAACGGCGGTGATCGGGGTGTTCCTGCTTTCTGCCGGGGTGCAGGGCTGGTTCATGGGCGCGCGGACGGCGTGGTTTGTGCGGCTTGGCCTGCTGCTTGCGGCACTTTCCATGATCGAAGGGGGCGGGGTCACCGACCTGATCGGTATCGGATTGGCGCTCGCTATGGTCTTCGTCCAGCGCATCATCCGACCCGACCCGGACGCACAGATCCCGGTGCGCGGCGCCGACTAAAGTCGACGTGACCATAGGCAAAAATCGGTGTGACCCATCGACGGTCATCACCGCTGAATGAGGTCTTGAGACGGTCTTGAGTTTCGCGGCGGGCGACTAAACATTGCGCTCGCCGAGGACACCGGACAGTGTTGTTTCCAGAAAACCGAGCGTCACCGCCAGCATCCAACAGCACGAAAGACCCAGAATGTCAGATCCGAATTGGAGCGACTTTCGCGTTGTTCTTGCGCTGCGTAACGAAGGGTCGGTCGCCGGCGCCGCTCGCGTCCTTGGCGTCGATGCCTCGACTGTCAGTCGCCGTTTGGCTGCTGCCGAAAAAGCCTTTGGTGCCACGCTGATCGTGCGGGGCGGCGGCGATTTCACCTTTACGACCGAAGGGCTGGCCATCGCCGATGCCGCCGACAAGATGGATGCAACCGTAAACGTGACGCGGCAGGCGGTCCGGTCCATGCGACAAGACCCCACCGGGACGGTGCGTGTGGCTTGCGTTCCGACAGCGGCGCATGTCTTGCGGCCTTTGGTTGGCGAACTGGCGGCCGCCCATGAAGGACTGCATGTCGATCTGATGAGTTCGATCTCGGGGATCGATCTGTCCAAGGGGGATGCTGATATTGCAGTGCGGACCATTCCGCCCAAGGACCCCGGCCTGGTGATCGCTTACAATTTCACATGGGGAAGCTGTCTCTATGCGTCTCGCGATTATCTGACAAAATTTGGCAAGCCGGACGCGCCAGAAGGTTTGCGCGATCATACTTTGGTGCGCTACGGCGCGCCCCTTTTGCACGCGAAGGCATTTGGTTGGGTCGAACAGTTTGCCGATCCGGACCGTCCCGCAACACGCGTAGAAAACTCGGACTCCGCACGCGTTATTATTGAAAATGGTGCCGGCATCGGCCCCTTGTTCTGCGCGGTGGGTGACACCTGCGAAAGCTTGGAGCGTGTCTTCCCCGAGCCTTTTGACCAGATGGACTCTTGGGTGATGTATCACGAATCCGTTCGCGGTTCGCACAGGGTCCGGGTCGTCTTGGATGCGCTGGTTGAATTCTTGCGTGCCCGGCGCGCAATGCTGAGTGGGATTGCCTAGCGGCCCGGAACGCGCAAACTAACGCACCCGGGCCGTGGTATCGTTTCAGTCTGTGGGTTCTTCTTCGAAATTGCTCCAGAACTCATCGCGGGCATTGCTGCGCGGGAACGGAGTCGATGGAACGGGCACGTTCAGGAAGTCACATAGCGGAGCCCAACCATCCGAAGGCGTGAACACCAGCAGCCGCTCGGACGGCACCAATTCCCGCACCAAGGCGTTGTTGCGCCGATAAGCCTCGATCGCCAAGGCCTTGTCCGGCAGCCCTCCGAACGTGTCGTCGATGTAGAACGGGGTCAGGTTCACGAAAATATCCTGGATATGCTGAGGCATGTTTCGGGTCAGCAGTTTGTGGTGGGTCCAGACCTTGAGAACCGTTTTGCTGAAGCTGGCCCACCAGTCTTCCTCGGGCCGCTCGGTGTGCACGACTTTGGCATCCGGGAAAGCGTCGATGGTCTGCTGCCACACCCGACCACCGGGAAAATCGACCTGTGCCTCGAACCCGGTGAAAACGCGTTCCCAATCGGATGTCTTTCCTTTGGCAACGTCCGTCCAAATTGCCACCTGCGCAGGATCACTGAACAGTGCCATCATGTGGTGGCATGGTCCGAACCCCAATTCCTCAAGCGCCATACGTGTGGACATCGTGCCTGTCCGGCTTAGTCCGGTGCCAATGACTTTCAGACTCATTTTCTTCTCCTCTTGCGTTGGTTTGAAGAAGGGCGTCCGTCATCAGGCCGCAGGAAACCGATCGATCAAACGGGTGTTTCCTGCTTGGCCGTGGTCGTTTCATTAGGTCTGAGACGAGGTCGCTCTTGCTATGAACCTTAATTAGACGGCGTCGCGCATTGGGTCGATGCGCATCCATGCAAGCACAAATTGCGCAAATGCATCGTCGGGTTTTGGGCGAAGGCCTCGCCGCTTTCAGATGCCGAAGAAATCAGACGTTTGCAGCGCTAGCAGAAGCGCAGAAACTTGCACCCTCCAACAAAAAGGGGCAGCCGGTTAAGGCTGCCCCTTCTTCATCGTTATTCGTGGTGAGGGATCAGGACTGGCCACGCCATGGCACGAGCCACTTCTCCGTCCAGCGCATCAGGATGTCGATGCCATAGCCGATCACCCCGATGATGATGATCCCCATGATCACGATGTCGGTCAGCTGGAACTTCGATGCCGCGATGATCATCATGCCCGCACCCTTCTGGGCCGCAACAAGTTCCGCGGCCACCACCGTGCCCCAGCAGACCCCCATGGCGACACGGGCACCAGTGAAGATCTCAGGCAGCGAGTTCGGCACGATCACGTATCGCATGATCTGCCACTTGGATGCGCCAAGGCTGTAGGCTGCGTGGATTTTGGTGATGTTCACACCCGACACACCAGCCCGCGCTGCAATGGTCATGATCCAGAGCGCTGCAAGGAAGAGCAGGACGATTTTGCCCGTTTCCCAAATGCCGAACCAGATGATGACCAGCGGGATCAGCGCCAAGGGCGGCACAGGGCGCATGAATTCGACAATCGGGTCAAACCATCCACGGAACCAATTCGACAGGCCCATGGCATAACCCAGAGGGATACCCACCAGCGCGCCAAGGAAGAAGCCGACCACAACGCGGATCAGCGACCAGCCGACATGTTCGCCGAGGCCGAAGTTCTGGTACCCATCGCGCGCAATCTCGAAGAAGCGGCTTACCACAGTTTCCGGTGCAGGTAACCAGATCGGGTTCATCTGCAGGCCTTCACGTGGCGTGAAGTTGATTGCACCCTTATCGGTCAGAACGACCCGACCAGTATCCAAAACCACTTCGCTATCTGGTCCGATAGGGTTCCCGTCAATGGCGACAACATTGGCGCCATCGCTGCGCTTCACCTCATCGTTACGGTCGAAAAGGATCGTTGTCGCGCGGCCGGCTGTTGTCCCGACGCCATCGTCCTTGGCGAAGCCTTCGCCCAATTCAACATCAGGGTCTTCGTCGTCTTCGCCAAAGCCAACAACGTTGAGAAAGATGGTCGCTTCGTCCATCGCCCCATCAGGGCCTTCGAGCGTATAGGTAAAGCTGGTCTCGCCCGTGAAGGGACCGGGAACGTGGAACGGCGCAATTTTCGATCCGGTGAAGGCACCCCAAATCAGGAACAACACAACGACCGAGATGATCGAGGCCCAACGATCCGGCATAACAGCGCTTTCGTCGCCGAATGTGACCGTCTTGCGCGCATTGAAGTCGTCCACGGGGGCCATAGCATTGCGGACGGTGCGCACCACCAGCCAGCCGACGGTGAACAGAGCGATGTAGGCAACAAGGATCAGAATGCCGGTCATTGTGCTGCCTCCGTGCGTCCCATGATCTCTTCTTCCATGTCCCAGATCATGCCGAGGATTTCTTCCTTGGTGGAATTGTAGCCGTCAGCGCTTTTCACTTCGCGAAGGTCCTTGCCCACACCCATGTCTGCGAACGGCAAGCGGTATTCCTTGTGGATGCGACCAGGGCGTGGCGCCATGACCAAAAGGCGCTCACCGAGGAGCAGCGCTTCTTCGACAGAGTGGGTGATCAGGATGATGGTCTCTTTCCAAAGCTTCAGCACAAGACCCTGCATCTTCTCGCGCGTCAATGCGTCCAGCGCACCGAGCGGTTCGTCCATCAGGATCACGTCCGGCTCATTGGCCAGGCAGCGGGCCAGTGCCACACGCTGCTGCATTCCGCCCGATAGCTCGTAAACCGCCTTTTCCTTGAACGCTCCAAGCCCCACGACCTCGAGCAGGTGGTCGACATTGCCCATGTATTCGTTTGCGGATTTACCCGCCATGCGGGGTCCAAAGCTGACGTTTTCGCGCACGCTCATCCATTCGAACAGTGCGCCTTTCTGGAACACCATCCCGCGTTCTGCATCTGGCCCGGTCACCTCGTGCCCGTTTAGCGTGATCTTGCCCGAAGTCGGTGCAAGGAACCCGGCGACGATGTTGAGCAAAGTGGTCTTGCCGCAACCCGACGGGCCGAGCACGCTCATCAACTCGCCCTTGTTTAACTGCAGCGAGACGTCCTGAAGCGCCTGAACATGCCCTCCACCGGGCAAGTCAAATCGCATAGAGATATTATTGATTTCCAGACCCGACATTGTTCCCCTGCCCCATAAAGAGTTGGGGCGGCGCTTTGTTGCGCCGCCCCGGTGTGTCTTACATCGAGTCCGCGGAGCTGAGCGGGCCGGTGTCGACCGCGTTCTCATATGTGTCCAGCGACGAAGCGATCGAACCCGCTTCCACGAAGACGTCAGCAACGCCTTTCATGAACTCTTGCGCCGTGCCGCCGAGCCATGCTCCCGAAAGCTGCTCCTCAACGCTCGGGAAGGTGAATGTAGCAAGCGTTGCAGCCGTGGCTTCAACATCCATACCAGCATCCTGAGCGATGACCGGGATCATGGCCTCGGCTTGTTCGCCACCGGCATTCCACATGGCGTTTGCCTTGGCCGTTACGGCGAGGAACTGCGAAACCAAGTCGGACTCTTCTGCAACGAAGTCAGCCGGGCCTGAGGTCACGTCAAAGACGAGAATGCCAAGTTCCGTCTTCTCAGCACCAGTCAAAAGGACGTTGCCGTCTTCCATCATGCGGCGTAGTGCACCGCCCCAACCGCAGACCATGTCCAGGTTGCCCTGGCTAAAGGCCACCTGGCCTTCAGCAGGCGCCATGTCGACGATTTCCATGGTGTTGATGTCCACGCCAAAGTGGTCCATCTGCTTGAGGAAGCCATAGTGTGCAGCCGTACCGATCGGCACGCCCACGCGCTTACCTTCAAGCTCGGTTGCGTTCATTTTGTCGATCTCAAGCTCGGCTGCGACAACACAGTTGTCGTTATCAGCATAGGACACAGCCACGTCGAGGATCTGAAGGTCCTGACCAGCTGACGTTGCCACCACGAATGGCGGAACACCCTGCGAGACGCTCAGCTGAACGTCGCCCGATGCCATTGCAGCCGACATTGCCGTACCGGTGTCAAAGCTGACCCAGTTGATGTCGATGCCCATGGCTTCTTCGTACATGCCGTTCACTTTGGCGAACTGGAATGGCATCGGCCATTCAAGGAAGTAGCCAACGGTGATTTCGCTGATGTGGCCACCGGCCGATACGGCCTGAGCCGATGTCAGAGCGGCAACCGAGCATGCGGCTGCTACAAGACTTTTCTTGAAGGTCATTTGTTTCTCCCTTTGGATCGCCCAGCGCTCCCTGCCCCGGGCTTTGTCGTTTTTGCGACCCTCACCCTAGCGAAGTCGCGGAGCCAGTCAAAGCGTTCCGATGAGTCCAAACTTACGCGCGCAAAAAATGAGACCCGCGCCAAGGCGCGGGTCCGATTACTGCTTGCAGGTTGTGCAATTGGCGAACTATGCCGCCCAGCGCTTAACGCATCCGAAGATTGTCGCGGCTCAGCTGATCAAGGCTGGTGATCCCCATCAACTTCATGTCGCGTTCGATCTCGGTTCGGAAGTTGCCAAGGACCCGCTCGACCCCGGCCTGACCCGCCGCCGCCAGCGCATAAAGATAGAGCCTACCACCTGAGCAGGCCTTTGCCCCGACAGACAGCGCCTTCAAGATATGTGTACCGCGCTGGATTCCGCCTTCGCAAACCACATCGATCTTGTCGCCAACCGCATCACAGATCTCGGCCAGCTGGTCGAATGGCGCGCGCGAGCCATCAAGCTGCCGCCCGCCGTGGTTGGACACCATGATCCCGGTGCAGCCGATATCGACCGCCCGTTTGGCGTCCTCGACCGACATGATGCCTTTGAGCGCGAACTGGCCGTCCCATTGCGCGCAAAGCTTTTCAGCGTCTTTCCAGTTCATGTTCTGGTCGAGCATGGTGGAGAAATACTCCCCGACGGACACAGCAAGGTTTGTTCCGGCGGACACGTGGCCCGACAGGTGCGGCATGTCGAACTTTTCCTTGGTCAGGAAGTTCCAGGCCCACATCGGATGCGTGGCAAAGCTTAGGAGCGAGGATGGTGTAAGCTTTGGCGGTGACGTGAACCCTGTACGCAGGTCCCGCTCGCGGTTGCCGCCTGTGATCGTGTCGACCGTCAACGCCATGACATTGAAGTTCGCCGCTTTGGCACGCTCCAACAAAGCGTCATTGAGCCCACGATCCTTGTGGAAATAGAACTGGAACATCTTTGGACCGGGCGCGAGCTTTTCGATTTCCTCGACCGTCACCGTCGCGAGCGACGAAACCCCGAACATGGTCCCATACTTCGTCGCAGCCTTGGCAACGGCCCGCTCACCTTCATGATGGAACAGCCGTTGGAGCGCGGTGGGCGCGCAGTAGAGCGGCATGTCCAGCTTTTGGCCCATAACCTCGACGCTCATGTCGACCTCTTCCACCCCGGCCAGAACGTTGGGGATCAGATCGACTTCATCATAGGCCGTCGTGTTGCGCTTGTACGTGATCTCATCATCGGCCGCGCCGTCGATGTAGTGAAAGATCGGGCCCGGAAGCCGGCGCTTCGCGAGTTTTCGAAAATCCTGGAAGTTATGGCAGTTGTTGAGGCCCATGATCATCTCCGCGCTGATTTGGTAAAATTATATTACCAATACTGGCTTATCTAGACGGTGAGCCGGAAGGTCAACCTTTCCGACAACAAAAAAATTTTCTGATGCTTTCACCAGGCGTCGACCTCTTATGAGTTGAACTCTTCGGCCAACCTAGCGGCGCTTAGCGCGGGATTGCTCAAAAAAGCGTTCAGGTCATCTCTGGGATGATGGCGGCTAGAGTTGGGACGCACCCCAGGGGCGCAACTCAGGCACTTCGGCCATCGCGCGATCAAGACAGGCCGGGCAGTCGATTGTATGGCACAGGCTGCGAAACGGCATGACACTCGGACGGTACCCGGCCATCCGCGCTGCATCGGCATGCAGAGCCGCAGATCCCGGACCAAAAGACATCGGGAACCGGGCGGGCAGCGGCAGGATCATCGCATTCGTACTTCGATCCTCGGAAGGACAGATCACGACGTCAGCAGTGGATCGCAAAAGCCCGACGATGTCGCCAACGCATGGGTTGGCCAGATCGCCCGGCAGAATGCAAAGGCGGTTATACCCGAAAACCACGGCCCGATCAGCGGCGTAGGTCAAGGCCGGGTTCAGTCCCGGCTTCAGTTCTCCGATCACGCGGTGGGGTGTTGCGATGTTGGCGACGCGGCGGCATCTCGTCACAACAGCAATGTCGAACGACTCGCGATCTTGCGCTGCCTCAAGCACGGCCAACGTGCGCCGAAAAAGGTGCAAGGCGAGACCGCTGCGTTCTTTCAGACCCAAACGCTCCCCCAGCCCCGACTTTGCCTGTGACGAGTCCTTCATCGGGATCAAGACCAGCGTGCTCATGCTTAGATCCCTTTGACCGGCAGAGGAACGCGAACGCTCACGATAGCTTTCATAGAGAACATCGTGACGCCACGCCACCAGTGACCATCATCGATGGCACAAGCTTGAGCCATCAGACCCGCCGTGGCCACTCGGCCCGGGTCAAAACCTCCACAGTCTAAAGCCATGTTGCTCCCTTTGCCCGAAAGTCGGCCACAGAAAACGGAACGGCGTCAATAAACTTTATCAAACGGTATCCAGTTCTTGGGCTGAATGAGACCGTTTGGCTTCCCGAAGCATCACAGCGGATTGACGAAATCGCGGCAAACTGTGCATATCGGCACGTTGCGCAAAAAAGGATCAGCCAATGGATTTTGATGCACAGCCGAAAGCCAGCCACTTTATCAACGGCGCCTATGTCGAGGATACTACCGGCGATCCGATCCCCGTGGTCTATCCCGCAACGGGAGAAGAAATCGCGCGCGTGTATGCGGCCACACCAGACATCATCGACCGCGCTGTCGCGGCTGCCAAGGCCGCACAAAAAGAATGGGCCAAACTCAGTGGCACCGAGCGCGGTCGCGTTCTTCGTCGTGCAGCCGACATCATCCGAGAGCGCAACCACGCCCTGAGCGTTTTGGAAACCCTGGACACCGGCAAACCGCTGCAGGAAACGCTCATCGCCGACGCGACCAGTGGGGCGGACGCGCTCGAATACTTCGGCGGCCTCGCCGGGTCGTTGACAGGCGAGCACATCCCCGTCGCAGGCGGCGATTTCATCTACACGATCCGGGAACCCTTGGGTGTCTGCGCCGGGATCGGCGCGTGGAACTATCCGACCCAGATCGCCTGTTGGAAGGGTGCCCCGGCGCTGGCCTGCGGAAACACGATGATCTTCAAACCCTCGGAGACCACGCCATTATCCGCGCTCAAGGTTGCTGAAATCATGATCGAGGCGGGCGCGCCTCCGGGCGTCTACAACGTCATCCAGGGCTATGGCCCGGTCGGCGCGGCCCTGACCACGCACCCCGACATAGCCAAGATCTCGCTCACCGGCTCGGTTCCGACCGGTCGAAAGGTCGCCGCGGCCGCGGCCGGGACCATGAAGCACGTGACAATGGAACTTGGCGGCAAGTCGCCTCTGATCATCTTCGATGACGCTGATCTCGAAAACGCCATCTCGGGCGCGATCAACGCCAATTTCTATTCTTCCGGCCAAGTCTGTTCAAATGGCACACGCGTTTTCGTCCAGCGCGGATTTCGCGAGCGCTTCGTCGCCCGCCTGAGCCAACGCCTCGACAAAGCCGGCATCGGCGACCCGCTCGACGAGGCCACGAACTTCGGCCCATTGGTCAGCCAAGCCCAAATGGACATCGTCACCGGCTACATCGCCAAAGGCGTCGAAGAAGGCGCAACACTGGCCTATGGCGGCCAGCGTCTGAACCGCAACGGCTTCTACCTCAAGCCAACCGTCTTCACGGATGTCACCGACGACATGACCATCGCCCGCGAGGAAATTTTTGGCCCCGTGATGGCGGTGCTTGACTTTGACACAGAAGAAGAGGTCCTCGCTCGCGCCAACGCCACCGAGTTCGGCCTCGCAGGCGGTGTCTACACCCGCGACCTGACCCGCGCCCACCGGGTCGTTCGCGATCTCGAGGCCGGCAGTTGCTTCATCAATGCGTATAACCTGACGCCCGTCGAAGGGCCGTTTGGCGGGGTCAAAGCCTCGGGCGTGGGTCGCGAAAACTCGAAATCCGCCATCAATCACTACTCGGAAATGAAGTCCGTCTACGTCGCCATGGGCGACACCGAAGCGGCATTCTAAGGAGAGCGCGATGATCACCGTTTATGGCCGAGCGACATCATCAAATGTGCAGCTGGTGATGTGGGCCGCTGCGGAACTCGGTGTCGAGGTCGAGCGTCTCGACTACGGGCATGTTCACGGCGGCACCGATACGGACGAGTATCGGGCGATGAATCCCAATGGCCTTGTGCCAACGGTACGGGATGGCGATTTGGTCATGTGGGAAAGCGCAGCGATCCTGCGCTATTTCGCCTCCCGATACGGGTCCGAGGTCTTCTGGCCCGGAGATCCCGCAGCACGAGCCAAAATCGACATGTGGGCCGAGTGGGGCAAGACCACGCTTGCGGCTGCGTTCACGATGCCGATTTTCTGGCCGCGCGTTCGCACACCGGCGGCGGATCGGGATCACGCCAAGCTGGCCCGTGCTGTCGATCGTATGGACCAACTCCTGGAAATTACCGCGCTCCAGATCGGCGATCAGTCTTACACGTGCGGCGATGCCCTGAGCGCTGCTGACATAACGATTGGCCATGTTCTTTTTCGTTGGTTCACTATCGATGTGCCTCGCCGTCCCAACCCAACGATCGAAGCCTACTACGAACGCCTCACGCAACGCCCTGCCTTCGCCGAGCACGTCATGGTCAACTATGATGCGATCCGACACCCGGAGGCGTGATGGAGGCTGACTACGTCATTATCGGCGCGGGCTCCGCTGGCTGCGCGATGGCCTATCGGCTGTCCGAGGCGGGTCGCTCGGTCATCGTGATCGAAACCGGCGGGACCGACTGGGGGCCTTTGATCCAGATGCCTGCCGCCTTGTCCTTCCCAATGAACATGTCGCGCTACGACTGGGGCTATGCCTCGGAGCCGGAACCTCACATGGGCGGACGCCGCATGACGACACCGCGCGGCAAGGTTATCGGAGGGTCCTCTTCGATCAACGGCATGGTCTATGTGCGCGGCCATGCTCACGACTTTGACCACTGGGCCGAGGTCGGCGCCGACGGCTGGGCCTATGCCGACGTCCTTCCCTACTTCAAGCGCATGGAAAACTGGAGCGACGGCGGCCACGGCGGCGACCCCGGCTGGCGCGGCACGGATGGCCCGCTCTATGTCACGCGTGGACCCCGCGACAACCCGCTGCACGCCGCGTTTGTCGAAGCGGGGCGTCAGGCCGGATACGAAGTAACCGACGACTACAACGGCGAGAAACAGGAGGGCTTTGGCCCGTTCGAGCACACAATCAACAACGGGCGCCGTTGGTCCGCCGCAAACGCTTACTTGAAACCCGCTCTGAAACGGGACAACTGCAACCTTGTCCGGGGGCTCGCCGAGCGCATTGTCATTGAGAATGGCCGCGCGACCGGCGTGGCGCTGAAAGGCAGCAAGACGATCCGCGCCCGTGCCGAAGTCATCATTGCGGCCTCGTCGATCAATTCACCCAAGCTCCTGATGCTCTCCGGCATTGGCCCCGCGGCACATCTGGCCGAACACGGCCTGCCCGTCATCGCGGATCGCCCAGGCGTTGGCCAGAACCTGCAGGACCATCTCGAACTTTACATCCAGATGGCGTCCAAACAGCCCATCACGCTCTACAAGCACTACAACCTTTTCGGCAAAGCGCTGATCGGCGCGGAATGGCTCTTCTTCAAGACCGGTCTCGGCGCTTCGAACCAGTTCGAGAGCTGCGGCTTCATCCGGAGCCGCGCGGGCATCCCCTATCCCGATCTTCAGTTCCACTTCTTGCCCATCGCCATCCGCTACGATGGTAAGGTCGCGCCCGAGGGCCATGGGTTCCAAGCCCATGTCGGCCCCATGCGCAGCCCATCTCGTGGCTCGGTCACGCTTCGCTCAGCCGACCCCGACGATGCACCCGTCATCCGCTACAATTACATGGCCCACGAAGAAGACTGGGTCGATTTCCGCCGAGGCATCCGCCTGACCCGCGAAATCTTCGCTCAAAAGGCGTTCGAGCCCTTCGCTGACTGCGAGCTTCAGCCCGGCGATGCGGCGCAGTCAGACGATGACCTTGACGCCGTGATCCGCGACCACGCCGAAAGCGCGTACCACCCCTGCGGCACCTGCAAGATGGGCCGTGTGGACGATCCTATGGCAGTCGTCGATCCTGAATGCCGCGTTATCGGTATCGACGGCCTTCGTCTCGCCGACAGCTCGATTTTCCCGCGCATCACGAATGGCAACCTAAACGGTCCGTCGATCATGGTCGGGGAAAAAGCAGCCGATCACATCCTTGGTCAGACGCCTCTGGCACCGGCCAACGACCGGCCATGGGTCCATCCGGAGTGGCAAACCGCCCAGCGCTAGCGTGGTCGGCAGAGCAACGTTTTGATTTCAAAAGGTGACAACGGCAGGTCTACGCGATCTGTCGCTCCGCCGATAGATGCCTCAACCTCTTCCAAGAGGTTCGTCTCGACGATCTCTGCCATCTCTGTGCCAAGTTGCAAGGCGCGACTCCCGCGCTTTCGATGGGCATCAAACACTCGAAAAACCACGCCGGTCCCATCCTCGGACGGCTTGACCGTTTCAACAACGGCCGCCTTGTCGTCGGTGGAGATGAGGCCGCAGACCAGATGTTCAGGCGCGCGCCCTAGCACGCAGCGGGCAGGCTGGTTTTGGGCATATGCGGCGTGGATGACGTTGTTCCGCCAGTCCCCGCCATGAGGGAACAAGCTGTAGGTGAACTCATGTAGGCCCTGATCCGCTTTTGGGTCCGGCATCGTGGCCGATTTGATCAGCGATAGACGCATGACATGATCGCGGATGTCGTATCCGTACTTGCAATCATTGAGCAGCGCGACGCCGTAGTCGCCCTCGCTAAGGTCCGCCCATTTCTGCGCTGCCACTTCGAACTTCGCATAATCCCACATCGTGTTGCGATGGGTGGGACGTTCGATACTGCCCCATTGGATTTCGTAAGTCGCCTTGGGGCTAAGGACCGAAACCGGGAAGGCCACTTTCAGAAGGATGTGGGTCTCGTGCCAGTCGACCTTCGTGACGAAATCCAACCGCGCGCTGTCGGCACACATTTCGACGCGCTGGGTCAGGGTCGATGACCGGAACGACCGCTGGATCTCGATCGCCGCCCGCAAAGGCCCGGTTTCGACGACCCGCATTGAGACGAGCCCCCGCACGATCTCGCCACGGTCCTCAAAGAAACTGTCGATGTCCCAAGCATCCCAGCTGAGCGGGCGGTCCTCGAAAATCTGCAGAACGTTCCCGGTCTCACCCGTCGCCAAAACCTCGCGATCGAACTCCTTGTCATAGAGCCGGACGAGATCGGCCTCAGCACTGAACTCAGCCTTGAGCCGCGCGTTCTCCAGCACGATGCTTCCACCCGCCTCGGTCACCGTCACCGGTTCGGACGGCGCGTCGCCCCTGAGCGGCGTCAGGCTGTAGGGTGCAACATCTTCGATCTGAACGATCCGTCCGCCGTCGATTTCCTGACTGGTGCCCTTGGGTTCAATCCCTTCGGGTACGATGACATGGCGGCGTCCCTTGAACGGGATCGCATTGATCACCGTCGCGCCTTCGCCCTCTGTCATCACCGCCTCAAGGGCCGCGTTGGCATATTCCTCAGCCAGCCGATCAATCTCGGCATAGTCCTCGCGGCTGTCGGCAAAGACCTCCGTCACAGACGTGCCCGGCAGGATGTCATGGAACTGGTTCAGGCAGAGAAGCTTCCACGCCTCGGTCAGGGCCTCTTTCGGCAAGTCCTTGGCTCCGGCCAAGACGGCCAGCGCCCCAAGGAACTCTGCCTCGTGCATCCGCATCTCGGCCTTGCGGTTTGCCCGCTTGATCCATGCCTGGCTGGTCAGTACCCCGCGGTGGCCCTCCAGATACAACTCATCGTTCCAGACGTTGAGATTCAAAGGCTTGGCTTCTATCGCCTCGAAAAACTCCCGTGCGGTCGAGAATTTCACCCGCGGCGCACCGGGCATGTTCTGGAAAATCTCCGCGCGGCGGATGAGCGGCCCCGTCGGCCCACCGCCGCCATCGCCATAACCATAACAGATCGGCAATTCGTCGATCTGCTCTTTGACCATGTTCTTTTCCCACGTCCCGATCACCTCATGGGCCGACAGGTCGGACTTGTAGTTCGTGGGGAACGGCAGGTGCTGCACCACGCGCGGCGTCGTCAGGAAATGAGTCAATACGCGGGAGCCGTCGATCCCCTGCCACCAGATCGTGGACGCGGTCATCTGATTGTACTGGTTCCACGAGAACTTGTTGGACAGCACCCATTTGAGGCCAGACTTCTTGATCAGCTGTGGCAAGCACCAGCTGAGGCCAAAGACGTCCGGCAACCAGAGCACGGGCGTCTCGGCCTCCCCAAAATGTTCGCGAAAGAACCCGCGTCCGAGGATCAACTGGCGCACCAAAGCTTCGCCACCGGGGATATTGCAGTCGGGCTCCACCCACATGCCGCCCATGACCTCCCACCGGCCTTCGGCGACGCGGTCTTTGATCGCATCGAAGATCTCGGGATAGTCCTGCCGGGTGTAGTCATAGAGCTGAGGCTGCGAGTGGCTGAACTTGTAGCCCGGGAAGCGTTCCATCAGGCGCAGCACGTTTGAATAGGTTCGCGCGTTCTTGCGCCGGATCTGGGACACCGGCCAGAGATAGGCCACGTCCATATGCGCGTGCCCGATAGCATGGAGCGTCACGTCCATCGGCTCTCCGGCGGCATCGAGTTTCTCGCGCAGAACCTCCGTCGCTCCGGGAATCGAACGGTAGAACGCATCGCCCAAGGGATCGCGCGTATCCAAACGCAGGAACGCGGCATCCAGCGCGTTCAGGATACGAATTCGCGTAGGACTGTCGGCGTCGAGCTTCTTGGCCACCTCCAGCGCGACCTCAGCTTCGATGATGAAATCCCGCGTTTCGAAATCGACATCGACAACCGAGCAGCCCTTCATGAACAGCCGCGTCGCGTCTTTGGGATTGGGCGGCCAACCGGTCAGCCCGGTCCAGCCGTGAAGCTCCAGCCGATGCGGCAGACCATCGGCGAGGCGTTCGGGCAGATAAAGCGTGTGGTGATATCGGTCCGCGGACGCAAATGGCTCGCCGTCGATGTAAACGAGCGACTCAGGATGGGTAAAAATATCCCCTGCCGTGCCCATCGGCAGGTGCATCCCCAACTGCCCCCGCGCCCAGCCCTTGGGCACCGTGAAAGACGAGGACAGGAAATAATTCTGGTTCTGCCCGGCCCAATAGGAGTTCCACTCGATCTCTGGCCAAGCCGCCGGGTCGGCTCCAAGCGGCGGATCGGTATCCGCATCGGGCAGTGGCAAATAGCGGAACGGATCCAGCCGGATCTTGTTCCGGAAGGTCATTTGCTTGGCAAGCTCGATCCGCTTGCCGATCTTCTCGGTCGTAAACCGGCGTTCGTGCGTCATGCCGTTGTCAGATCGAACCCTTCCACATCGCCCCGGAAGACCGTCTTGCGTTCGCGCGACATCTCTTCCAGCAGCGCGGCATCCTCTTCGGCTGTCCGAACCGTTCCCCACGCGCGATCCATATCGGGCCACGGGATCGAGTCGATCAGAAGCTGCGTATAGGGATGCTGCGGATTGCCGATCACCTCTTTGGGCGGTCCAGCTTCGGCGATCGACCCATGATAAAGCACGATCACGTAGTCCGACACGTGATAGGCCGTGGCGAGGTCGTGGGTGATGTAGAGGATCGAAATCCCGTACTTGTCCTTGAGATCATAGATGTTCTTCAGGATCGTCGCACGCAGGCTCGCGTCCACCATCGAGACGGGTTCGTCAGCGATCAGAAGCTTCGGTTCCAACATCAGCGCGCGCGCCACGATCAGGCGCTGCCGCTGCCCGCCTGAAAGCTGGTGCGGGTACCGCCGCAGGATCAGATCGGGGTCAAGACCCACGGCGCGGCACGCCTCTTCCATCTTTTGCTGCGTATGTTCTTCGGACTGCGACAGCCCAAACCGCTTGAAGGGGAAGCGGAGCGCATGATCGACGCGGTAAAACGGGTTGAAACAGGCATACGGATCCTGGAACACCGCCTGAATGTCCTTGCGGAACGACAGCGACCCAGACGCGCCCAGTTTCGAGATATCCTGCCCTTCGAACAGAACCTCACCTGTCGACGGCGCGTTGAACCCCAGCATCAGCGAGCCCATCGTCGACTTGCCGGACCCGGACTGCCCCACGATCGAAATGATCTGGGGCGTGTCGCCATGGAGCGCAAAGCTCATCGGGTGTAGCGCAGTTACGTCGCCATATTTTTTCGAGACGTTCTTGAACTCTAGAAGTGGGGCCTCCGACGTCTTCTGAGAGGCCGGCGCACCGACGGCTGGGCTAAGGAAGCTTTCGCCACCAACCAGCGGGACCGAACGGATCAGCTCCTGCGTATAAGGATGCTGCGGGTTCTCGATGATCTGTTTGGTCGTGCCGTGCTCGACCAACTCGCCGTGCTTCAGCACCGCCAGCTCATCGACCGACTGTGCCATAAGGCCCATGTCATGCCCGATCAGGATCAGACCACAGCCAATCCGCGCCTGGACATCAGTGAGCGTCTGCATCACATGGCGCTGCGTAACCACGTCGAGCGCGGAAGTCGGTTCGTCCGCGATGATTAGTTCCGGCGTCAGGATCACGCCCAGCGCGATACAGACCCGCTGCTTCATGCCACCCGACAATTCGTGCGGATAAAGCCGCCCGGTACGCCCCGGCAAGCCAACGCTTTCGAGCGCTGCATTCGACCGCGACTGAAGCTCATTCAGGTCGGTTTTGCCCTCATGGGCGACAACAGCATCCCACATCTGGTTCTCGATCCGCATCACCGGGTTGAGCGAGTTCATCGCGCCCTGCGGGATGTAGCTCACCCGCCGTAGACGGGCCTTGCGCATGTCTTCCTCGGAGAGCGCCAGCATGTCGGTTTCGTCATCGCCAAGGCCCAGATAGATCTCTCCCCCTGCGACCTTGCCGGGCTCGGCGAGCATCTGCATGATTGCCAAAGCGGTCGTGGTCTTTCCGGACCCGGACTCGCCGATGAAACCGACCTTGCGGCCGGGGTCGAGCGTCAGGGACAGCTTTTTCACGGCATGGACAACGCCCGCCGGCGTGGGGAAGTCGATGGACAGGTCCTTGAGGGTCAGGATTGGTTTTGTCATGCGAAACCTCCAAGACAATGCACTGAGGGCAGCAGAGGCCCGCGGGGCGGAAGCGAAGCGCCGCCTCGAGGGGGCGGGCCGGCGCTGCCCGGCGTTCCAGCCGGGCCGGGACCAAAGACGAAGCGCGCGCTCATGACAGCTTCCTCAGGCGCGGGTTCGACACCTCGTCGAGGCCAAGGTTGATGAGCAAAAGCCCAATGAACATCACCGCAAGGAGCAACGTCGGAATACCCCACCACCACCAAAGGTTCTGGATCAGAGCGCCCGAGTTGATGGCTTCGTAAATCGTGCGGCCCAGTGTCGGAATACGCTGCGGGCCAAGGCCAAGCACTTCGAGGCCGACCGCGGTGACGATCGATGTTGTCACGTTCGCGATGAACGACCCGAAGAGATACGGCACAAGGTTCGGCAACATCTCGCGGAACATGATGTGTGGCGTGGAGGCGCCTGAAAGGCGTGCCATCTGCACGTAACCGGATTCCCGCATCGACAGGACCTGTGCCCGGATCAGGCGGGTCGGTGATTGCCAGACAAAACCCGCGATCAGAAGCGCCATCATCGTCAGGGATACATCCCCGAAGGACGCTTGAAACACCACGAGGATCAGAAGCGGCGGGATCGTGATCATCACGTCCGAGATCACGCGAATGAAGTCATCCGTGCGCCCGCCGACAAAACCGGCAGTAAAGCCAAGGATAATCCCCGTCGACATCCCAATCAGCGATGCCAGCAACCCAACGAACAGAGAGTTCGGGGCGCCAATAATGATCAACGCCAGAAGGTCACGCCCCCCGCCATCGGTACCCAGCGGATAATCCCAAACGCCTTCCTGGCGCCGCAAGTTCTCAAACCCGACAGGCGGCAGTTTCAGCGGCGTCGAGCCGGTGAACACCAGGTCGAGGTTCCACAGGATACGGCCCAAAATCCCAAGCGCGATGATCCCCAAAAGCAGACCCGCGCCCCACATGAGCTTCGGGTTCAGCCACGGATTGTCGAACCGCCGGATACGGCGGGCCTGTTTGCGTTCGGCGCGGGTCAGCGTTTGCGGCTCTTCAGGTTCTACAGGAACATGTGCCATGGCTTATCCTTTCCCGTGACGGATGCGGGGGTCGATGAACGGATAGATCAGGTCGACAAAGAACACCGCCAACGCGGTCATCAGGATGATCACGTAACTGATCCCCTGGATCACTGGAAAATCCTGATCGAGGATGGCGTCGTAGAGGAGCTTGCCCATGCCGTTGTAGGCAAAGATGCGCTCCACCAGCACCTGCCCGGCGATCAGAAGACCGATCTTCAACGCGAACGCCGTGATCTGTGGCAGAATCGCGTTCCGGATCATGTATTTGTAGAGGATGTAGCGGGGCTTCAGGCCCTTTGCCTCGGCGAGTTTGACATAGTCTTCGCCTTGCACCGTGATCATCAGACCACGCATGCCCAGCGCCCAGAAGCCAAACGTCACGATGACGATGGACAAGGCCGGAAGAAAGCCGTGCCAGATGACCGATTGCACAAAATCCCACGTCCATCCCGGCTCGA
>CAZWZG010000021.1:0-28723 GCA_964638245.1 uncultured Rhodobacterales bacterium
CAAGGACCTCAAAGAAACCACCATGAACCCCGAAACCCGCAAGCTGATCCGCGTGACGATTGACGAGGACGAACCCGGCGAGACCGGCGATCTGGTCGAGCGGCTGATGGGCAAGAAGCCCGAGATGCGGTTTCAGTACATCCAGGAGAACGCGCGGTTTGTGGAGGAGTTGGATGTTTGAGCGTCTTCGCTCCAAATTCGACACATTCCAATACAATTTCCGATGGGACGACTATGTAAGTTATTTGAACGGAACGACTGCGAAAGCCGCGCGGTTTGTTCCGTTGATTGGCTACGCAATAATCTTCAACGACTACGTTGCGGAAAATTTGACGTTTAGCGAATTGGCTGGTGAAGACCTTAGAACGACGTTTTTTCTCCAACCAGATGCCCGGCTCCGATTCATATTCTTCGGTCTTTTCATTCTTGCCTTTGCGAACGCTGCCTACCTTCTTGCCCGGCCCTACGCTTTGAAAATCGCCGAAACTGAGCGGGGCTACACCGATTACTTTCTAAACTATGGAACTGCGGAGACATTCCTTCGTCTACATTTGGAAATCCAGCGAGAAACTCATTTCACGTTGGATGGAAAATACTACACCGATGATTGGGACCTTTTTTGGCGTGAAGCCACGTGGGTCCTTAGCGGCAAAGGCAACCTAAAAAAGGAGGACTTCAGTACTCCACCTCCCGGCTATCAATCCGTGCATTTTTCCGACGCAAAGCTGCGGCATCAGTCTTTGCTTCTAAGTATTCTTCGTGAGACTTACTTTCGTGAGGCAACGAGTCGGCGCCTCCGCCTATGCGTAGTCTTGTTGCTCGCTACGGTCGGCTATGCCTTGCTGGCAATTCCTAGCCTAGACCTATTTCTTCGCGTTCTTGAGATCGTCTTTCTGATTGCATAGGGCAGCGCACGGCACGCGGGGTGGGCGAGAAGCGCCCGCCCCGGGGGGGCGTGACGGGCGCTGCCCGGCGTTGCCGCCGGGCGGTCTATCGCGGATTGTGCCAATCCGCTGCCGACCTGCGATTGCAAGCAATCGCGACGGGACACGTGTTCAGCGTGCGTTGTGACTTTGCGACGGGAGCGGTCGCCTCTCGCGGATTATCCAATCCGCTGGCGGCCTGCGATGGCGCGTCATCGCTACGTCTCGTGGATTGCTCCAATCCACTGCCGACCTCCGATGGCAAGCAATCGCGACGGGACACTTGATCGGCGCTCCGCGTCGTTACAAACGCCCGTAGGATGGGTGCGCGCACGCATCGTCTCCCGCGCAACGGTGCGTGACATCACGCACCCTACGCCCTCATCGCACGCCGCCTTAACACCGTCGAAACACATCTTACCGCCCGCACCACGCCTTGTGCCACGAAGCCCCCCGCCCTCAAGGCGCACCGACGTGATACCGACGTCATACCGACGCAATACCGATCCCCAGAAATCCCCTCAAAACAAGGCCCCGCGGGGCGTTAACGCCGCCCTGCCCCTCACGCAACGCCCACGCAACACCGCCCGTTGCGCGCACGCCCCTCAGGGATAAAGCTGCGGGAACATCTCCCCGGCCAGCCGGTCGCCTTCGCGATACCCCGCCGCCTCGAAAATGGCGCGCTCGTCCTTGGCCCAATCGCCCCGATACCGGATCATCCCATCGGGCGCCGTCATGCGCAGCGTGAACCGCCGCACCGTTTCGGTTGGCGTCACCGAGGACAGCCCGCCGTGCAGCGTCCTCATGTCAAAAAAGATGCAATCGCCCAGGTCCAGATCCCATTGCAGGATCTCGTAAGCGTCTGGATTTGCATTGATATCCGGGGGCGGATGATAGGTCTGTCCGTTCACCTCTTGCGGCTCAAACGTCGGATGCCCGTCCTTGAAGCGCACCCGCATGAACAGCTTGTCCCACAGGTGCGATCCCCCCACGAACGCGATCCCGTTGTCGCGGGTCACCGGCTCCAGCGGCAGCCAGAGCACGCACATCGTCCCCTCGAAATCGAAATAGGCCAGATCCTGATGGAACGGCGGACGCGAGGCCGAGCCCGCCTCCCGCAGGAACCAATTGTCCATGACAAGGTTGACCGACGGCGCCCCCAGAAGCTGCGCCGCAAGCGCCCCGCAAGGAGACTGCCGCACGAAATCTTCAAACTCCGGCACCTTCGACCAGGCCCAGAAATCTTCATAATAACCAGGGGCTTGCGGGTCTTTGGTGTGGCGCACAAGGTTGTCCGTGGGGTTGGCCATGTCGGCGTCGATCCCGGCGCGCAGCTTCTCGATCCAGTCGGTCGAAAAGACGCCCCGCAGGGCCACGGCCCCGTCCCGGCGGAAGGCTTCGATATCAGTTGGTTGGATCACAATGGCACCCCTCTTTGCCACCAGACTGCCCCCCGTCCCTGCCCTTGGCAATCGTGAATTGATCGACTGCCCAATGGGGTTAGGGTAATCTCATGCGGATCACGGTTTTTCTCGTCGCCCTATGGGCCACGCTCCCCCTCATGGCGCAGGATGTGGACCTTGAGCTGGTCTTGCTCGCCGATGCGTCAGGCTCCATCGGACCCGACGAAATCCGGTTTCAAAGACAGGGCTACGCCGACGCCTTCACCGACCCCGAAGTTGTTGAGGCGATCACGAACACGGCCTATGGCAAGATCGCCGTGACCTACGTCGAATGGGCCGCAAACCAGACGGTGGTCGTGGACTGGGTCGAGATCAGCGATGCCGCCTCCGCCGAAGCCTTTGCCGCCGCGCTTCTGGTTCCGCCGCGTCAGGCCTATGGGCGCAACGCAATCGGGGCGGCCTTGCTTGAAGGCAAAAGGCTGATTGAAAGCAACGACATAGACGGCTGGCGCAAGGTCATCGATTTCTCCGGCGACAGCGCACGCAATTTCTCCGGCCCGCCGATTGGCGTCGCGCGCGCCGAGGTACTGGCCGCCGGGATCGCGATCAACGGCTTGCCGATCTATTGCCGGTTCTGCGCGTCTGGCGCGACCCAAAGCGATCTTGAGACGATCTACGAGGAACAGATTATCGGCGGCATTGGCAGTTTCGTCGTGGCGGCCGAAGGGGTCGAAGATCTGGCAAGCGCAATCAAGCGCAAGCTGATCCTCGAAATCTCAAGCCGAACCATCGGCGCACCCGTCGTCGTCACTCTTCCTGAATAGAGCGCAGGTATTCGATCAGTGCCACGATCGCAGGGCTGGTCAGGATCGGCATCCCGTCTTCGGTTTTGAGCGCCATGGACGGCGCGCCATCGTCGAAATACCCCCCGAAAGCGGGCATCGGACTGCCATGCGCGCGCATCTGGTCCCGCCCGTCAATCTGGCGGACGATCATTTCCGTCGGGAAGGTGCCGTCGTTGCGCGCCGAAAGCCCGCGTAGGTCTGGCACGGGCACCATCAGGAGGTCGGCAAGTGGTCCTTCGCCCATGGCCGAGGCCCCGTGACAGGACGCGCACAGAAGGTCATAGGTCTCGGCCCCATCGACGTCCTGCGCCGCGACAGGAAAGGCGATGGATAGGGTTACGGTAAGCAAAATTGATCGGAACATGTCTGTCTCCTTTCGCGCCAAGGATACGCTTTTGGGGCGTCTTGCGCCTTGATCGGTGTCAATTCTGGCGCGACGCGACCGCACGTGTCAGGGTGCGCGCATGGTTGGGCGATCCCAATACGTTCTGGACGCCACGACGCGCCTTGGAGCGCTTCGGGCGCGGCCCGAGCTTGGCCGGTACCGTGCGCCCGAACTGATCAAAGCCGGGCGGCGCGGGTCGGTGTTTTCTGCTTGGGATCGGGAGCGCCGGGTGCTCGTAAAGCTCCACTATGGCCAAGCCGGTGTCGATGAGGCGAAAGCTGCGGCAAACGCCCTTTCCCGGGTCGAGGCTTGGATGGACATCGGGCCGAACCGGGTGCCATTGCTGCTGGATCACCTCGAAGACGATGGCGTGATCGTCACCGAATTTGCGCCCGGAGAACGGCTGGACCGGCTTATCGCAACCCATCCCGATGACCGCGCCGCCCTCATCAAACGCTCTGCCGAGTGGCTTCTGGCGCTGTCAGGTCCGCCGCGCCTGCGCGAGGCCTTTCAGGGGCGCTTTTGGGTCCGCTCGCGCGCCTCGGCGCTGGAGGGTCTTGTCGGCGACGACGCTGATCTGGCCGCTGCGCTGATGTCAGAGGTGGCGCGCTGTCGCGACGCTTTGGCGGGGCGCGAGATGGCAAAATACTATGCCCACGGCGATTGGGCACCCCACAATATGATCTTTGATGGCGAGACGGTCTTTGGCGTCGATATTGCGGTCAAAAAGCCCATCCTGCGGGCCAAGGATCTGGCGCGATTTCTGGTGTATCTCGTGGCCCACGTGCCCGGTCCGCCGCCGCTGGAGCATGGCATACCGGTTGCAGACCTTCGCGCCCTGGCAGCCGTGCCCGAAGCCCAAGATGATGTTTTGATGCGGTTTTTCATCGGGGTGGAACTGGCCGACAAATTCGCACGCAATCATGATCAAGGCGCTGTCGCGGCACGGGTGCGGGCAGCGATATGCGCATATCTGGCCTAGGCAAAAGCCCCCTGGACTTTAGGTCAGCACCCCGTTTTCAAGGCGTAGCGTGCGATCCATCTGCGCGGCCAGTGCCGGGTTGTGGGTCGCCACGAGCGCCGCCATGCCGGTGGAGCGGACAAGGGTGAGGAGTGCCTCGAAGACTGTGTCAGACGTCGCCGGGTCAAGGTTGCCGGTGGGTTCATCCGCAAGGAGAACCGCGGGCGCATTGGCAAGCGCGCGACAAAAGGCGACGCGTTGCTGTTCGCCCCC
Organism: uncultured Rhodobacterales bacterium; assembly: GCA_964638245.1. GTDB lineage: Bacteria > Pseudomonadota > Alphaproteobacteria > Rhodobacterales > Rhodobacteraceae > CAZWZG01. The sequence continues at coordinate 4,791 of CAZWZG010000021.1, forward strand.
AGAAAGCTGTGCTGGGCGATTGTCGAGGCGGTGGCTAAGGCCGACCGTGGTCAACAACTCGGTCGCGCGCGCACGGGCCTCGCGATCCGTTGCTCCGTCCGCGAGTTGCGGCAAGGCGACGTTTTCGACCGCCGAGAATTCGGGCAGCAAGTGGTGGAATTGATAAACGAACCCGATGTCGCGTCGACGGGCCGTAGTGCGAGCAGTATCGCCCGCTTTCGTCAGATCCTGACCGGCCAGTGTGACCGTGCCTGTGTCCGGACTATCCAAAAGACCCGCAATGTGCAGCAGCGTGGATTTTCCCGCCCCCGAGGGCGCGACGAGGGCAACGACTTCGCCCGGCATGAGCTTCAGGGTCGCTCCGGTCAGCACTTTCGCCTCTGCTGGTGTCCCGCGCCCGTAGGCCTTTTCGATGGTATTCAGATGCAGCGCAGGCTCACTCATAGCGCAGCGCCTCTACCGGATCGAGGCGGGCGGCCCGGCGCGCGGGAAAGAGCGTGACGCCGAAAGAGAGCGCGAGCGACAGGGCTACAGCAGAGAAGACATCGGGCAGCTCGAGCTTGGCGGGCAGGCGGTAGATCCCGCGCACACTGGCGTCCCAGACATTGCCGCCAGACGCCCCGTTCACCAGCGCGAGGATCTGGTCGAAATAGATCGCAAAAAGGCAGCCGAGGATCACGCCCAGGATGGTGCCGATCACGCCCGTCGCCGCGCCCGCAATGAAAAAGACGCGCATGACCGAGCCTTGGGTCAGCCCCATCGTGCGCAGGATGCCAATGTCGCGGCCCTTGTTTTTTACCAGCATCACGAGGCCGGAAATGATGTTCATCGAAGCGATCAGAACAAGGACGCTCATCAGGACGAACATCACCGTGTCCTCAACCTCCAAAGCGCGCAGGAAGTTGCCCGCGCTGTCGCGCCACGTCCAAAGCAGCGTGCGCGGACCGCCAACCTCGCGCAACACCGGGGCAAAATCGTCTATAGTCTCGGGATCGACCACCATGACTTCGATTTCGTCAGCAACGCCGGGTTTGTCGAAATAGATCTGGGCCTGGTTCAGCGGCATGTAAATGCGCGTGGAATCAATGTCGAAGCGGCCGGTGTTGAAGATGTAGGTGATCTCATAGATCGAAACGCGCGGGCTGGTGCCAAAGGCGGTGCGAATGCCGTTGGGCGAGATCAACTTGATCGATGACCCAAGCCCCGCACCAAGGCGCTGCGCCACGCCCGAGCCGATGGCGATGCCCTCGCTGAAGCGATCAAGCGAGCCAATCTGACGGTCGCCCTCGGCAATCCCGGGGAGCGTGGCAAGGTCGGCAGGACGGATCCCGAACACTTCAACACCGGTATTGCGCTGACCCGAATTGGCCATGACCTGCCCTTTGACGAGCGGCGCGGCGCGGGTGACGCCATCGATCTGCCGGACCTCTTCAACAAGGGCATCAAAATCGAGAAGCGCCCGGCTCTCCTGCCCCGCTTCGTTGATGTAAGGCGTCGAATAGAGCGTCACGTGGGCGTTGGCACCAAGAATGGTCCCGACGAATTCGTCCCGAAAGCCTGAGCGCACCGCAAGCGTGATGATCAGCGCGGCCACGGCCAGCGTGATGCCAATCAGGCTGATCCACGTCATCGTACCCACGCCCCCTTCCGCCTTGCGGGCGCGCAAATAGCGCCAGGCGATCAGGAATTCGAACCGTGAAAACGGCTTTGGTGTGGGGCGGGTCGTGGCCATCTGCTCTCGCCTCTTTGTTGGGGCGGAACGTGGGGCGAAACGGGGTTGGGGTCAAGGGAGATGGGGCTGTCGACGAGCGCGCAGTTCGGCTCCGCATGGTGTTCAGGTATCGTAGGGTGACAAAAGCTCGGCTATCCGACCTTTCAGCCATTGATGCGGTGGACTTTCGGAAAAGCGGCGGTGCCAAATGAGGAACAGGCGCGCGCGATCCACGTCAATCGGCGGCTCGAACGCATCAAGACCAGTCGAACCCGCAATACGTTGAGCAAGAGCGGTTGGGATCAAAGCGATGAGCTCCGATCCGGCGACAGCGCGACAAACTCCGGAAAAGACCGGCAAGGTCATGGAAACACTGCGCTTTCGTCCAACGCGAGCCAGCGCTTCATCCCCAAGACCCTTCGGGCTGCCCTCACTGGAGAACATCACATGTCCAAGTTGGCAGAATAGGTCGAGCGGCATCAAGTCGCCGTGCACAAGCCCACGTTCCACAGTCATTGGGTGATCTTTTTTTGGCGATGACGGAGAACGAGGAACTGAACACCGACTGTCCCTCTGCCCAATCCGGCAGCGGCGTTTCAGGGACCAAGGCAAAATCCAAATCCTGTGTCGCGAGGGGTTGGATATGGTCATCGGGAACAAGGTCAACGAGATGCACGCGAACGGACGGCGCATACACCATCAGGTGCTCGGCCAACATTGGCATCAGCATTTCGGCAAAGAAGTCACTGCCCGAAATCCGAAAACTGTCGGTTGCGGTCGCCGGGTCGAAGACGGCCTTTTTTCGGATAAGGCGTTCGATTTGGCCGATCACGTCTTGCAGCGGCTCCTTCAAGGACAGCGCGTATTCTGTTGCTTCCAGTTTCTGGCCGCTTCGAAAGAACAATTCGTCTCCAAGCGCGTGACGAAGCCGTTTGAGCGCGCCGGATACAGCTGGCTGCGACAACCCCAACCGCTCCCCGGCCCTCACTGTCGAGTGTTCAATCAGAAGCGCATCAAGCACGCGGAGCAGGTTCAGGTCGAACGTAGATAAATTGGCCATGCCGATTGATATCATAAAATCAATCGATTTAACAGATGAACATACCGTCAGTAGCGTGTGTCCAGTGTCAAAGCATATCAAAGGAGTTCACGAATGCTGACCAGACCTCGCACTTATAACGTTCTGAACATTCTGATGAAATTTCACGCCTTTCCCTCCGAAACGATGGACAAGTTCTGCTTCGTGGAATGCCTTGTGCCCGTCGGAGCAGGCGCTCCACCAAACCATCACGCTGGCGAAACGGAGTCGTTTTATGTCCTTGAGGGACAGATCGGTTTCATGGTCGATGGTGAAGAGTTCGTGGCGCGTCCCGGCGACCACGTCGCCATTCCCGATGGGGCAGTGCACGCGTTCCAAGCTGTGGGCGACAAGCCGGCCCGCCTGTTGATCATCAATGCTCCCGGGCAAATGCACGATAGGTTCTTCACTGGAATCGGCACTCCGCTGCCCGAGGACCAAGTGGATTTGCCTGAACCGAGCGAGCCGGATATCCCCGCCGTGTTTTCCATCGCGGAAGAAGTCGGTATGACCTTCCTCGCTCCACAGCAGGAAACTGCCTAAAGAATCGCAATATCGGTGAACACATCAGGTGCGGGGGAAGCAAGCCTCGTACCTGATTGGTCAGAGACGAAAGCGCACATTCGTTCTCAAATCAGTGGCTCAAACACGGTCGGCCCGGGCAAGGAATTTCGAGTATGCCTACCCGCCCAATATCCCATCCATGTTCTTAACGACCGCCACCAATAGCCCAAATGCGCAGATCACGACCGCTAGCCAGAACACAAACTGCATGACAAACGCCCCGACCCCCATCGCGATTGCGATCTGGGGAAGCTGTGGGGCTTCCCCCCGAAACAAACTGATACCGCCAAGGACCGTGGCCAAAGCGGCTAGCACCGGAACAGCGTAGGCCATGGCGGCATAAAGTGTCATGGGTTCTGGCACCGGCGCAGGCGCTTCGCGGCCCGTGAGCGCTTCTTGCGCGCTGGACCGGATATCCGCCGCGATCTGGCCTATCGTCAGAGCCGCGCTTTGGTCAGGCGGCGCAAAGACATCCGAGATATGGAGCGTCATCGCCGCAAGCGCGATCGCGCCGACGATGAAGGCAATCAGGCCCCAGATCGGGCGGTCATCGTGGGTGTTTGTCGTCATGCAGACTGAGTAATGCGGCAATTTGCCAAGAATATGGCATCGGTAGCGCATTTGATTTCAATGGATTTTTTGCTCATGCTCTGGCAGACCTCGACTTGTCGCCCTACACTCCCGCAAGCCTCAGTTTTTTCGAGAAAAGTTTTCAGATGGTCCAAATTCTTCAAGTCGGCGCAATTGCAGTGATGACGCTCGGCACAGGCGCGGCAACGCTGGCCGTGCTGAACGAGGATATGCCGGATTTCGCCGTGCCCGAAGGGGCGTGGGAAGACGGCTCCGTTTTGGACGGGACGGTGTTTTATACGAACGACACTGTGATCGAAACGGGTGAAGAGCTGATCGACGAAATGCACTTCCGGGACGGGACGTTTCAATCGGCCATGTGTCAGGTGTACTGCGATTTTGGCTGGTCCGACTATCAGACCAAAGAAGTCGACGGCGTCCTGCACTTCACCGCGACCACGAAATGCCCGGACGCGCCGCACACGGTCGTCTTTTACGGCAAGATCGAAGGTGAACAGGTGACGGTTCAGGGCACATGGACGACGCGGCGGTGGTACTGGACGCGACAGATCAATGTGATCGGACAAGGGTCGACAACGCCGACGGAAGCGCATCTGGCGCAGTCTGGATGACATCCACGTCGTCGCGTATGAGCCTGAGCGGGCTCGTTTTTCGGTTTGTTCTGCTGGTTGTATTTATCCTCCTTGCGACGTGGGGCGCGCACGGCATTCGCGAGGCTCTGAACCTTGAGATCATGCCGGAGAACGAGCAGCAGGTGCATCGCAGCCTGATGCTGGGCATGGTCGCCTACATCGTGCTTCTGGCGCTCCCTTTCGTGCCCGGGGCAGAGATCGGGATCGCCATTCTGGCCGCGTTCGGCGCGGCTATTGCGCCGCTGATATACGTGGCGACGGTTGCGGCGATGATGCTGGCTTATGTGATCGGACGCTTCCTTCCGGTCAGCGCCCTTGCGCGGGTTTTGCAGACCCTACGCTTGCGTCGCGCGGCCCAGATGGTGGCACAGGCGGCCGAGCTTTCCGGGCATGAGCGTCTCGAGATGATGCTGAAGGGGGCGCCGGGCAGGACCACGCGGCTGGCCCTTCGATTTCGCTATGTGGCACTTGCCCTTGCCGTGAACACGCCCGGCAACTCGATCATCGGCGGGGGTGGTGGCATCATGATGATGGCGGGCTTGAGCGGCGTCTTTTCACCCATTGCGACGCTTCTGGCGATCATGATCGCAGTCGCTCCCGTCCCCCTTGCAGTGATGTTTCTGGGTCTGAGCCTGTAACTCAGGCGTTCAAAAAGTCCCAAACGCGGCTGATGACGACCGAACCCTCGCCGACCGCGCTTGCCACCCGCTTGACCGACCCGGCCCGCACATCGCCCACCGCGAAGACGCCCGGGTGCGAGGTGGAATAGACGGAACCCGCATCCGCTTCGGTTCCCGTCAGCACGAAACCCTTGTCATCAAGCGCGACATGCCCCGAAAGCCAGCCAGTATTGGGTGCGGCCCCCACCATGATGAACACGGCGCGGGTCTCCAAATCACGCTCTTCTCCTGCTGCTTTGTCGCGGATCGTAATGCCCGTCAGGTGATCGTCGCCGCGCAATGCGGTCATCTCGGACTGATAGTGGATCGTTATCGACGGGTCGGCTTCAAGGCGGGAACTGAGGTAGCTCGACATCGAGGCGGCAAGGCTGGTGCCGCGGATCAGAACATGGACATGGCGCGCGCTGCGGGACATGAACATGGCCGCCTGCCCTGCCGAATTGCCGCCGCCGATGACGACAACCTCGGTGTCGCGGCAATAGCGGGCTTCGACATCCGTGGCGGCGTAGTAGAGGCCCGCGCTTTCGAAGTCTTCCAGTCGCGGGATCGGCAGTTTGCGGTACTGCACGCCCGTGGCGACAACGATGGCGCGCGCGCAAACCTGCGCGCCTTCGTCCAGCGTGACGCAAAAAAGGCCGTCGTCGAGCACATCAAGCGCGGTGGCGCGCCGCGGCACAGCGAATTTGGTGCCAAACTTCATCGCCTGCACTTCGCCCCGCCAGCACAGATCGGCACCCGAGATGCCCGTGGGAAAGCCCATGTAGTTCTCGATCCGGCTGGACGTGCCCGCCTGCCCGCCAATGGCCATGTCGTCCAGAACCAGCGCAGATAGCCCTTCAGACCCTGCGTATACGCCCGCCGCCACCCCGGCGGGACCGCCACCGACGATCAGGACGTCAACGACCGTGTCCTCGGTAATCGCGATATCAAGGCCGAGGCGGCGAGCGACCTTGGCTGGTGTCGGATCAGGGATGACATCGTATTTTCCAAAGATCACAGCGGGTTGCGCGGGACCGATGTTGCACTGGTGGCGCACGGCTTCAGCGTCCTGCTCATCCAGCGTCATGGAATTGAACGGGATGCGGTTGCGGCCCGCAAAGCTCGCGATCGCGCGGATGTTGCGGTCCACCTCGGCCCCGATCAGCGTCAGCCCCGCCTGGTCGCCTTCCAAAAGGCGCCTCCGCCGTCCCGCAAGGACGGTGATGATGATGTCGGACATCTCGGGCGTGCGGGCCATGAGATCGAGCATCGCCTCACGCCCGACACAAAGAAGCTTGGTGTCCTGCACCGCGCGACCGCCCATTTGCATCCGTGCGCCTGAGAGGAACGAGATTTCGCCAAAGAATTGGGTGGGCCCGAGCGTCGCGCCGTCGCCATATCGGCCGCCTGTGCGGGGGTCGATGGCTTCGATCTCGCCTTCGAGAAGGTAGCAGAAGCGGTCCATGACATCGCCCGCCTTGAAGAGCAATTCACCCGCCGGCAGGTCTTCGATATGGCCAATGGCGCGCATCGCTTCGACATGAGCGTCATGCAGCGGCGTGCGCACCATCGTGCGGAGGTCTTCGGCTAGGGTTTCCATGGGGCGCTCCGGGATGGTCTGTGGCAGAGTTTAGCGGGAAAGCGGATGAAGGCCAGACTGGTCCACCCCGCGCGAACATGGCATGGGTGCATCAACGACAAGGAGGAACCCCAGATGCCTGAATTTGCGACATACCCCAGCCTGAAAGACAAAGTCGTCATCATTTCGGGAGGGGCCCAGGGGATTGGACGCGAGATCGTCGAGGCGTTCGCAGCCCAAGGGTCGAAGATCGGGTTTCTGGATCTGGATGCTGACGGCAGCGCGGCTTTGGCCAAGGACGTCGGGGCGGATTTTGAGATCTGCGACTTGCGCGATATCGATGCGTTGCGCGCGGGCCTTGCGGCGTTGACCGGACGGCTCGGGAACGTTGATGTCCTTGTGAATAACGCCGCGCGCGACGACCGGCACGACTGGCAGGATGTGACGCCCGACTACTGGGACGAGCGTCAGAACAACAATCTGCGCCATATGTTCTTTGCCATTCAGGCGCTTGCGCCGGGGATGATCGAAAACGGCGGCGGCTCGATCATCAACATGGGCTCGAATTCGTGGTGGGAAGCTGGTGGGGGTTTTCCGGCCTACACGACGGCCAAGGCCGCGGTGCACGGCCTGACGCGCACGATGGCCCGAGATCTGGGCGGGCACCGCATCCGGGTGAACACGGTTGTGCCGGGTTGGATCATGACGGACCGCCAGAAAGAGCTTTGGGCGACGCCCGAAGCATTGGAGGCACATCGCGAACGGCAGTGTCTCCCCGACCTGATCGACCCCGTTTACGTCGCGCGCATGGTGGTCTTTCTGGCCAGCGACGACGCGGCAATGTGTTCGGCGAACAATTACATGGTCGAGGCAGGCTCGATCTAGACGCCTATGTCGACCGTCACTGGGTTATAATTGTAAAGCCAGTTGTCCCGATCCTTAGCCAAATCGGCACCGTCTTTCATACCTTGGCGGAGCGCCTCTTCTGAGGGGTGGTGGAACATCTTGGACATCCGGTTCGCGCCATTCACCATGCGCGAAGTACGCACTATCCGGGCGTTCTGGAACAGGTCCAGCGCCTCGTCGATATCGCGCGCGCCATCCAACGCGCGGGTCAGAACCATCGCATCCTCGATCGCCATGGCGGCACCTTGCGCGATGAAGGGAAGCGTTGGGTGTGCCGCGTCCCCGATGACGATGGCGCGGGCGCTGCGCCAACTGCTGACCGGTTCCCGGATGTTGAGCGCCCAGCGATAGCATGCGTCGCGGTCAACGGCGTCGATGACCGCCTGAACATCCTCGTGCCAGCCGTCGAAGTCGGATTTCAGCTCGTCCCAATCGTGCTTGGTGGTCCAGCTTTCCTCGCTGGGCTGGTCGGTTTCCACAGGTGCCACGAAGTTCAAAAGCGACCCGCCCCGAAGCCAGTAATAGACGATATGGCGGCCCGGCCCCATGAATGACGTCGTTGTTGCGGCACTGAAGCCCTTGGGGAGCCGTTCTGCAGGGATTAGCCCGCGCCAAGCGGAATTGCCGGAATAAACAGGCCGGTCTGGACCCAATATCTGCTTCCGCACCGCCGATTTGACCCCATCCGCGCCGATCAGAAGATCGCCATCAACCTTGCGCCCATCCGACAAAACGACGCTGACCCCGTCGGCGGTTTCGGCAAAATCAGACACCTGAGCGCCCAGTTGCAACGCCTCATGGTCCAGGCTGCGGACCGCCCCAAGCAGAAGGTCCTGAAGATCGGCGCGGTGGATGAGGCAGTATGGATGGCCGTGCAACGCCTCGTGATGTGCGCCGAGCGGGATCTCGTTGACGACGTCACCGGACAGAAACGTGCGCATTTGCCATGACGCGGGCTGATAGCTGAGCCGTCGCAGGTCGTCCTCAAGCCCCAACTCGCGCAGCACATGGCCCGAGTTCGCGCTGACTTGCAGCCCTGCACCGATCTCCGTCAGTCGCTCGGCCTGCTCAAAAACTTCGACCGCGTGACCGCGCCGCAAAAGAAGACCCGCCAACGTCAGCCCGGCGATCCCGGCTCCGGCAATCAGTATCTTCATCGGCTGGTCCCTATTGGCTTAAGCCAACACTAGCCGAAGATCAGGCGGTTTCCACCCGGTAGCCCGCGCGCGGGAAATGCACGCAAACCGCACCCACATCATCGGTTGTGCGATCCACGCCGATCCGCGTGGCATCTGCATAGCGCACTTTCCCCTGAACAGGCTGTTCACCGCCATCCACGTCCGGGCTGATGGTGACGGGCATGCCGTACTCAAGGCCCTGTGGGTCTCCGGCGGCGACGCCTTGTTCCATCACGGGAGAGCAGGATTTCGCCCGCGCAATCGCATCAGCGGGATCCATTTCGGTCGATGCACCATGTCCGATGGCGCGCACCCTGTCTTCCCACGCCAAAAGGTTGGCAAACTCACTGATCAAGGGGGCCCCGCCAGGCCAGCGACCGCGCAGGAACCAGACGACATAGTAGAATTGGGCATCAATTGCGGCGGGTGCGTCGCCAAGAAGGAAGGCGCGCCCATCGCTCAACTGACCATCCAGCCACGAGAACGGCGCGCGCATCTGCGCCACCAGATGCGGCAAGCCGGCGTTTGCGGCCTTGAGGCCTTCGGCCCAGTCTTTGCCGAAGTAAAGCCGCCCCCTGTCCTCGGCGAAATCCGCGGGCAAATCCTCCATCCCCGAACCAAGCACGATCTTTACCCCTAGGTCGAAATACGCCCCATCGGTCCAGCGGCTGAGGCCCCACATCAGGCCCGCATGCTCGGTCGGAAAGAAGGTCGGCGTCGGGTGACGACGCTCCAGCTCGCGCAGGATGTTCTGGCTATCGCAATAGATATCCGCCCCGATCTGCATCACGGGCGTGCGTCGATAGCCCCCGGTCAGGGCGGTAAGCATCGGCTTTGGCGGAATACGCGGGATCGCCACATCGCGCCAGGCCAGCCCCTTGATGCCCAGCGCCACCCGCACCTTCTCGGCCACAGGCGATTGCGGGTAGTTGTGGAGGATGATTTCGGTGGCCGGGTCGGACATGGGGTGCGCTCCATTGCAACTCTGCTCTCGACTTAGCGCCAACCCGCTGCATCGCAAAGAGCGTTGGTGTCAGTTTACCCTTCGCCGACGCCGAAACGGTAAGCGGATCAGCGACCAGAGCATGGCCAATCCCAACCAGCCGCTCACATACCCGATCCCCGCGAACACTGCGCCAGCAGGCGTCAATGGCACGGCTGGCTTGAAGTCGTCCCAAGCTTTTGCTGCGATTTCAGGATCAGCGACGCGCGGGGTGAGGCGCAAACGCGCAAAAGGCCCGGCGTTCTCAAAAGTGATCAGGTTCGATTGCAGGCGGGTGTATCGGTTGATCACACGGGTCATATCGGCCTGACGGCGATCAAGAAACTCCGACCCCGATAGCTCCGCCAGCGCTTCTTCACGAGTCAGACCGGACGCCTGCGCGCTCGCATCGAAATCCTCGACCACGACGCGCAATTCATCCACCGCCCCGGCCAGACGCTGGGTATATTGTTGAGAGTACTCGGGAAACTGCGACATCCCTGCAGCCCCGGCGAGCCCGCCAAGAAGGGCCACGAAGCGCAACATCAGCTGGCCTTCAACCAGTCCACGACCAACTCGGCATTCCGGTCGGGCGGGAAGATCGGGTAAAACACATGCACGATCACACCGTCACGGATCACAAAGGCCATGCGTTTGATCAGCGTCTCGCCCCAAGCATCAAAGGTCGGCAGGGTGAGCGCGTTTGCAAATGCAAGATCAGCATCCGAAAGGATCGGAAACGGCAGATGCAGGCGCTCGGCGGCTTCGGTCTGGTAATCACTGGGCTGCGTCGACAGGCCAAACAGATGATCGACGCCTAGCCCTTTCAACTCGGCGAAGTGATCGCGGAAGGAACAGGATTGCGGCGTGCAACCGCGCGCGCCCGGGATCATGTCCCAGCCTTCGGGCATGTCCTGCCCGGGCTGGCCGGTCTTGGGATAGACATAGAGCACGGTCGTTCCCGACAACGTGCTCAAATCATACGCCGCGCCATCTGTTGCGGTCAGCGAAACGGACGGCAAAACCGCCCCGACCAGATGGTCGGTCGCTCCGTCATCCTTTGGTGCCGGGATCGCGCTCCAATCCGGCGCGCCTGCTCCTGTAAAAGGCTGGTTCGTCATGCCCACATCCCAAAGGCAAAGAGGCAGACCCGTCAAGCGCGGCCTGCATCTTCTTCTTGTCAAAAATACTCGCGGGGGTCCGGGGGCTGGCCCCCGGTCCGTCGCCGATCAGCTTGCGTGCCCGTAGATCTGCGCGATGCGGTCGACTGCGGCCTCAGCACTCATTTCTTCGCTTTCGCCCGTGCGCCGCGAGGTGACCTCGACCACGTTGTTCTTCAACCCGCGCGGCCCCACCGTGATCCGCCAAGGCAGACCGATCAGGTCCATGGTCGCGAACTTGGCCCCTGCCCGCTCATCACGGTCGTCATAGAGCGGCTCCAACCCGCGCTTTTCGAGCGCCAGTTGAATGCCGTGACAGGCCGCATCACATGCGCTGTCGCCCTGGCGTAGGTTGATGATCCCGCAATGGAACGGTGTGACGCCTTCGGGCCAGATGATGCCGTTGTCATCATGACTGGCCTCAATAATCGCCCCAAGCAGGCGCGACACGCCGATGCCATGGCTGCCCATATGCACCGGGACCTGCTTGCCATCGGGGCCTTGGACCGTGGCGCCCATGGATTCTGAGTATTTCGTGCCGAAGTAGAAGATTTGGCCGACTTCGATGCCGCGTGCCGTCCGGCGGCGCTCTTCAGGGATCTGGTCAAAGATTGCTTCGTCATGGGTCTCGTCGGTGCGGGCATACCGCGACGTGAACTCCTCCAGCACAGCCTGGCATTCTTCGACACTGTCATAATTGATCGCACGTTCACCGAATTTGAGATCAGTGATTTCGGCGTCATAGAACACCTCGGATTCACCGGTGTCGGCCAGGACCAGAAATTCGTGGGTGTCATCGCCCCCGATCGGCCCACTGTCGGCACGCATCGGGATGGCCTGCAGACCCATCCGCTCGTATGTGCGCAAGTAGCTCACGAGGTGACGGTTATAGGCATGCAGTGCGTCTTCCTTTGTGAGGTCGAAGTTGTAGCCGTCCTTCATGTAGAACTCGCGCCCCCGCATGACGCCAAAGCGCGGGCGAACCTCGTCGCGGAATTTCCACTGGATGTGGTAGAGCGTCAGCGGCAGATCGCGGTAGCTCGACACATAGCCCCGGAAGATATCCGTGATCATCTCTTCATTCGTTGGGCCATACAGCATATCGCGGTCATGCCGGTCGCGGATACGCAGCATCTCGGGGCCATAGGCATCATAGCGCCCGCTTTCGCGCCACAGATCGGCCGATTGGAGCGTTGGCATCAGCATCGGAATGTGGCCCGCGCGGATCTGCTCTTCATGGACGATCTGCTCGATGCGTTTGAGCACTTTGAACCCAAGCGGCAGCCAGGAATAGATGCCTGCCGATTGCTGACGGATCATGCCCGCACGCAGCATCAGCCGATGGCTCACGATCTGAGCGTCAGCAGGGGTTTCCTTGAGAACAGGCAGAAAATAGCGGGAAAGGCGCATCGGTTTGGCTCGCGGTTTGGTCTGGATTGGGTCTAGGCGAGCGCGTGGGGGGTGGCAAGTGCGGGTTCATCCGCACAGGTCCACCGGCCGATGAAGTTCATAGAACCTAGCCGCTCACCCACTCCGTTCCAACGCCACAACGTTCGGAAAGGGCTGCGTAACCTCAGACGCTTCATAAGGCACCTCGTCGAAATACCCGCGCGCAGCGGCCTGTGAGACGGCTTGGAACACGGTGTCCACGCCCAGCTTGCGGCGGATCGACGCCTGTAGGGATTTGTTCGTGCCGTCTTCGGGAAGCACTTCGAAGGCCTCTTGAGGGTCCTTGCCCGTCGCAAGGAGATAGAGAAACCGCAGTTCAGAGGTCGACAGCATCTCTACATCCCCCGAAAGGCCGTAGGACGCAAAACAGAACGCATCGACGGCAAGGTTCGCAACGGTGACAAGGTCGCTGCCATTCAAACGCACGAGGGCGCGTGCTTCGGCTTCGGGTTTTGTAGTCAAGTAACTGACACCGATCCGAGCGCCGTCGGGGCGGGTTTGGGCAATGCATAGGCCATTTCGCCCGATCCTGTGCGCATCTGCATCCGCCCAGAAGTCGGCGATTGCAGGCGCGCTGTCATCCAGGTCAGCAAACTCAAAAATGCCGTCCCGCAGCGATGCCGCTGCCATCACGGGGTCGATGAATTGATAAGCCTGCGATTGATAGCGTTCGACCCAGTCCGAATTGCAAGACGTGCACACCCGCGATTGCAACACTTTGTTTGCGCCGTTCTTGAGCATGAAGATAATGAAATTCTCAAAACCCGCCTCAGTCGCCGCGGTCCACATCAATTTGGACAGGTCGGGCAGCTCGGTGCACTCGGACAATGCGTCAGCAACTTCTTCAAGCGCCTGCGTGCGAAACCGGTACGGCTCGCTTGCCTCGACGATTTGCGCCGCGCGTTCAAGACCTGCGTTTACATGATCCGCCCGCTCGCCGTTCAGGCCGTCATGCAACAAAACGCGCACCCAATGATCCATTTTCGTTCGAGCCTCGACATGACTTTCTGCACATATGCCTGTGCTTTTGCTGAAATTTTTATGGAATTCGTTTAGTAAATTAAGTCTTAAGGCGGTTGATATCAGCAACCATTTCTTTGCGATTTCGCCGCCCACCTTACTAAATCCTCTAATGCACGTTGCGTTTCCTGTGTTTGGAGCGGCTCCGGCCCATCTCTCGGCGGCGGTCTTGAGGGCTCTTTTTCGCTAACGCTTTGGTAGGGAAGGTAACCAGCGCCAGCATTTTCTTGAATGATAAAAAATGTGTAAAAACAAATATTTATCTACCTTAAACCCTACGCGTTCCTGTTGTGTTCCAACGCAACGGAGAACCTCATGGACAATTACAGCTGCACCCGCGCCGAGCTTCCCACCGGACTTGCCCGGACGATTTTTCAAGACCGTAACCGCCAGTTCGTCGATCGCCTCAACTGGTCCCTGACAGTCACGCCCGACGGCATGGAATTGGACGAATACGACGACGATCAAAGCACCTATCTTGTCGTGGCCGAAGGCATGCGACATCTGGGGTCCTGCCGCGTACGGCCTGTGCGCGCGTCGACGATGCTGGTGGATCACTTCCTGCCGGTCTTTCCGGATGCCGAAGGTTTTTTGCGCCAGCAGCGTGGTCGGGTCTGGGAACTGACCCGTTTCTGCCGTGCGCCCGATATCGCCGTGGACCGCAGCCGTCGCATGCTGGATCGGCTTGCTCACGCGCTCGACACGTTTCGCGATCGCCATCGCCTGACGGGTTTTGTTGCTGTGGTCTTTCCCGAGGTAGCGCGGTTTCTCGACTCAATCGGCGTACGTTACCTGACGGTCGCGCGCAGCGAGATGGGCGGTCGCAAGGTGCACCTGATTTGCATCACGCACTGCGTCAGGGTGCAGGAACCAGACGTCGCGAGCACGCCAACGCCGCTGGAGTTGGTCCCAGAGGCGGCCTAAGAAGCATGCCTTGTATGGCCAAGCGGGGCACGCCGGACGATCCATGCGGGTCACGCTTCCCCTTGCATCCCATCGCCCTCGGGGTGACATAAGGGGAGAGTTGAAAAAGGCAGGCCATGGCACTCCCGGTCAAAGAACAGCTGACCTATTGGGGCATCGCGATTGCGATCTTCATTGCGCTGCTTGTCTATCTCGGCAACGTCCTGATGCCGTTCCTCCTTGGCGGGGCGATTGCCTATTGCCTTGACCCGATTGCCGACTGGTTTGAACGCATGGGGCTCAGCCGATTGGCGTCGACCATTGTGATTACGTTCCTTGCGGCTGTGTTGTTCATTGCCCTTGCGCTCCTTGTGCTGCCTCTCTTGATCGAACAGGCCATCGGCTTGTTCCAGGCGCTGCCGGGGTTCGTTGAGGGGCTGCAGGCGTCGTTGACCGAGCGGTTCCCAAGCCTGATGGACTCTGAAAGCCAACTGCGCGCCTCGCTTTCGCTCTTTGGAGAGCAGTTGCAGAACCGGGGCGGGCAGATCGTGGATGCGGTCCTGGGCTCGGCAATGAGCCTTGTGAACGTGCTTGTCCTCGTCGTGCTGGTGCCGGTTGTGGCATTCTACCTGCTCTTGGACTGGGACAACATGGTGGCGCGCATTGACGCCCTGCTCCCACGGGATCACCGACCCACGATCCGGCGGCTTGCGGCTCAGGTGGATCGCACGCTGGCCTCGTTCATTCGAGGGCAAGGCACGGTGTGCCTGATCCTTGGCACGTACTACGCGGTCGCGCTCATGCTGGTTGGGCTGAATTTCGGACTGGTCGTAGGGGCGGTTGCGGGCCTTATCTCTTTCATTCCGTATGTTGGTGCCCTTGTTGGTGGTGCGCTCGCGATCGGGCTGGCGCTTTTCCAGTTCTGGGGCGAATGGGGCTGGCTGGCTGCGGTGGCCGGGATATTCTTTTTGGGCCAGTTCTTTGAAGGGAACATCCTGACGCCGAACCTTGTCGGTGGCTCGGTCGGTTTGCATCCGGTTTGGCTGATCTTCGCGCTTTCGGTGTTCGGGCTTTTGTTTGGGTTTGTCGGGATGCTTGTCGCCGTTCCGCTTGCGGCGATGATCGGCGTTTTCGTGCGATACGGGATCGAGCGGTACCAGCAAAGCCTTCTGTTCCTGGGGATGGAGGGGCGCGTGCCACAGACGGAAACCGAGATCGAGCACGCCACCAGCGACGACGAAAAGACGGGCTGATGCCCGGAAACGCCCCTGAACAACTCTTGCTTGATTTGCCTGTGCGTGCGTCCCTAGAACGTGGCGATTTCTTTGTGTCCGAGGCCAATGCGCTGGCCCTGGCCCAGCTTGATCAACCCGAGGCCTGGCCCGATCACCGCCTGATTTTGGTCGGGCCTGAGGGCGCCGGAAAGACCCATCTTGCCCATGTCTGGGCAGAGGCGCAGTACGCCGAAATCCTGTCAGAGGTGCCCACAGACGCCATGAGCGCTGTTGAGGCACCGGCACTTGTCCTGGAGGACGTTGATCGCGCGCCCGTGTCCGAAGAAGGCCTGTTTCATCTTCTGAACGCGGCACGGGCGTCAGGCACGCCGCTTTTGATGACGGCACGTGTTGCGCCAAAACGATGGCCACTTTCATTGGCGGATCTCAAGAGCCGGATCGAAGCGACATCGACGGCTACGATTGAGGCGCCCGATGACGCGCTTTTGTCCGCGCTTCTGGTGAAGCTTTTCGCAGATCGCCAACTGTCGGTGGAGCCGCGTGTCATTGCCTACGCCCTTGCCCGCATCGAGCGTAGCTTTGCGGCGGCGCAAACGCTCGTCGAAAAGGTCGATCGGTTCAGCTTGGCCGAGAAGCGGGCGATCACGGTTCGCGTGCTGGGTCAAATCCTCGAAACTTGAGCCAATCGATACGGTTGACGGAGCAGGCGCGACCGGGCACCTTCCCAGCGCAATGACCAATCGGGGGGTCGCCGCCTATGGCGCCAAGCGCTGACGGGGGATCTGAGGAATTCGAGGATGAATGGGGCCCGTTCGGGCGTCCGTTGTTCGGCGATGCCGAAGCGCGTGCGTTGTCGCGGGTGGGGGTTGTCGATGTCGGGTCGAACTCGATCCGGATGGTGGTCTTTGACGGCGCGGCGCGCTCTCCGGCGTATTTCTTTAACGAGAAAGTTATGGCGGCCCTCGGTTCGGGATTGGCCGAAACGGGGCGGCTGAACCCCGAAGGCAAACTGCGCGCCATGGCCGCCTTGAAGCGCTTTCAGCGTCTGGCAGATGGTATGGGAATAGCACCGTTGACGGCTGTGGCCACAGCTGCGGTGCGCGAGGCGGAGGACGGACCCGCGTTCAGGGAGGAAATACGGCGCGAGACCGGCCTCCGCCTTTTCGTTATCGATGGCCCGGAAGAGGCGCGCTTGTCCGCGCAAGGCGTCTTGCTCGGCTGGCCAGGATCGTATGGTCTGGTCTGCGATATTGGCGGCAGCTCGATGGAGTTGGCAGCACTGGCCGATGGCGAGGTGGGCACATGCGTGTCATCCACGCTAGGCCCGCTCAGACTCAAAACGCTCAAGGGTGGACGCAAGGCGCGGCGGGCGATCATTGATCAGACGCTCAACGAGTTGCACGAAAAACTGGGCGAACAGCGCGACCGTCTGTTTCTGGTGGGCGGGTCCTGGCGAGCGTTTGCTCGCCTCGACATGCTACGCAAGGACTACCCAATGGCGGTTCTGCACGAATACCGCATGTCGCGCCGGGATGTCACGGCAACAGCCAAGTTCATCGCCGAAAACGAGATCGGCGATCTGCGCAAGGCCGCGGGCCTGTCTGAAGCGCGTATGGCGCTGGTTCCGATTGCCTCTGAAGTGCTCTTGCGACTGGTCGCGCGGTTCCGCCCGCATGACATCGCCGTATCAAGCTACGGGATCCGCGAAGGAATGCTCTATGAGCAGATGCCCCAGAAACTGCGCGATCGCGATCCGCTGATCGAAGCTTGCCGGTTTGCCGAGCATAAGGATGCGCGCGTGCCTGGGTTTGGTCGCGTGCTTTACAACTTTGTGCGCCCGCTCTTTTCGCGCGCGGGCGCGGACCGGCTTCGCGTGATACGGGCTGCCTGCCTGTTGCATGATGTCAGTTGGCGCGCGCATCCCGACTACCGGCACGAGGTCTGCTTTGACAACGCCACGCGGGCCAACCTTGGCGGGCTGACCCATGCGGAACGGGTCTTTATCGGCGTCGCCCTCCTGCATCGCTACAAGTCGAGCCGTGAGGACACACGCCTGTCCGAGCTTTTGAACCTGATGCCCGAAGGCGACGTAATTCAGGCCGAAACCCTGGGGCGCGCAATGCGGTTTGGGGCAATGTTCTCGGGCAATCAGGGCGGCGATCTGGGAACCTTGAACTGGAAGCCCAAGAAGAAAATCCTGACCTTGACCCTCGCAGAAGCGTCCGCTGCCTTGATGGGTGAAGTGGCGGAGGCGCGATTTGGATCGCTGGCCAGCGCGCTGGGCGCCGAAGCGGTGATCAAAGGGCGTTGAGGGCCTGCGGCCGGGGCAACGCCCAGCCGGCGACGCCCCTAAAGCCCTATTTTTGCCCGTATCTTGATGTTTCCTGCCTCCGATTTGATTTCGGAGGTTCGTTGCATGTCCTTTCTTCGGTCGGTTTTCCTAATGCTTGTGGGGCTTATCGCCCTGCCCTTCCTACTTTTGCGGTTTGGCGGAGGAATGTTCCGCGCGATATCGCATAACCCGTTCAAGGACATGGACGAGGAACGCGCACAAACCCATGTTCGCCTTGTCGCCTCCAAGCCATCCGTCGCGACGGGTGAAGATGTTTTCAGGGCTGCCGCCGATCTTGCCAGTGCGGACAAGTGGGACGAGCTTTCTGCGATGCTGCACGACGCGGTTGCATCAAAGACCATGACGAGCCCGATGAAGCGCGACTATGAACATGTGACGGCGGGTGCACGCGCCGGACTGACCAGCCTTCTGGAAAAACTCCCGATCGAGCAATGCACCAAGGCGGTTGATCAGATGCTTGAGCGTTTTGACGCCGCCGCCGATGCAGCCCCAAGCGATCCCGCGCGTGCCGCCATCGCGGCACGCGCGCATCTGGACGTCGGTTGGGCCTGGCGCGGCGATGGGTTTTCGGGCGGCGTCAGCGACGAAGGCTGGCAAAAAATGAACGACCATTTCCAGGCTGCCTCCGCAAGGATCGAACCGTTCTTTGACGCAGACCCGCTCTTTCCACCCATTGCCCATGCCGCCCATATCATTGCTCGTCAGGAAGGCGATCCCGACACGCTTGAAAAGGTGTATGAGCTTTGGCGCGCGTCGGATGCTGGCAATCCCACGCTCTACAGCGAACACGCGTTCCACCTCTTGCCACGCTGGGGCGGCTCGCATGCAAAGCTTGCCCAGACCGCCCAACGCGCGGCAACTATCGACCCCGAAGCATACGGCGCTGCGCCGACGCTCTGGCTGTATCTTGGCGTTCTGGAATGCGAGCCCGAGGCACTTGCCGAAGCCGATCCAGAGCTTTTCGTCGATGCCGTGCGCGATCACCTCTACCTGGACGGCACCAGTCGCGGGGCGAATACCTTGTTGCGCGACCTGTCCGAGCTTTGGCTTTCAATCCCGATCGATGGTGCCCAAAACGAACCGTTCGGAACCGTCCGCGAAATCTGCAAGGACGCCTGCAGGGCGATCGTTGACGAGCATCTCACAGAAATCGATCTTGATGTCTGGGACGGCAGCGCGACCGAAGCCCGTCAGATCATCGGCCTTCTTTACAAGGACGAGATCGATGAAGGCTACCTGCTCGACTTCGAAAGCGGCGCTCTGGAACTCAAGAAAGCCGCCTAGATATCGATTTCGCCTTCGGGCGGTTCGACCTCAAGGGGTACCTTGCGCCGGATGATGATATCGCCGTTGGGCAGCACTTCGGGCGCGTGGTAGGCGTCCAGGTTGGACAGCGCCCCTTGCATGCTTTCAAGCGCCGGTTCCATCTCTTCCAGCAGACCGCGCAGCAACAGTTGCGTGCCTTCCGCCAATAGGTCGAAACCGTCCTCGAAGGTCGTCTCAGCCTGTGCTGGTTGCGCCAGAACAAGCGCGCTGGATAGTAGGATCACGTGTCTCATGGCGCCAATATAGGGGTTTTTGCCTCAAACGTCGATGTCGAGCGTTACGGGAAAGTGGTCCGAGGCGGTCAAAAGCGCTTCTCGAAGCTCTGGCGTGCCAAAACAGGTCGGGTCATCGAATGGGTGCCAGATCCGCCATGATGGACCAAGTTCCGCCAGATCCGGCGAGACCATCACATAGTCCAAAAGCGTTTGAACATAACGCTTTGTCTGCCGGTTGTAGAACCTCGCCGAAACGGGCATCGCGCCAAAACGGCGCTTGAGAACGGTATCCGCATGGGGATCGAAGAGACGTGTCTGGTCACCTTCGCCAATGACAATTTCGACGCCCGAGCGCCCAAAGAGCGCTTCATAGGCATCCAAGCCGGGTCCGTCGTTGAAATCACCCAGAACGATTAATGGATCATCGGCGGCCAAGTGTTCATCCACCCGCGCGCGCAACCAAATGCATTGGGCCAGCTGTTTTCGCCGGTTCTCAATTGAAACCCGCATCACCTCATCGCGCGTTTTGGCGCCGTGGGGCGCCTTGGACTTTGCGTGGACACCGATCATGCGAAAAGTCGTGCCGCTGGCACTGGTACAGGACAGTTCGAGGGGCGGCTTGGACCAACGCACGACGTCGGGCATGGCATCGGTATCAAGGTCCAGTCGAAAGGTGCCGTCAAAACGCGGTGCGCCCGGCGCGCCCTTCTTTCCCGTGATCTCGCCTTTTGGGTCATGGGTGATTGTCAGCGCAGCGGGATCATACAGCAGGGCGATTTCCTGTTGCGTCTCGTTGATGAAGCCAGTCGCAACCGATGTTGTGCGCAACCCGTAAGTTTTGGCGAAAGTCTCCAAAGCGGCCTTGGTCGAGCGTTTGGCATGACCATCGGGTGCTTCGATGATCATGACCGCATCCGCATCGAGTGCCGTGAACACAATGCCCAGCGCTTCGGCCTGTTGTGCGCGAGAAATGTTGTATCGGGCGGACCATTCCCCGTCCGCCAAAAGCTGACCCGCATCGTCAAACAGCGCGTTGAACCATTCGACGTTGTACGTCGCGATCCGCATCAGCCAAGCTCGGCCGATACGTTTTCCCAGGCCCGATTGATCGCTGCCATACGCTTTTCGGCCATCCGAACCGCTTCTTCTGGCAACCCGCGCGACATCAAAACATCCGGGTGGTTGTCTCGCACAAGCTGTCTCCACGCCGCACGCGCTTCTTCGAGCGTCGCTTCATGGCTTATCCCTAAGACGTCATAGCAATCGGGTTCCGCGTCCGGAACGAACCTGGTGCGTATGGATTTGAATGCGCGATCCGAGAGGCCGAAGATGCGGGCGACCTTCTCCAGAAAGTCGTCCTCTTCGGGGTGATAGTCTCCATCAGCGACGGCAATATGGAAAAGTCCTTCGAGGAGGTCAGTTAGCGTTCCATCTTCGGCATCGAACATGCGAGCGATACGGCGAGCATAATCCTCGAACCCGGCGACATCGGTGCGCGCCATGTTGAAGACTTGCGCGGCCTTGGCTTCATCCGATTTCGGAATGTGGAAGACCTCGCGAAAGGCGGTGACCTCATCGCGGGTCACGCGCCCGTCGGCCTTGGCCATTTTTGCGCCAAGCGCGATGACAGCGATTGTGAACGCAACCGAACGCTCGGGCGGCGAACGCAAGCGCTCGAACACCTGCGCAAGGCTTTCGCCTGCGCGTAAAGCGGCGATGGCATCGGCAATTCTGGCCCAAATTGACATGGGGCGGACGTTAGTCCTTTGGCTCGGCGGGTGACAGGATTTTCTGCATCGCAACAAAATCGAAATATCGCCCCCACTTGAAGCCAAGCTGAGGGATCACGGCGACTTTTTCGTATCCCAAACGGGCGTGAAAAGCCTCGCCAACTCCGTTTTCACCGGAGACGACGGCAAGCATCACATGGGCGCCCCGCTTGCGCGCGTGGTCTTCGACAGCCGCCATCAGCGCGCGCGCGGCACCCCGCCCCTGCGCGGCGGGATCGATGTAGACCGTGTGCTCCATCGTGCGGGCATATCCGTTGGAAGGGCGGAATTGATCGTAGGTTGCAAAGCCAATGACAGCGCCCGCATCTTCGGCCACGTAAAACGCGCGACCGGCGGCACGACGTGCTTCGATCTGGGCGGCGAGGCCTTCAGGTGTCTTTTCGACAAACTCGAACGTGGCCACGCTATTGCGGATCACGTCGTTCCAGATCGCGAGGATTGCTGGGATATCGGCGGAAGTGGCGTCGCGGATGATCATCGAGCATAACCTACGAAAATGATCTAACGCCGCATACGCCGAACAGCGTGTTCCGCCATTTTGCGAGGTGAGGCAAATCCCCGCGTCGCGCTGGTTTCCTCAATAAAACGACCTGCCTTCCGCAAGACTTTTGCGATGTCGGTCAGTCTTGCCCCGCGATCCTTGAAAGCGAGCAAATCGTTTTTGAGAGCGTCACCCTTTGCGGCGTCAAATGTGGGGATCACCGAGCTTTCCCGGCGAAAAAAGGCTCCAACAGCCAACCCGCGCATCCCTTCACCGATCCAAACAGGCGCCAGACCAGCCAATGCCGCCGTGCCTGCAAGAGTTTGCGGAGAGAAATTCCAGATGTGCCCATAGTGAAAAAGCCTGTTTGGGCCTTGGTGTTGCATCATTTGCTCGATGTCGGGAACTTCGACATAGATCAGCCCGTCTTCGGCGAGCCAATCGGAGATCACGCGAAGAGACTGCGCCGGGTCAGCAAGGTGCTCCAGCACATGGACCAGCGTGATCAGGTCGCGAGAGCGAGATCCCGGCTCCGAGTTGCCGATCGTTCCCGTTGCAACGTCAAGATCCATCGCATCCCTGCAAAAGGCAGCATAAGCTTCGTCGGGTTCTATGCCCTCGGCCTCAAACCCTGCCGCTTTGGCATAGAATAGAAATTCACCGGCCCCAGCCCCAATATCAAAGAGGCGGCGGCGCGCGCCGATCGTGTTTTCGTGCTTTGTGAAAAACTCGTGTGCCCACCGCAGTCGGCGCAACATGCTTCGAAGCTTTGGCTGTACACTTCCACGGTAGTCCTGACGGTAGTCCGTTGCATAGAAAGCCTCAAGGTCGGCTTCCGTCGGGATCGGGTCGTTGCGAACGATACCGGTCTTTGGATTCACGACTGTGCGCAAGGGCTTGCCCTTGCGGTCCGTGTTGGACACTTCAACCAGATCCTCTGGCGCACCGACCAATACTTCTTCGACCATTCGGAAGCCTCCGTTTCGCTTCCCCTTTATTGGTCTCGGGCGAACACAGGGACAAGTAGAAATCAGGAGCCTGCGCGGGTCTCACGGATCAGTTTTAGGATGTCGGCGGCGGCCTCAGGAATATTCGTTCCTGGACCAAAAATCGCTTTGACACCGGCTTTCTTCAGGAATTCATAGTCCTGCTGGGGAATGACGCCGCCGCAGATGACGATGATCTCTTCGGCGTTGGCCGCTTTCAGCGCCTCGATCAGTTTGGGCGCGAGCGTCTTGTGTCCTGCCGCCTGCGACGAGATACCGACGACATGAACGTCGTTGTCGACAGCGTCTTGCGCCGCCTCTTCCGGGGTCTGGAAGAGCGGGCCAACATCAACGTCAAACCCGATGTCGGCGAATGCGGTCGCAATGACTTTGGCACCCCGGTCGTGCCCGTCTTGGCCCATCTTGACGACCAGCATTCGCGGGCGGCGGCCTTCTTCTTCGGCGAACGCCTCTACGTCGGCCTGAATTTTGGCGAAGCCTTCATCGCCTTCGTAGGCCGCACCGTAGACGCCAGCGAGGGTTTTGACTTCCGCACGGTGGCGGCCGAACACTTTTTCCATGGCCATGGAAATCTCTCCTACTGTGGCGCGGGCGCGGGCGGCGTCGACGGCGGCGGCTAGAAGGTTGCCGTCTGAGCGCGCCGCCTCCTCAAGTGCCGAAAGCGCGCTTTCGAGAGCAGCGGTATCGCGCGTGCCGCGGATGCGCTCCAGCCGCGCGACCTGTGCTTCACGAACGGCGTCGTTGTCGATATCGAGGATCTCGACGGGGTCTTCTTTGTCTTTGCGGTACTTGTTGACCCCGACGATGACCTCTTCGCCCTTGTCGATCATCGCCTGACGCCGTGCTGCGGTCTCTTCGATGCGCAGCTTGGGCATCCCGGCGACGACGGCCTTGGTCATACCGCCCATATCCTCGACCTCTTCCATGAGCGCCCAGGCCTTGTCGACCAGCTCTGCTGTCAGAGACTCCACGTAGTAAGATCCAGCCAGCGGGTCGACCACGTTGGTCATGCCCGTCTCTTCCTGAAGGATCAGCTGGGTGTTGCGCGCGATCCGGGCCGAGAACTCGGTGGGGAGCGCCATGGCCTCATCCAGCGCATTGGTGTGCAGCGATT
>CAZWZG010000022.1:0-28347 GCA_964638245.1 uncultured Rhodobacterales bacterium
ATCGATATCTTGAAACACGTCAAACGCGACATGCCCGAGGTGCCGATCATCATCATCTCGGGCCACGGCAATATCGAAATCGCGGTCGCCGCGATCAAGCAGGGCGCTTACGACTTCATCGAAAAGCCGTTCAATATCGATCAGCTTCTGGTGGTCATCAGCCGCGCCATGGAAACCTCGCGGCTGCGCAACGAGAACATTTCGCTCAAGCGCCGTGAAACAGGGCCTGCCGACATGGTCGGGTCCAGCCCGGCATTCCGTCACCTGAAATCGCAGTTAGAGAAGGTGACGCGTTCAAACGGGCGCGTGATGCTGTCGGGTCCGGCCGGGTCGGGCAAGGAGATCGCCGCGCGCTTCATCCATGCCCATTCCGACCGTGCCGAAGGCCCCTTCGTGACCGTCAACTCGGCCGCGATCGAGCCCGAGCGGATGGAAGATGTCCTGTTTGGTCGCGAAAGCGCGCAGCGCGGGATCGAGCCAGGCCTTCTGGAAGAGGCACATGGCGGCGTCATCTTTTTCGACGAAATCGGGGACATGCCGCTTGGTACGCAGTCCAAGATCCTGCGCGTTCTGACGGAGCAACAATTCCAGCGTGTTGGTGGCTCGGAAACCGTGCGCGTCGATCTTCGGGTCATCTCCAGCTCCAACCGCGACTTGGAGGCCGAGGTCGAAGCAGGCCGTTTTCGCCAAGAGCTGTTCCATCGTCTGAACGTAGTACCGATTTCGGTGCCACGCCTTGAAGACCGCCTCGAAGATGTGCGCGATCTGGCGCTCTATTTCATCGAGGAGTTCAACAAGACCCAAGGTTTGCCGTTGCGCAACCTGTCGGAAGAAGCCGTAGCGATGCTTCAGACGATGGCGTGGCCAGGCAACGTGAGACAACTGAAAAACGTGATCGAACGCGTGCTGATACTCGGGGCTGACAAGGGGCCGATCACCGCGCGGGAGCTTCCAAATCAGGGGGCCGCTGCGCCGGACGAAAGCGAAGGACGCGTGGTGCTGGCAGGTAGCCTTGCAACATTGCCTCTGCGTGAAGCCCGCGAGTTGTTTGAGCGGGAGTACCTGCTGACGCAGATCAACCGGTTTGGCGGCAACATCAGCCGGACAGCGAATTTCGTTGGAATGGAGCGTTCGGCCCTGCACAGAAAGCTGAAATCACTCAACGTGGTCACGTCAAACAAATCCGGAAGTCGGGTCGCTCATGTGGAAGGCGAAGAGGCGGAAGCAAGTTGAAGCGCGCTGGGGGGCCAGCCCCCCCAGCCCCCCGGGATATTTTTAGACCTTTGGAGTGGCCCGAATTGACCTTGGATCACGGCTCTGCCAAGGCTGTCGTCTGAACCGTCAATTGAGGCTCATATGAAGGTTATCATCTGCGGTGCAGGTCAGGTTGGCTGGCAGATTGCGCGACATCTTTCGGGCGAAAAGAATGATGTCATGGTTGTTGATAGCAATGCCGATCTCGTTCGTCGTGCCACTGATACACTGGATGTTCAGGGCATCGCTGGACACGCAAGCTATCCAGAAATCCTCGAACGTGCAGGCGCGCCCGATGCAGATATGATCATTGCTGCAACCCATTCGGACGAAGTCAACATGGTCACCTGCCAAGTAGCCCACTCCATCTTTGGCATCCCGCGCAAGATCGCAAGGCTGCGGGCGCAATCCTACCATGACGCAATTTATTCAGATCTCTATAGGCGAGATCACGTTCCTATAGACGTCGTGATCAGCCCGGAACGGGAAGTGGCAGAAGCAGCGCTTCGACGACTGACCATTCCGGCTGCGTTCGAGACTGAAGATTTTTTGGACGGACAGGCGCGGCTCCTGGGTCTTGATCTTGATGAAGACTGTCCTGTTTTGGATACGCCCCTTCGACAATTGACTGATTTGTTCTCGACACTTCGCGCGCTTGTCGTCGGAGTGCGTCGCAAAGGTCGGTTGTTCGTGCCCAATCCGGGGGATGCCCTTTTTGCGCGCGACCAGATCTACGTGATGTCACACAAGGAAGACATCGGTCGGCTTCTTGAGATTTTTGGGAAAGCGTCCACAAAACAAAACCGCCTCGTACTCGTTGGAGGGGGCAACGTGGGTTTGACGGTCGCAAAAGCGCTAGAAGCGCGCAGCGAACGCGTACATGCCAAGATTATTGAAAAAAACCGGCGGTGCGCCGAGCTTGCTGCCGACGCTTTGGAAAGAACGATCGTGCTGAACGGTGACGGATTGTCATCAGAGTTGTTAAGCGAGGCGGGAATTGAACGCGCGGATGCGCTTTTGGCTGTGACGGACGATGACAAGACCAACCTTTTGGCGGCGGTCCGAGCAAAGGCATTCGGGTGTCCAATGACAATAGCGTTGGTGAACGACCCGACGCTTCTTCCTCTTATGGCTCCTCTGGATATTGATGCTTATATTAATCCGCGGGCGACTACGGTATCGTCGATCTTGCGCCATATCCGTCACGGACGCGTCCGCGGTGTGTATTCGATTGGCGATGCAGAAGCCGAGGTGATCGAAGCCCAAGTGCTTTCAACTTCGCCTTTGGCCGGGAAGGCAATCCGTGACATCGATTTTCCGGAAGGTGTGAAGGTCGGAGCAATCAAGAAGAAAGACAAGATACTGCGCCCTTCAGGCGGGACACGTGTCGAGGACGGCGATGTGATTGTCGTGTTCACTATGGCAGCCGACGTGCCTGCCGTTGAACGACTATTTCAGGTATCGATCGACTTTTTCTGATGGAGCGCTCTCCCCAAGTGCTGCCCCTGTATGCCGTGCTGCTTGGACTAGCTGGGACAGCAATGCTAGTTCCTGCCGTGCATGCAGTGTCAGTCGAAGACTTTGAGACGGCGCGCGCCTTCTTTTACTCGGGGCTATTGACCCTGATTCTTTTCAGTTTCATTGCCGTGGCAACGCGCGGGACCCGGCCACGCCGTCCGGCGCGCAGCAATCTGCTGGCTCTTTTTGGCGCTTTCACGGTTCTGCCTTGTTTTCTCGCCCTTCCTTTTGTGAATGCCGTGCCCGATACCACCTTTCTGAATGCTAGTTTCGAGATGATCTCGAGCATGACGACAACCGGGGCCACTCTTTACGAGCCAGAACGGTTGCCTAGCTCTGTGCATCTGTGGCGCGGTCTGGTCGGTTGGCTAGGAGGCTTTGTCGTCTGGGTTTCAGCCATGGCAGTTCTTGCGCCTCTCAATCTTGGCGGTTTCGAAGTTGGAGCTCGCCGTCAGGGCGGCACCGAAAGCTTCGGACCGATCACACATATTGCCGATAGCGCAGAGCGAATGGCCATCTATGCCAATCGTCTGGCTCCGGTGTACGCCGGACTTACGGGGTCTCTCTGGCTTGCTCTTTTTCTTTCCGGAGAACAACCAACGACGGCCTTAATCCACGCCATGTCGACGCTATCCACAAGTGGGATATCTCCAGTCGGAGGACTAGAAGAGGGGCAGGCGGGCTTTGCGGGCGAGTTTCTGGTCTTCTTGTTTCTTGTTTTCGCATTGAGCCGTGTCACCTTCGGCCCAGAGGATCGCATTTTCGGAATCGCTGCCCTGCGAGACGATCCCGAATTGAGAACCGGATTGATGATCATACTTATTCTTCCGGTCCTTTTGTTTTTTCGTCACATCCTTGCCGCCAACAGCATCGAAAGTGGCACTGAGGGTTTGAACGGTTTTGCGGCGTTTTGGGGTAGCCTCTTCACCGTTGCGTCTTTCTTGTCCACAACGGGCTTTGAAAGCACCTATTGGGGCGAGGCGCAAAGCTGGTCAGGCCTGCAGTCGCCGGGCCTTCTGCTGATGGGGTTGGCGCTCTTTGGCGGTGGCATTGCAACGACTGCAGGCGGCGTCAAGCTGATGCGCGTATATGTGCTTTTTGGCCATGGAACGCGCGAGATTCAGAAGCTTGTGCATCCCAACTCGGTGGGTGGAGAAGAGGTCGGTTTTCAGCGACAAGCTGCCTTTGTCGCATGGATTTTCTTCATGCTTTTCGCAATCTCCATCGCGACCACGTCAATCGCGCTAGCAGCCACGGGACTCAGCTTCGAGCAATCGCTTGTCCTGACCTTCGCTGCGCTGACAACCACCGGCCCATTGATTGAAGCCGGTCTGACTGACCCCTTGGCCATGAACGCGCTTGAGCCTGCGGCAAAGGCCATTACGGCCGCTGCGATGGTTGTCGGACGCCTAGAGACACTTGCCATTGTCGCCCTCCTCAACCCGGCATTCTGGCGGTCCTGAAGCCCGGTGAAGCGCCTTGGCGCTAACGGTCTGAATTTAGGGGTGTAAATCCGTCAACCATTCATTAAAGTCCCAATCATTGCTGCTCGCCTATTCCGGCCGGGCCAAGAAAAAAAGGCGTATAAGATGGCATCAGACCGTCAAAACCTTCAGGATGCATTCCTGAATCACGTTCGTAAGACGAAAATTCCTGTCACCATTTTTCTCATCAATGGCGTTAAACTGCAGGGTGTGATCACGTGGTTCGATAACTTCTGTGTGCTTTTGCGCCGCGATGGACAGTCGCAGCTGGTCTACAAGCACGCGATTTCCACGATCATGCCAGGTCAGCCGATCAGCCTGTACGAAGGCGAAGAGTAACCTTGGAAACATGGACAGCGGGCGATACCCGCGCGCTGGTTCTGCATCCCGATCTTCAGAACGACGCGGCGCGACGCGCCCCCGAAGCGAGCCTTGAAGAAGCTGTGGCCTTGGCCGCGGCGCTTCCGCGACTGGAGGTCACGGGAGGCGAAGTCGTGCGCGTGGCGCGCCCTGACGCCGGGCGACTGTTTGGAAAGGGAAAGATCGCTGAGATCGCCAAGCGCGTTGAGGAGGATGAGATTGAGCTCGTTCTCATCGACGGCCCGGTGTCCCCGGTTCAACAGCGCAACCTTGAGCGGGAGTGGAAGACAAAGCTCCTTGATCGTACGGGGTTGATCCTCGAGATCTTTTCGGATCGCGCGCGCACCCGAGAAGGTGTGCTGCAGGTCGAAATGGCCGCGCTCAGCTATCAAAGGACGCGCCTTGTTCGCGCCTGGACCCACCTTGAGCGGCAAAGGGGCGGTCTTGGCTTTGTCGGTGGGCCGGGCGAAACGCAGATCGAAGCCGACCGGCGCGCCATTGATGAGCAACTGACGCGCTTGAAACGACAGCTTTCAAAGGTCGTCAAAACGCGCGGGCTCCATCGCGCCGCACGCGCAAAGGTTCCGTATCCCGTCGTTGCCCTTGTTGGGTACACGAACGCGGGCAAGTCGACTTTATTTAATCGGATGACCGGCGCGGATGTTCTGTCAAAGGACATGCTTTTCGCCACGCTCGACCCCACCATGCGCAAGGTCGAGCTTGAAGGCGGGCTCGAGGTGATCATGTCGGACACGGTGGGGTTCATTTCGGACCTGCCGACACAACTGGTGGCAGCGTTTCGGGCAACTCTGGAAGAGGTTTTGTCAGCCGATCTTATTCTGCACGTCCGCGATATTGCGCACCCTGAATCCGAGGTTCAGGCCGAAGATGTTCAAACCATTCTGACCGAGCTTGGCGCGAATGAGGACGTGCCGATGCTTGAGGTCTGGAACAAGATGGATCTCATGGACGGGGAACCTCGGTTAGCAGCCTTGAACCGCGCCGACCGAGAAGAAGCAGTTCATCCGGTATCGGCCCTGACAGGCGAAGGCATCCCGAGCCTGATCGACGCCATCGGAAAGGCGCTGGAAGGCACGCGGTTTGAAGAGGTTTTGACGCTTGGCCCGGCGGACGGTCGGCGCCGCGCATGGCTTTACGAGCGCGGACTTGTGCAAAGCGAAGATCAGGACGGCACTGAGACGCGCGTAGGCGTGCGTTGGGGGCCCGTCGAAAAAGCGCGCTTCGACGGGCTATAGCAGAGCGAAAGCTCTCTTAAGCAGCCTTGTCCTTGGTGTGGGGCAGGATCCAGTTCGCCATATACTTATGTCCCGGCACAATGTGTCCGAAGGGGAACTTCGCCATGTGACGATGCCCCGGCACGATATGGGCAAACGGGAACTTCGCCTGGTACCGGTGTCCTGGCACGATATGGCCAAACGGGAATTTCGCCATGAAGCGATGCCCGGGCACGATATGACCGAAGGGGAAGCGTGCCTGATACTTGTGGCCAGGTATCAGGTGTCCAAAGGGGAACTTCGCCTGGTACTTGTGGCCCGGCACAAGCGCATTGGTTCCACGCTTGCCGCTCATAAGCAGTGGGAAGGGCCAGTTGGCCATGCGGCGCCCGCCGGGAACCAAATGGCCGAAGGGAAACTTCGCCTGGAACTTGTGGCCGGGAATGAGATGGCCAAACGGGAATTTCGCCATGTGGCGATGGCCCGGAACGATGTGACCAAACGGGAATTTCGCCTGGAACTTGTGGCCCGGCACGATGTGACCAAACGGGAACTTCGCCATGTACCCGTTGCCTGGCACGAGAAGGCCAAACGGGAACGCGCCAAAACGGATGTTGAATGGCAGGATGTTCTTGATCGGCCAATTCGCCATGCGCGAATGAGGCGGGAAGGCGAAGCCTGTGAACGGTTTCTTGCGGCTGATCAGCGGGATCGGCCAGTTCGCCATGTAGTAATTCGTGCTGGTCGGATCACGCCGACGCGTCAGCAGCAGCGGCTGATCATTCAGAACACTCAGCGTCGGGCTGTATGTTTCCTTGACGTAAGCCTCTTCTTCGATCCCGCCCATATCGACGGCACCCATATCGCCCAGCACTTCGCGGGTGATCTTGGCAACGCCGAGCGGCTTGTAGCCAGCGCGCACAAGGACCACGGCCCCACCTGATGCCATACGCTCGCCGTAGGCGTCTGCGGTCGCGGGCAAGACGCCAGCGCCTTTCAGCGCGTCGACCATCCCGTCTGGTGATTCAAAGACACGCAGAATGCTTGTCGAGACCCGGCGGCGGTAGACCAATTCGTCTTTCGCCAAGCGCGCCTTGCGCACGTCGTCAAAGTAGCGCGTGATTATCGTTTTCATGGGACCTCCACCGTTGTGGTTTGGGGCTCTGTCCGACCGAAGGCCTTTCGAGCAAGCGGCATGGCCAGAAGAACGGCCAAAGCAAGGAATGCGATTTCGATCATGAACACTGCATTATAGGGCGTTTCCGGAGAAAGTCCGGTGCTTGGCGTGCTCGAGACAAGGATATCCCGCACAGCGCCTGCGAGCGCGACACCAATGCCTGCGCAGGTTGCCTGCACGGCACCCCACGATCCCAGAGCCAGACCCGTCTGATTAGCGGGTGCGCGCCGGATCGTGGCCGTGAGCGTTGCATGACCGAAAAGACCGGCACCAAGACCGGTCGCGAACGTGCCAAGAAGAAAGAGCGGCGCGCCGATATAGGCCGACGACAGGATGATCGCGGCAAATCCGGGAATGCCAATCGCGGCACCAATCCGCCCGAGCATCTCCGCCGGGTAGTCTCCGGCCAGCACTCGTGACGCGACACCAAAGCCGACCAGCGTCCCCGTCGCCAGCAGCGCAGTGAGCCGGGTCGTCTGGGCAACGGAGAAACCGAGGGCCTGTCCGCCATAGGGTTCGAGCAGGACATCCGCCATACCGAAGCCGAACGTCCCGCAACCGATGACGATGAGCAGGCGCATGGTGCCGGGGCTGGATGTCAGGTTGCTCCAAGCCTCGCGGAAAGGAATGTCGCGCGCCGTTTGCATAGCCATCGCACGTTCGCGGTTGCGGGCTTCTTGCTTCCAGAGTGCGATGAGATTGAGAAAGATCGTTGCGACCGCCGTGCCCTGGATCGCCGCGATCAATCGGCCTGGTGTGTAGGGGTCCAATAACGCCCCGTAAACGAGGG
This sequence comes from uncultured Rhodobacterales bacterium, assembly GCA_964638245.1. Lineage (GTDB taxonomy): Bacteria > Pseudomonadota > Alphaproteobacteria > Rhodobacterales > Rhodobacteraceae > CAZWZG01. The sequence goes on from CAZWZG010000022.1 coordinate 7,819, forward strand.
CCGCAAAGACCATGCCGAACAGAAGCATGACATACATCAGGCCGACGACTTTGGGGTGGTCTTCTTTCTTCACAAGGTCTGTGGCCAGAGCCAGACCGATTGTCTGGACCATGTGAAGTCCCGCTCCGACCAGAAGAAACGCAAGCGCGGCGGAGGCCAGACCAAGCCAGCGCGGCGCGTCTTCGGCGTACCCCTGGCCCGACAGGACAAGGAGGGCAAAGGGCATGATGGCAAAACCGCCAAACTGATACATCGTGCCTTTCCAAATGAAGGGCACGCGTTTCCAGCCTAGGGCGGATTTGTGTTGATCCGATTTGAACCCGATCAGGGTTCGAAAGGGTGCGAAAAGAAGGGGCAGGGCGAGCATGCCTGCAACCAGCGAGGCCGGAACAGCAAGCTCGACGATCATGACACGGTTGAGCGTGCCCACGAGAAGGACAAGCGCCATACCGACCGTAATCTGGAAAAGCGAAAGCCGAAGGAGCTGGGACAGAGGCACATCTTCTGTGGCGACGTCAGCGAACGGAAAATAGCGCGGCGCTATTCCGGCGATCCGTCTCAGAATATGTGTCTTCAGGTCCTGCACCGCTTTGGCTCCGATTGGAGCCCCGAGACCACGCCGGAGGTCGTGGCCACAGGGCTCTCTTTTGGGAATCTGGCGAACGCGGTCGCCAGAGCCAGATCAGTGCGTCTGTAGCAGAGGCGGAGCCGCCGCTGATGCAAGCACTTCATTGTTGGGTTGCAGGATCGCTTTCACGCTCGTGCCATCTGGCATGATCACCGTGATCACCTGACTGCCGTCTCCCATTGGGGTGGTATAGGCGACGTTAGCTGTTTCTGCGTCATCCTGGATGACGACAGACGCCATTTCGTCCATTTCCTGACCCGAAAGGAAGTCAGAGACCCAGTTCGTGTTCGTGACAACAGCGACGTGGACCGCGAAGGACCCAACGGCGACTGCGCCAAGAAAGACTGGAACCCCAACAGCAGGTGGAACGACAAGCCACATTTTTGCATTGTTCATGTCGCTACCCCCTTACCCGAGCCAAGGCGTTGAAAACGCCACGAGTATGTGTGCCAAAAGCGCAAGGAGCCCGAACACTCGCGTTCCGTCGATGAGATAGCTGTGCACCTCCTCGGCCTCGCGCAAGGTCAGACCCGTTGGCCATACCTTATCTGGATCGTCGGACATGTCCGATCTCCTTCTTAGTTGCTTCAAAGGAACGCGAGACAGCTCAACGGAGTGGAAATCTGCATGCAACGCTCCCACGACCGCGCCAAAAGCAACAGCCGCTTTCTACAGGGTGTCAAGTAAAGATGACAAAATCAACTGTCCATTTTTTATGACATTTTGTCGCAGCTAAGCCGCTGAGAATGCACACTTTGCTGAAACTGACAGAGCGTCATGGGTATCAACCGGCGGGACCGCTCTTCGCGCTGTGCGACGAATCAACGCACCTTGCAGCGGTGTCAGCCAACAGACGAAAACACCAGTATTGATCGCACCATCAGCTCATTGCGCTGGCAGCAACACTGTAACGCCAACCGCTGCAGCCCGCGCCAGTTCCTCATCAAGGCTCATGGGGATGTATTCCCCGCGTCGCCAAAGCTCACCCAGATCATCGTAGTGCCGGCTGAGCGGGTGCCCTGATTGTCCTGTGGCGGTGATAAAGACCGAACTGTCCGGATCAGCGAAATCATAGACACCGCGGTAGCCCGATCCATGGACGTTCAGGAACGGGTTGGGGCCGTCACCAGATGTCTTGCCGCGTTGGAGCGTGTTGTCACCGCCTGAGGTCGACTGTCTGATATTCACGACCCACGACAGGAATGGCACGTCCCCCAGTACCGGATGATCATGGGTCGCCTCATGGGCATCCCCCCAGCGCAGGCTTTCGATCTCGACATTCCCGTAGGTTTCCTCGATCCAGATCAGCGCATCATCAAGCGCCAGTCGCGCGATGTCGTCACACGTCTCGATCGCGTCCGACGGCACGATATCGCACCATCGAGATGCACCATCGATGTCCCGGAAGACCCGTTCGATGAAAATCGGCTCAGGATGGGCAAATTCGTCGGCCAAGGGGCCAAGCTCATCACGGATCAGACGATCCTGCAGATGGCGCATCCAGGCCGCATAGAGCAGCGGTTCGGGCAGATGCTCGTTCATTTCGCCATTCCATTCGCCCAGAAGATCGAGCGCCTCGCGCCGCCGCCGCTCGGGCGAGCCATCGGGCGCAGCTTCACCCGTGAACCAAAGTTCTCGGCCCACAAGCGGCAGCAAGGAACGCGCCGAGAAGGATACTGTATCAAGCTGCGCTTCGATGAAGCTTTCCCGTGTATGGACGGCGCGGGACTGCATCAGGCGACGCCAGCGCTGCACCCGCTGCGTGTCACCCCATGTGTAGCTCATGTGATTGGGGAAGGGGCGATCCACAATCTTGTTGTTGGTATTGCCCAGAAGGCCGCCCACGGGATCAACAAACTCTGGGTTCGATGAATAGGGAAGAATGCCTTCCCATCGGTTCACGGCCTTCCAACCGGGCGACGGCAAACGCCCCAAGCTTTCGTGGCCTGCATTGCGCTTCGGCATGTGCCCCAAGGACTTCAGTGCGATCCGGCTTTGGTCGGCCACCACCATGTTGAGGCCGGGCGAGACAACCTGTTCTCCCGCCGCAATCGCTCCATCCACCGTTTGCGCCCGCATAAGTGCCAATAGACCCGAAATCGTTGTGTCGTCTCGCGACAGCCCAGGCCAGGCCAGTGAAATGACGTGCCCCGTAGGCGTTATATCCTCGAGATCGAAGTGCTTGCCGGGGATGACCGGCCCGTTGTCGGAGAAGCGCAAGGTCAGTGTCACAGGCGCTGCGTCAGCGATCCGGATGATCGACTGACGTGAAGTAAGCCGCTTAAACCCTTCAGGTGTCAGTACTTCTTCGCGATTTTCTGGGTTTAGACGCTCAAGGAACAAGTCCTGGTCGTCCAGGCCCGACGCCGTCATCCCCCAGCCAAGCGAGGCTGTGCGCCCCATAAGAATGACCGGTGCACCGGGAATTGTCCCTCCGATGACGTCACCGCTCGAAAGCGACAGGCGGGCCAGATACCATTTTACCGGCGCTTCAAAGCCCATATGGGGATCGGACGCCAACAGCGTACCACCCGCCGCAGAACGAGACGGAGCCGCGGCCCATGCGTTGGAGGCTCCATTCATGCCGCGCGAAGAGATCGGGGAAAGCGGATCGTCGTAAAGGGCGTAGTCAAGCCGTCCTTGCGGTGTCAGGTCCGCGAACTCCGGCAGCACGGCTATGCCACCGCCGGGAATGTCTGGCAAAATATCCGGCAAGCGCTCGGGCGGCAAAAGCAACCCCGTGCGCAGCCGGAGAACCTCGTCCTGAATGTGATCCGTTAGCGAAAGCGCCATCAGTTTGCCAATGGCGATGGAATCCGCGGGCTGCCATGGGGAAATCACCGGCTCGAACAACCAGAACTCGGGCGCGCCACGTCCCCGGGCACCCGCATTTACCTCTTCCAGCCACGCATTGACGCCAGCCGCATAAGCTTCAAGCGCCTGCGTTGTGTAAGCGTCTTGATCCTCCACTGACGCCACAGCCGCTCCGTAGAGGTCCAGTCGTCGCATCAGGTCGTCGATGTCCACCGCGCGTGTACCAAACAGTTCGGCCAGCCGCCCTTGCGCCGTCCGACGAAGGGTCAGCATTTGCCATAACCGGTCCTGCGCATGAACAAGACCAAGCGCGAAGAAGGCGTCTTCGTCTGTCTCGGCAAAAATATGAGGGACGCTGGCGTTATCGCGAACGATCTCGACCGGCGCTGAAACGCCAATGCCAGTCAGCGTTTCATCGTAGTCGGGCAGGGACCTTGAGGCGAGCCAGTACAAGCCGATCAGGACCACGCCCGTCAGCACCAAAACGCCCGTCACAAGGCGCAAAAGCCAGCGAAAGATCAGAACCATAAGGCGAATTGGTTGACGCGGGACATGGGGCCGTTACCTGTGTGCCAACGTTAAATCACATTCCGCGGGAGGAAGGCCATGGCGAAACTTGCATTTTTGGGGTTGGGGGTCATGGGATACCCGATGGCCGGCCACTTGGCCGCTGCGGGGCATGACGTCACCGTTTACAACCGTACAAAGGCGAAGGCCGACACCTGGGCGTCCGAACACCAAGGCGGGGCAGCCGCAACACCCAAAGCCGCCGCCGCTGGTGCTGATGTCGTCCTTGCCTGCGTTGGTAACGACGACGATCTGCGCTCGGTCTGTCTTGGGGACGACGGTGCTTTTGCGGGCATGGGATCAGGGACGCTTTTCGTGGATCACACCACAGTTTCTGCAGCCGTAACGCGCGAACTCTACGCCATCGCCGATGCCAAACAGATCAGCTTCGTGGACGCTCCTGTCTCTGGCGGACAGGCAGGAGCAGAAAACGGCGCGCTCGGGATCATGTGTGGCGGCGACGAGGGCGCCTATGCCCGCGCCGAACCGATCCTCAACACGTACGCCAAGATCTGTAAGCGTCTGGGCGAAAGCGGTGCGGGGCAGTTGACGAAAATGGCAAACCAGATCGCAATCGCAGGCTTGGTTCAGGGCCTTTCCGAAGCAATGCACTTTGCTGAAAAAGCCGGGTTGGACGGTCGAGAAGTCGTTGATGTCATCAGCCAGGGCGCAGCAGGCTCATGGCAGATGGTCAACCGCTACGAGACGATGCTGGATGATCATTTCGAGCACGGTTTTGCCGTCGACTGGATGCGCAAGGATCTGGGCATTTGTCTGTCCACTGCGAACGAGAACGGCGCCAGCCTTCCGGTCACGGCGCTGGTCGATCAGTTCTACAAGGATGTCCAGAAGATGGGCGGCGGGCGTTGGGACACATCATCGCTGTTCAAGCGCCTGCGTCACCTCGGCTAACGTAGGTCGGGCGCGCTTCGTGGGGGGAAGCGCGCCCGTGATTGACCCGGCAGCTTGTGGAGATTGTCGGGTCAGGGGATGATACGGTTGTACTTTGTGCCTTCGATCGTGGCACCGGCCAGAAGCCCCGCTTGCCCGAAGATGATCGGGATAACCGGGTTGTCGAGCACGGTCGTATCCGTCGACAGATTTTCACCACCATCATTCAGAGCATATTCAAGGTCAGCACCTGCCACCCAGCCCGCCGAGGTGCGGAAATCCTGCAGCGCGTCTTCGGTCATGAAGAGCAGGACGTGGCTGTACTGCTGACCGCCAATCTGAAGGCCAAAGCTGGCCTGGCTGGCCGAATAGTAGTCAACCGTTGTCCCGTTGATGCGCAGCGCGCCGCGCCCATAGGACCCGCCGATGCCGAACCCTGCTTCGGTGATCAGCGGCATGACAAGCTCGCCGACCGCTTTCGTCCGCAAATCGGCCACGCCGGGATTGCGGCTTTCCAGTGCGAAAATCGTCTGGTCGACCCGCGCATCAATTTCTGCGCCGCCTGTTGATCCAATGCCGTTGCCGCAGGCTGCTGCAAACATCGTCGCCGCAAATCCGCCCGCCAAAACCGCGCGCCGTGAGAATCCGTTCATGGAACTCCGCCCTTATCTTGCCGTTATGCCTCTAGATTCGGCCTTATGTGGCCGTTGCCCCTATTTATAGGGGATAACGCGACAAGAGTCATTACCTGTTGTGGTGGGCGCGCCACATTTCGCCGCCTTTTTCTAAGAGCGGTCTTGCAGCAACCGTGCAACGTCCGGCGCAAAATAGGTCAGGATCGCGTCGCACCCGGCGCGCTTGAACGCCAGCAGGCTTTCGACCATGACTTTCTCGCCATCAAGCCAGCCCCGCTCTGCAGCGCCTTTGAGCATCGCGTATTCGCCCGACACTTGGTAGGCGGCGGTCGGCACGCCGAAGGTATCTTTGACAGCCCGACAGATATCCAGATAGGGCATCCCCGGCTTAACCATGACCATGTCCGCGCCTTCCGACAGATCACGCTGGACAAGGCGAAGAGCTTCGTCGGCGTTTCCCGGGTTCATCTGATACGTCTTCTTGTCGCCCTTGAGTGCACCAGAGGCTCCGACCGCATCGCGGAACGGTCCATAGAAGGCGCTGGCGTATTTGGCGGCGTAGCTCAGGATCGACACGTTCTGATGGCCTGCGGCTTCAAGAGCGTTGCGCATTGCGCCAATGCGTCCGTCCATCATGTCCGAGGGTCCAAGGATGTCCGCACCGGCCTCAGCCTGCGCCAAGGACATCTTCACAAGCGCCTCGACCGTTTCATCGTTCAGGATTTCACCATCGACAACAAAACCGTCGTGGCCGTTGATGTTGTATGGATCGAGCGCCACGTCCGTCATCACGGCGATCTCCGGCACTGCGGCCTTGATGGCGCGAATGGCTCGGTTAGACAGGTTTTCAGGGTTCCAAGCCTCGGCACAGTCTTCTGTTTTGAGGGACGGGTCCGTGTAGGGGAAGACGCAGATCGCTGGAATGCCAAGCTTTGCAGCCGTTTCAGCCGCCGCCACGATGTTGTCGATAGACAGACGCTCGACCCCGGGCATCGACGCAATCGGCTGGCGCGTGTTTTCCCCATCCACGACAAATACCGGCCAGATCAGGTCGTTCACACTTAGCGCGTTCTCTTGCACAAGCCGTCGCAGGGCGTCGGATTGGCGCAAGCGGCGGAAGCGGGCGGCGGGATGGGGGGCAAGGCTCATTTGGGCTCTCGTTCTTCGTCTGTACCACTTTGGTGACACGGATCGGGATCGGTCTCAAGCGCCACAAAATCGCCTCTGGTCAAGGGTAGGGAGCGCTACTAGTGTCCGGCGCGCGAGAAAATGAGCAGAGGCAGCCCCCTTGGATTGGTATGAGACGGTCTTCGAACTGATCGATATGCGATCATTTTCGAACCTGTGGTACTGGATCGCCCTTGCGGTCTTGTGGTCCACGGCGTCCCATTGGGTGATCGGCGTCCCTTACGACATGGTGCAGCGCGCCAAGCGGCAAGGCGGCGAGGGCGCTGAAGACCTGGCCGACATCGTGCGCGTGAATGTCAATCGGATCGCCTACATCGGTGAGGTTTCCGGGATCTGGATCCTTGCCTTTGGGTCGGCCATCATGACGGCCCTCGGGATCCTCGGCTTCTGGTATTGGGTCGAATTCGCACAAGCCGTTTTCCTTCTTGCCTTTCCAATGGGGATCGTCGGACTGCTGACGCTCTGGACGGTGCGCAAGATCAAGGAGGGCAACCTTGCGGGCGAGGCGCTTTACGGCGCGCTCAACCGGCACCGTTTGATCACCCAGCTCATCGGGATCGTTTCGATCTTTGTTACGGCGGTCTTCGGGATGTACCAAAACCTGAATGTGGGTGCGCTTGGCGGTTGACTTGGTCGCCCGATGGCGTACCTGACACCTCCCATGTCCAAGCCTGACACTGTCATCGTTTCCGGCGTACCCGAGGGGTACGATGCGACGGCGCTTCTTGATGAAGTCGCCAAGGCGAACGCGCCTGTGCTTTACGTGGCGCGCGACGACAAAGGCGTGCGCGCGATGCAGGAGGCGCTGGCCTTTTTTGCTCCCAAGGCCTCGGTCATTTCCTTCCCGGCGTGGGACTGTCTGCCCTATGACCGCGTGTCGCCGAACCCGGCGATATCTGCCGCGCGGATGGCAACGCTGGCCGCTTTGACGGGCCCTCTTTCCGGCAAGCCGATGATCGTGCTGACGACCCTGAACGCTGCCATGCAACGGGTTCCAGCGCGCGAGTTGATCGAAGGGGCCGCCTTTTCAGCGGGCGTGAATGAACGGGTCGACGAAGACGCGCTTCGGGCATTCCTTGTGCGGATGGGATTTACCCAAGCCCCGTCCGTGACCGAACCGGGCGACTACGCCATTCGGGGTGGGATCATCGACATATATCCACCCGGTCAATCCGGCCCCGTACGGCTGGATTTCTTCGGCGATACCCTGGACGGGGCGCGCCGCTTTGATGTGGAAAGCCAGCGGACAACGGAGAAGCTGGACCGCGTCGATCTGGCCCCGGTCAGCGAGGTCATTCTGGACGATGCCGCGATTACGCGGTTCCGGCAGAACTACCGGATCGAGTTTGGCGCGGCCGGGACCGATGATCCGCTGTATGAGGCGGTCAGTGCTGGCAAGAAGCACGCCGGGGCGGAACACTGGCTGTCGTTTTTCTATGACGATCTGGAAACGCTGTTCGACTATTTGCCCGGCGCGAGCATTGTTTTGGCCGATCAGGTTGATGCAGCCAGAACGTCGCGTTGGGAAACAATCGCCGACCAATACGACAATCGCCAGGAAGCGATGACGGCCAAGGGCCGCCTCGACAGCGTCTACAAACCCGCGCCGCCAGAGGGACTTTATCTGGACGATGCGGCGTGGTCCGCGGCGTTGGTCGAATACCGCGTTCTGGCGCTTTCAGTGCTCCCGCAGGCGACGGGCCCCGGCGTTATCGACAAAGGGGGGCGTATCGGACGCGACTTCGCACCCGAACGCCAATCCGAACAGTTGAGCCTGTTTGGCGCGCTCAAGGACCACATCACGTCCGAGCGCAAGAACGCACAAGTGATCATGGCCAGCTATTCGGAAGGCGCTCGCGAGCGGCTTGAAGGGCTTTTGGCCGACGAAGGCCTCGAAGGCACGACGCCCATCAAGGATTTCCGCGATGTACCTGAAGGGGTTGGTGGCGTGTTCCTGTCAGTCTGGCCTTTGGAGGCGGGCTTCAAGGGCACGTACAAGGGCGATGCAATATCGGTCATATCCGAACAGGATGTGCTGGGCGATCGTTTGGTCACGCGGCCCAAGAAGAAGCGGCGCGCTGACAATTTCCTGACCGAAACACAGTCTCTGAGCCCCGGCGACCTGATCGTGCATGTCGATCACGGGGTAGGGCGATTCAAGGGGCTTGAGGTTGTCACGGCCCTTGGCGCAGCCCACGAATGCCTGCTTCTTGAGTATGCCGGCGGCGACCGCCTGTATCTGCCCGTTGAAAACATCGAACTCTTGTCGCGCTACGGACATGACGAAGGCTTGCTCGACAAGCTGGGCGGCGGGGCATGGCAGGCCAAGAAAGCCAAGCTCAAAGAGCGCATTCGCCTTGCCGCCGAGCGACTGATCCGGATCGCGGCGGAGCGGATGCTGCGCAAGGCACCGGTGATCGAAGCGCCCCATGGCGCGTGGGAGGATTTTTCGGCCCGCTTTCCGTATCAGGAAACGGATGATCAGTTGAGCGCGATCGGAGACGTCGTTGACGACCTTGCGTCTGGCACGCCGATGGACCGACTGGTCTGCGGTGATGTCGGGTTTGGGAAAACCGAAGTGGCGATGCGCGCGGCCTTCCTTTCTGCCATGGCGGGCATGCAGGTTGCCGTGATTGCCCCGACGACCCTTCTTGCGCGCCAACACTACCAAAGCTTTTCCGAACGCTTTCGCGGCTTTCCCATGCAGGTCCGGCAGCTGTCCCGTTTCGTGGGTCAGAAAGAAGCTGACCAGACGCGCGAGGCGCTGTCGCGGGGGACTGTCGACATCGTGGTTGGAACGCACGCGCTTCTTGCTAAGGGCATCCGGTTCGCCAATCTTGGCCTTCTGATCATCGACGAAGAACAGCACTTTGGGGTGGCCCATAAAGAACGCCTGAAAGAACTTCGCTCAGACATTCACGTTCTAACCCTCACCGCGACGCCGATCCCGCGCACGCTTCAGCTGAGCCTGACCGGGGTGCGCGATCTTTCGATCATAGGAACACCCCCCGTCGACCGGCTGGCCATCCGCACCTATGTCAGCGAGTTCGACACGGTCACGTTGCGCGAGGCGCTGTTGCGCGAGCATTATCGCGGCGGGCAGAGCTTCTTTGTTGTTCCCCGCATCGCGGACCTTCCTGAGATGGAAGAGTTCCTTAAGACACAGGTGCCCGAGGTCAGCTATCTTGTGGCCCATGGTCAAATGGCTGCGGGCGAACTCGATCAGCGCATGAACGCATTCTACGACGGCAAATATGACGTGCTGCTGGCCACGACGATCGTCGAATCCGGCCTCGACATCCCGACCGCGAACACCATGGTCGTGCACCGCGCTGATATGTTCGGGTTGGCGCAACTTTACCAAATCCGCGGCCGAGTGGGACGCTCGAAAACACGCGCCTATGCTTACCTAACCACCAAACCGCGTCAAAAACTGACACCGACTGCAGAGAAGCGCCTGCGCGTGCTCGGCTCACTCGACAGCCTCGGGGCAGGCTTCACGCTGGCCAGTCAGGACCTGGATATCCGCGGGGCAGGGAACCTTCTCGGCGAAGAGCAGTCGGGACATGTCAAAGAGGTCGGCTACGAGCTTTATCAATCCATGCTCGAGGAAGCGATCGCTAAGATCAAATCAGGCGAGATGGAGGGGCTTTCGGACGCCGACGACCAATGGGCGCCACAGATCAATCTGGGTGTTCCCGTGCTGATCCCCGAGGATTACGTTCCTGACCTTGATACGCGTCTTGGGCTTTACCGACGCCTGTCCGGGCTATCGACCAAAGTCGAGTTGGAAGGGTTTGCAGCCGAATTGATCGACCGCTTCGGAAAATTGCCGCGCGAAGTGAACACACTCCTGCTGGTGGTGCGTATCAAGGGCGAGTGCAAGAAGGCGGGGATCGCGCGGCTGGATGCCGGGCCCAAGGGTGCCACGATCCAGTTCCACAATGACAAGTTCGCCAATCCCGGAGGCCTCGTGGCTTTTGTTCAGGACCAGAAAGGGCTGGCCAAGGTCAAGGACAACAAGATCGTTGTGCGTCGCGACTGGAAAAAGGACAGCGACAAGATCAAGGGCGCGTTTGCCATCGCGCGCGATCTGGCCGGATTCGCAAAAGCCAAAGCCTAGCCGAGCAGTTCGTCCAGAACCTGTGCCCACAACTCAGGGGGTTGTGCGCCCGGGACGGCGTGTTGCTCTGCCACGATAAACGTGGGAACGCCCGTGACACCGCGCGCACGGGCATGCGCATCGCGGGCCCGAATATCCTCCGCATCGGAGTCCCCGTCCAGAAGATGGCGGATCATGGCGGCGTCCATGCCAACCTCACCCGCGATCTGAGACAGCGTGTCTTTGTCACCGATGTCGCGACCTTCTTCGAAATAGGCCACGAAAAGTGCGCCTTTGAGGGCGTGCTGGCGGCCTTCTAGACCGGCCCAGTGAATGACGCGATGCGCGTCGATTGTGTTGGGCGTTCGGGTGATGCGATCAAAGTGAATATCAAGACCGGCCGATTTTGCGGCGTCTTCAATGCGCCCGTAGACTTTCGCAGCGCCCTCTGGACCGCCAAACTTGGCCTCGAGATAGGCTTTACGATCAGCGCCCTCGGGCGGCATGTCCGGATTGAGCTGAAACGGGTGCCACTCGATGGTCAGCCCATGTCCTGGACGCTCTGCCAAGGCACGGTCGAGGTGGGTTTTCCCAATGTAGCACCAGGGGCAGATCGGGTCGGATAGAATGTCGATGCGGCTCATGTCTTGGCCATCGCAGCCATGATGAGGTCTGGCAAGGCTTTTCGGATCACCTTGCCGTTGGTGCTGCGCGGCAGGGCATCAAGCTGCGCATAGACGCGCGGTTGCTTGTAACGCGCGAGCCGTTCCTCGGCGAATGCGGCGAGCGCGGTTTCCTCAATTGCCACGTCAGCGGTATAGGCGAACGCCAGAACAACCGTATCGGCCTTGATTTCTACCGTGCAGGCGGCGATGTCGCGCAGGCCGGGAAAGGGGGCAAGCGCCTCTTCGATGTCTCGCGGCGACACGCGGTAGCCGCCCGGGTTCAAAAGGTCATCGCTGCGCGCCACAAAGCGCAAATCGCCCCCCGGCAGTTCTTCGAACAGATCCCCGGTGAGGAACCATTCCCCATCGTATTTCGCAGCCGTGGCCTCGGGCGCGCCCAGGTATTCAATCATGAGGCCGGGATCGGATCGGTGTACTGCCAGCATCCCGGTTGCTCCATCCGTGATCGGTCGTCCCGCATCGTCGAGGATGGCAATACGGCGTCCGTTCTGTGGGCGCAGCGCATGCGTGTCGCCTGCCGACAGGAACGTCGAGACCTCGGTTTGCCCAAACGCCTCGAACACGGGCGCGCCTGAGGCGTTCTGCCAAGCCGAAGCAATAGCGTGAGGCAGCGCCCAGCCCGCCGTCAGCGTGTGTCGCAGATGGGGCAGACCTATGGCGGGCATCCGCGCCAGACGCCGCAACACGCCTGGATCGGTGGCAAACACGGTCACATCATGCCCTGACAACAGATCAAGCAGCGCATCGTCAGGCGTTTCGGGCGCCCGGATCAATGCGGTTGCGCCCGCCGCCCAGGGGTCCATCAGCCCGGTGCCCATCGTATAGGCCCAGTTGAAATCCCCGCCATGAAGTAGTCGGTCGTCAGGCCCGATCCGTTCCCAATCACGGATCATCATCTGGCGCGCCCAGACCGCTCGATGCGCGTGCACGACGGCACGTGGAGCACCCGATGTGCCCGATGTGATCAGAATGTAGGCTGGCCTGTCAGGGTCCCCGGAAACGTAAGCGGCGCGCTTGGCGGCAAACAGGCGCTCCATATCTTCGGCAAGGATCAATCGAACACCGTCGAGCGCGACGGCTGGTGTGTCAGAGAACAACGCCTTTGGCGAAATGATACCGGCCAAACGGCTCAGCTCATGGGCCGTCAACTGCCGGGACACCGGAACCGGAAGGATCCCGACCGAAATCGCCGCGAGGTATGTAATAGGTGTCTCAACCCGATTTCCCAGACGCAGGAAGATTGCATCGCCCGACGCGAATCCCGCATTCAACAACCCCTGCGCAAGGCGCAACACGCGATCTTCCAGATCCGCAAATGACCATGACTGAGGGTCGCCACCAACAACCTGAAGGGCCGTCTTGTCGGGTGTCCTTGATGCCCATTGCAGCACATGGGCCGCCATGTTGAAGGGGTCAGGGCAGGGGGGCACGTCGGACATGATCTTCGGTTAGCTCGCGGCCTGCCCCATTGCAAGGTAAGGCGTCAATCGGCTATCAGCCCAGAATGTCGCGTGAAACTGAACCTTCCGTCCTGCGCGTCGCTCGAGCAAGCGGCGAGGATGTTCCGCCCCCGCCGTTGGAGCTGGGCGAGCGTGTGCGTTCGATCCGCAAGGCGCGAAACTGGACGCTTGAACAGGCAGCACAGGCTGCTGGGCTGGCCCGCTCGACCTTGTCCAAGATTGAAAACGGGCAGATGTCGCCGACCTATGACGCCCTGAAGAAACTGGCAACGGGTTTGGAAATTCCGGTGCCTCAGCTGTTTACGGCGGCACGCTCACCGCAGGCTGGCGGGCGGATGGCGGTGACACGAGGCGGCGAAGGGGTCGCGCATCCAACGGTAACCTATGAGCATGAACTGCTCGGCACGGCGCTTACCAAAAAGGCGATGCTGCCCTACCGCGCGAAAATTCGAGCGCGCGACATTTCGGAATTTGAAGGCTGGGTCCGCCACGAAGGGGAAGAGTTCCTGTTCGTGCTGACCGGCGTTGTTCGGCTCTACACCGAGTTCTACGAGCCCATCGAGCTCAAGCGCAACGACAGCGCCTATTACGATGCAACAATGGGCCACAACGTCATTTCCGTCAGCGAAGACGACGCCACAATCCTTTGGGTCACATCAATGCTGTGATCCCCGCGCCGCGGGGACTATGTCATCGCCGACGAGCAGGGCCTTCACGCCAGATTTCCAGTTCTTCGCGTGCTTCGGCAATGGTCAAGTGGTGCGCTTCTGCCAAGTGAGCCACAAGGCGCTCCTGCTCTCCCGATGCGGCGCGGACCGTCGCCATATCCATCTCGGGCCAACGCCCGATCAGTTGATCGACAAGGTCTTCCCAAAGTTCTGCAATCCGGCTCCAGCTCATGCCATGCTCTCCGTACGTCGTGACGGTGATGAGCATGGCCGAGCCGGATTAACAGGCTCCTAAAGGTTAGAACGTCCGTTCTACCGCGCGAGCTCCTGACGAGATATCCTGTCCGATACCGTCAACTGTGTTGCAACCTGCAAGCGCAACCAGCGCTACTCCAACGAAAATCAGGCGTGTCACTGACCTGCTCCTTCATCCCACCAAACGTCCGGCAGAAAGCCGATCCAGTCGCCATAGGCCATAACAGGCTCCTGATAGGCAAGGTCTTTGTCATGAGCGAGGCGTGAGATGTTGGAGTACCAGAATGGGATAACGTAACGGCCTGAGATGAGTGCACGGTCAAGGGCTCGTGTGGCTGCAAGGAAATCATCGCGTGATGTGGCCGTGACCAATTCATTGATGAAGCTGTCGATGGCAGGGGATTCCACGCCCATCCAGTTGCGGCTGCCTTCGACGCCTGCCGCCTCTGATCCCCAGTAAAGCGACTGCTCGTTGCCGGGGCTAAGCGAGACTCCACGCCGATATCGCGTCATGTCAAAGTCAAAGACCTGCGTGCGCTCCTTGTAGGCCGCGCCATCGATCTGCTCGATGTTTGCCTGGATCCCGAGCCGCTCAAGCGCACTGACGAACAGGTCCGCAATCTGACTGTTCTCGGCAGAACCCGCCTGTAGGAGCAATTCGAACGCGAAAGCTTCGCCGTCCTTTTGCAGGGTGCCATCCTGCACTTCCCATCCCGCCTCGGCCAGAAGATCAAGCGCACGAGCCAAGTTGGCGCGGTTGCGTTCTGTCCCATCGCCTTGGGGCAGCGTGTAGCCTTCGATCGCGCCTGGCAAAAGGTCATCAGCAAACGGCTCGAGCAAGGCCAGAACGCCGCCAGAGGCCGCGCCGGGCTGCATGCCCAGTTCCGAGTTGTGGAAGTAGGAGGCGATGCGGGGCTGTGGATCGCCGTTCACCGTTTCGTTGATGAACTCGAAATTGAAGGCGGTGATCAAAGCCTCTCGCACCCGCCAATCATCAAACGGTGCCCGCCGGGTATTCATCACGAAGCCGGTGATGCCAGTCGGACGCTGGTGTTCGATGATCGATTTGACAACGTCGCCCGATTGCACACGCGGGAAATCGTATTGCGCATTCCATTTCGCGACGTTTGTCTCGCGCATCGTGTTCAACTCACCAGCCTTGAAGGCTTCAAACATCGCCGTGGCGTCGCCGAAGAACTCCATGCGGACTTCATCGAAGTTCATCGTGCCGCGCCGGAAAGGGACATCCTTGCCCCAATAGTCCGGATTGCGTTTGAGCGAGACGTAGCGGCCCGCCTGAAAATCGTCGATCACGTACGGCGAAGTCGCAATCGGAATGGTATCCAGCCCGCTTTCAGCAAAGTCGAGCCCGTCCCATTGCGCCTTTTTCAGAATCGGACGTAGCCCCATGATCAGGGGCAGTTCACGGTCGGCTTCGTTGAACGTAAAGCGCACGCTGCGTGGACCAGTTTGTTCTGCCGTCGCGACCTTGGCCCACGAGCTTGCATAGCGCGGGTGACCAACCGTTCCGAGCGTCTCGTAAGACCACAGCACATCCTCAACCGTAACTGGTGATCCGTCCGAAAACCGCGCCTCTTCACGCAATGTGAATTCCACGAATGTTCGGTCTTCATCGGTCTCGACCGTCTCGGCCAAAAGTCCATACAGCGAGAAGGGCTCGTCATAGCTTCGCCCGAGCAGCGATTCGTAGGCAAGGAAGCGCAACTGCCAGGGAACCCGTCCTTTTCGGATATGCGGGTTCAGCGAATCGAAGCTCCCTACTTCTCCGGAAACAATCCGTCCACCTTTGGGTGCATTGGCGTTGGCATAAGGAAGCGATTGAAAATCCGGGGGAAGTTGCGGCTCCCCATACATGGCGATGCCATGCTTGGGTTCGGCAAACGCACCAAACCCAACAATAGTTAAGCTCAAGGCCAACACGGCCCGGGTGACGGATCTTCCTGCGGTCCGGATCATATGCCCAATACCTTCCTGCTCTGTGTTCATTTTGCCATTGATGCTACGCGCGGTTTTTAACCTTTTCAAACTTTTAGCTTGGCCGTGGGCGAAGGCTTGCGTATAAACAGAGCACTGCTCGATAGGTTTCTTGCCTGTATGAAACCTGCCTCAATAACTCAACGCCCGCCTTGTGCGGGCGTTTTTTTGTGCGCCCCCCAGATGGGCCTTTCCTTCGCAGCTGCAGCAACTAGTCTTCGCCTGTACCAAGAAGGAGCGTCCGACCATGACCGCACTTGCAGGCAAAACGGCAATCATCACTGGATCAAACTCCGGCATAGGGTTGGGGATCGCGCGCGAACTGGCAAAAGCCGGGGCGGATGTCGTGCTGAACTCGTTTACGGACCGCAAGGAAGACCACGCGCTGGCGCAGGAAATTGCTGACGTCACCGGAACAAATGCTCGATACATCAAGGCGGACATGTCCAAAGGCGATGAGTGCCGCGCACTGATAGATGAAGCCGGTGCCTGCGATATCCTGATCAACAACGCTGGAATCCAGTATGTCGCGCCGATCAACGATTTTCCCGTAGAAAAGTGGGATGCGATCATTGCGATCAACCTTAGTTCTGCCTTTCACACGACCGCAGCAGCGTTGCCGATGATGCGCGAGGCCGGTTGGGGCAGGGTAATCAACATCGCTTCTGCCCATGGCCTTACGGCATCGCCGTACAAATCCGCCTATATCGCAGCAAAGCATGGCATCGTTGGTATGACGAAAACTGTTGCGCTCGAAACCGCAGAAGAGCCGATTACGGCGAATGCCATCTGCCCAGGCTATGTACTGACGCCACTGGTTGAAGAGCAAATCCCCGATACGATGAAAGAGTATGACATGGACCGCGAAACCGTGATCCGGGACGTCATGCTCAAGCGGCAGCCTTCCAAGGAATTTGCAACGGTCGAACAGATGGGGGGTACCGCCGTGTTCCTGTGCTCCGACGCTGCGGCTCAAATCACCGGGACAACCATCAGCGTCGACGGCGGTTGGACGGCCCTGTGAGTGCTGCCAAATCGCCTGCCAAACCACGAGCGCCACGCAAACCCGCTAAGAAGCGGATCAATATTGCGCTCCAAGGCGGGGGTGCTCATGGGGCGTTCACATGGGGTGTCCTTGACCGGCTGTTGAGCGATGAGCACCTTGAGATCTGTGCAATTTCCGGGACGTCTGCTGGTGCATTGAACGGGGCGGCGTTGAAGGCCGGACTGACAGAAGGTCGGGACGGCGCGAAGGCCAACCTTGAATGGCTCTGGGACACGGTGACTGCGGCGGGCGACCTGCGTATCTCCGATTGGGTCAACACGCTGTTCCCGTCGCCAAAGATGTTCGGACAAGTGGTCGAGACGTCGTTGCAAATTTCGATGGCTGAGGCCGCAACGCGGATTTTCAGCCCCTACAGCTATGGCCCGTTCTACCGCAATCCGCTCTACAAGATCGTCGACGGGTTTCGCTACGACCGGGTGTGCGCTGGCGAAGGTCCGCCGTTGTTTGTGTCCTGTACGAACGTTCGGTCGGGCAAAATCCGCGTCTTCACCGGAAAGGAGATATCGTCGGACGTGATCGTAGCGTCTGCCTGTCTGCCGACACTGTTTCAGGCGGTCGAGTTCGAGGATCCAAAGACCGGAAAGATCGAAGCATTCTGGGATGGAGGGTACACCGGTAACCCGGCGCTGTTCCCATTGTTCGATCAAGCGCTGCCCGACGACATCGTCATCGTGAACATCAATCCGCTCGAGCGACCTGATCTACCGCTATCGTCGCAAGACATTCTGAACCGGATCAATGAGGTGAGTTTCAATTCATCGCTTTTGCGGGAACTACGTGCGATCCGCTTCGTCAAGGATCTCATAGCGAAGGGCAAGGTCGAAGACGGCGCGATGAAGGACGTGCTCATCCACATGATCGCTGACGACAGCATCATGCAGGACCTGAATGTTGCGACGAAAATGGTGCCCACGGCCTACCTGGTCGACAAACTACGTGATGCTGGTGCCGCCGCAGCCGACCGTTTTCTCACCGCGCACCGGGACAAGATCAACAAGTCCTCTAGCGTCGATCTCAAGGCCATGTACGAATAAGGCCGCACCAATCGGCGCGGCCTTGATAAATCTCACTCAGACAGAACTCGCTTAGAGGCTCTCGGAGTCGCTGTCGTTGTTGTTCGCAAGAGCAAGTGCGACGAGTGCAAGAAGAATAAGTGGTAGGATGAAGCCGCCAGAGGAAGCAGCTGCTTCTTCGACGATAACTTCCGGTTCCATCATAGGTTCTGCCATGCCACCAGCTTTGGCCGTTGCTGCTGCAACTACACCTGCCACGGAGGCTGCGATTGTCTTGAAGAGTTTCATTGGGGTTTCCCTCGTTTACGTAAACTTTTGAAGTTGCTTAGGAAAGCGGAGTACCGCCGCCACCGCCGCTTTCGCTGTCGTTGTTATTGGCAAGCGCCAAAGCAACCAGCGCGAGAAGGATAAGTGGAAGGATGAACCCGCCAGACGAAGCGGCTGCTTCTTCGACGATCACCTCTGGTTCCATCATGGGCTCAGCCATTCCGCCTGCAAGTGCAGAGGACACGGTGGCACCGAGGCCAAGACCAAGAGCGACAAACTTCCGACCAAATTTCATTTCGCAACTCCTTTGCTGCGGCAAATATCGCTTGTTTGGTTAGAGGATCAACCCATTTATCGTTTCCGCTTGGCGGCGCGGGCAGAGCGGCACACCAAAGGCAAAGGGCACTTAGGATATTTATTGCGTGTTGCCATGGGCTTAGGAGGCCCTTTTCGATCTATTGGTCATGGTATCCACGCCTAACCATAGTCGTTTCAAACAAATATTCCCGCGCATGCGTTGGAAAATAGCAACAGTCATGGTCTGCCGGACCCGTTCGAAAGCTTCGAAGCCCTATTCTGCGGCCTGCGGCTGTTCTCTGTCTGTGCGGTCCAAATCATCCGGGTAAACAAGGCCTGCCGAAATGACAAGTTTTGCGGCGTCCTCGACCGACATATCAAGCATCTTCAGCTCGGATCGCTTCACAAAAAGCAAAAAGCCAGAAGTCGGATTTGGCGTTGTCGGAACAAAAATGGCGACTTTTTCTTCGTCCGAAGGAATGTTGCTGTCGATCTCGCCTTTCGTCGTCGTGGAGACGAAACCAATAGCCCAGAGGCCAGGCCGAGGGTATTCTATCAGAGCGGCTTGCTCGAACGATCGGTCGCTTTGGGAAAAAACTGTCTCTGCAATCTGTTTGATACCGCGATAGATCGAGCGCACCACAGGCAAGCCCAAGACAAGTCCTTCTGCCCAGCTGATCAGTGAGCGCCCAATCAGACCTTTCGCGATCCATCCCACAATGATCGTGAATATGAGAAAGACGATGACACCGACGCCACGCACATTGACGGTGATCTGATCCTCGCCTTCCAACCCAAGCCAGCTGTTTAGCAGTGGGGTTGGCTGAAATCGATCCGGGACGAACGGCCAGACGAAGCTGTCCACCCAGCCCACAACAGTCCAGATGAGCCAAAGCGTCAGGCCAATCGGCGCGATCACGATCAGGCCGGTCAGGAACGAACTGCGCAATCCGCCAAAAAGCGTACGTCGTCGCTTTGTTTCGTTCTGTTCGTCAAAAGGTGTTGTCATGTGCCACTCATACCCCTCGACGAGAATAAGCACAGGGCTTGGTCAAAACAACTGGCATCACACGGGAATCCGGCCCGATGCCCCACAACGCCGACTATTTGCTCAATTCGACCGCGATCTCAGCCGCAAGCCGGGCATTGTTGCGCACGAGCGCGATGTTGGCCGTCAAGGAACGCCCCTCGGTTGCAGTAAAAATCTCAGCCAGGAGAAAAGGCGTTACGTCCTTGCCGAATACTCCGTTGGCATCGGCTTTTGCTTGCGCCTGAGCAATGATTGGGGCCAACGTCTGGGCCGGAATTTCGTCCGCCTCCGGGATCGGATTGGCAATCAATTGCCCCCCTTCAAGACCCAGCTCCGCGCGCATCCGATGCGCTGCCGAGACCTCGACGGCGCTTTCAGCGCGTAGTGGCGCCGGTAGCCCCGAAGAGCGGGACCAAAATGCCGGAAAGTCAGCCTGTCCGTAGGCGATGACTGGAACGCCAAGGGTTTCTAAGACTTCTAGAGTTTTGGGCACATCCAGGATCGCTTTTGCACCGGCGGCCACGACAGAAACAGGCGTCTTGGCCAGTTCGCGCAAATCCGCCGAAATATCAAAGCTGGTCTCGGCGCCTTTGTGAACACCGCCGATCCCGCCCGTTGCAAAAACCTCGATACCCGCTGCATGCGCCGCGATCATCGTAGCAGCAACGGTGGTCGCGCCGGTCTTGCCGGTCGCCATCGCATAGGCCATGTCAGCACGCGAAAGCTTGGCAACATCGCTTGCCTCGCCCAAGGCGCGAAGCGTATCTGGCGAAAGGCCGACGTGAAGTTGCCCCGAAAGCACTGCAATCGTACCTGGCACGGCACCCATGGCACGAATGTCGGCCTCAACCGTCTCGGCTGTCTCAACGTTTTGCGGGTATGGCATCCCGTGGGTGATGATCGTGGATTCCAGGGCCACGATCGGGGCGCCGTTGGCGCGTGCGTCACGAACTTCGTCGGAGTAGGT